>NZ_JAWORT010000004.1:0-321129 GCF_033337975.1 Vibrio sp. Vb2880
GGACGGATTCGAACCATCGAAGGCAGTGCCGGCAGATTTACAGTCTGCTCCCTTTGGCCACTCGGGAACCCCTCCAGAGGATTTTTATACTTAGTAAGATGTTTTCCCAACTCATCTCCCAAGTGCGGAGCGAATCATAGCAAACTCGCTCAGGCTGTAAAGCGTTTTTCTTACGTTTTTACGTTGAATGCTGTCTTTTTGGGCAAAGATGGTAGAAAGTCAGCGTTTTGTTTGTCCTTTGAACAGAAGAGAAGCGCGCTTTTTACTTGAATTTACACTACTTGACGTTAAACACCGTATCTACTGATAAACTGTAAGCAGTTTAATGACATAAGTTTATTCGTTTAGAAGTCAATATCATGAGCATGAAAGCCACGTTATCGTTATCTGTTTTAACGCTTTCTATATTACTGAGTTCTCCATCGGTTTGCGCTGCGATGCGAGGAGGCTCAGCGGTTACCGTTGTGACTGAACAAGTAGAAACGCACGAGATCAATCAATCCTTAACTCTTATCGGCAAATTAAAGGCAGCGGAGTCTGTGGTTGTCGCATCGGAAGTCGCCGGCAAAGTGAATCAAATCGCTGTTAAAGCGAATCAAAATGTTCAGCAAGACCAGTTATTAATTAAGTTAGATGACGATAAGGCTCAAGCCGCTTTGATTGAGGCAAAGGCGTATCTAAAAGATGAACAGCGTAAGTTAAAAGAGTTCCAACGTTTGGTTAAGCGGAATGCGATTACTCAAACTGAAATCGATGCACAAAAAGCCAGTGTTGAAATAGCACAAGCGAGGCTAGATGCTGCTCAAGCCAATTTAGCTGATCTCCATATTACTGCTCCATTTTCTGGCACTGTTGGTTTTATCGATTTTAGCCGCGGCAAAATGGTCAGTGCGGGTACTGAACTTTTGACGTTGGATGATCTTTCCGTCATGGAACTGGATTTACAAGTACCGGAGCGCTATTTATCGATGCTTTCTATTGGTATGGAAGTCATCGCTAAAACCAGTGCATGGGGTAGCCAGATCTTTACTGGTCAAGTCACAGGTATTGATACGCGTATCAGCGCCGAAACACTGAATCTTCGCGTGCGTATTGAGTTTGATAACCCAGAAAATCAATTGAAGCCGGGCATGTTGATGAACGCTTCACTAGCATTTCCTGCTATTAAGGCGCCAATCATTCCTGTTCAAGCACTTGAATACTCCGGAACTAAACGTTTTGTATATGTAATTGATGAAAATAACAAAGCTACTCGTCAAGAAGTGTCGCTAGGTGCTCGTGTTGGTAACGAGGTGGTGATCGAATCTGGTGTTGAGATTGGTGACAAGATTGTGGTTCAAGGCATTGTTAACATGCGTGATGGTGTCGAAGTGAAAGAAATTGTCGCGCCACTAAAATCGAACACCACGGATGTGACACGCAATGACAGTGAATCGGATGAGGAAGAAAACTAATGTTACTGTCCGACGTTTCAGTTAAACGCCCTGTCGCGGCGTTGGTTCTGAGCATGCTGTTGTGTGTGTTTGGCTTTGTGTCATTCACCAAATTAGCCGTTCGTGAAATGCCTGATATAGAAAGCCCTGTCGTTTCTATCAGTACGCGTTATGAGGGTGCATCGGCGACTATTATTGAAAGCCAAATTACCTCCGTTTTGGAAGACCAGCTTTCTGGGATCAGTGGGGTTGATGAAATTAGCTCCACTACTCGTAACAGCATGTCGCGTATCACGATCACGTTTGAGCTAGGTTACGATCTCAACACAGGTGTGAGCGACGTGCGTGATGCCGTAGCTCGTGCTCAGCGCTCGCTACCTGATGAAGCGGATGACCCTATTGTTTATAAGAATAATGGCTCGGGAGAGGCGTCGCTCTACATCAATCTCAGTTCTGCAGAGATGGACCGTACTCAATTAACCGATTATGCCGAACGTGTATTGATGGACCGCTTTAGCCTGATCTCTGGGGTTAGCTCCATTGATCTCTCCGGTGGTTTGTACAAGGTCATGTACGTGAAGCTTAAGCCAGAACTAATGGCTGGACGTTCAGTTACAGCTTCGGACATTACATCAGCTTTACGAAGTGAGAACCTAGAAAGCCCAGGTGGTGAAGTTCGCAACGACTCAACAGTAATGTCCGTGCGTACGGCTCGTACTTATAACACGCCTGAAGATTTTCAATATCTTGTCATTAAACGCGCAAGCGACAATACACCTATCTATTTAAAAGATGTAGCAGATGTCTTCATTGGTGCAGAAAACGAAAACTCAACCTTCAAAAGTGATGGTGTAGTAAACATCAGTCTTGGTGTGGTACCGCAGTCAGACGCAAACCCGTTAGAAGTAGCGAAGCTGGTTAGGTCTGAAGTCGATAACATCCAGAAGTTCTTACCAGAAGGTACACGTCTTGCGATAGATTACGACGCGACAGTATTTATCGAGCGTTCAATCGAAGAGGTGTACAGCACGCTATTTATCACAGGCGGCCTGGTGATTTTGGTGTTGTACATTTTCATCGGCCAAGCGCGTGCAACCTTAATTCCTGCGGTTACGGTGCCTGTTTCTCTGATTTCTTCGTTCATTGCCGCGTACTACTTTGGGTTTTCTATCAACTTGATCACCTTGATGGCGTTGATATTATCGATTGGTTTGGTGGTGGATGACGCAATTGTGGTTGTAGAGAATATCTTCCACCATATTGAACGCGGTGAATCGCCATTACTCGCCGCATATAAAGGCACCAGAGAGGTTGGTTTTGCTGTTATAGCAACAACATTAGTGCTGGTGATGGTGTTCTTACCGATCTCCTTTATGGATGGCATGGTAGGTCTACTATTTACAGAGTTTTCTGTATTGCTGGCTATGTCTGTCATATTCTCCTCTTTGATTGCCCTGACGCTGACTCCTGTATTAGGTAGTCAGATTTTGAAAGCGAATGTAAAACCAAATCGATTCAATGAAGCGGTTGATCACTTGTTTAGCAAGCTTGAGAGTGGCTATCGCGCATTATTGAAAGGCGCATTGAAAGTACGTTGGGCTGCTCCGCTGGTGATTCTAGCTTGTTTGGGCGGTAGCTATTTCTTGATGAATCAGGTACCGGCCCAACTGACCCCACAAGAAGATCGCGGTGTGATATTCGCGTTTGTGCGCGGTGCAGATGCTACGTCATACAATCGTATGTCAGCCAATATGGATATTGTCGAAGACCGATTGATGCCATTACTAGGGCAAGGTTATCTGAAGTCATTCAGCATCCAAACGCCAGCGTTTGGTGGCCAGGCAGGAGACCAGACAGGCTTTGTGATCATGATTCTAGAAGATTGGAACGAACGTGATATCACGGCTCAGCAAGCCCTTAACAAAGTACGGAAAGAATTGGCAGGTATCCCAGATGTTCGAGTGTTCCCATTTATGCCAGGTTTCCAAGGTGGTTCGAGTGAGCCAGTTCAGTTCGTATTAGGCGGCTCTGATTACGGTGAGCTCGTTGTTTGGGCTGAAATGCTAAAGAACAAAGCAGAAGAATCACCAATGATGGAAGGAGCAGAGATAGATTACTCGGAAAAAACGCCTGAGTTATTGGTTACAGTTGACCGACAGCGTGCCGCAGAGCTAGGAGTCAGTGTTCAAGACATTTCTGACACCCTAGAAATCATGCTCGGTGGTAAAAGCGAAACGACTTATGTTGAGCGTGGCGAAGAGTACGATGTGTATCTTCGCGGTGATGAAAATAGCTTTAATAATGCTGCAGATTTAAGTCAGATTTATCTGCGTACGAATAGCGGTCAGCTAGTGACGTTAGATGCGGTCACAAAAATTGAAGAAGTGGCGGCCTCTATTCGTCTTTCTCACTACAACAAACAGAAGTCCATCACTATTACTGCCAACCTGTCGGAAGGTTATACATTAGGAGATGCGCTGAATTACCTAGACCAGGAAGCCATCGACAACTTACCGGGTGACATTTCGGTGAGCTATTCGGGGGAGTCGAAAGACTTTAAAGAGAACCAAGCGAGTGTTGCTGTTGTGTTTGCATTGGCACTACTAGTGGCGTATCTCGTGTTGGCGGCTCAGTTTGAAAGCTTCGTAAACCCGTTAGTGGTCATGTTTACGGTGCCGATGGGTGTATTTGGTGGCTTCCTTGGTTTGGTTATTATGGGCCAAGGTATGAACATTTATAGCCAGATCGGCATGATCATGTTGATTGGTATGGTGACGAAAAACGGTATTTTGATCGTAGAATTTGCCAATCAGCTACGTGATCGTGGCGTTGGGTTTGAAAAAGCGATCATTGATGCAGCTGCGCGACGTCTACGTCCAATCTTGATGACTGCGTTTACCACACTTGCTGGCGCAATTCCGTTGATCGTATCGACAGGGGCGGGTTATGAGAGCCGTATTGCCGTGGGTACGGTAATCTTTTTCGGGATGGGGTTTGCGACATTGGTGACCTTGTTTGTTATCCCGGCAATGTACCGATTGATTTCGGCGAAAACACAAGCACCAGGTCATGTAGAAGCAGAGTTAAACAAAGCAATTAGCCATGATACGAAGGGCCGTGTTGCCCACCCCTAGCAGTAGCACGTAAAGCTTTGATTGAAAACGCCGGGCAATTTTTGTTCGGTGTTTTTTTATATAGATAGTGATTACTTATAGATTTAATGATTATTTTTGTTTATTATTTCGCCACTTCTTCGAGGGGCACAGGACTCGCTCATCGTTTTGACTGAATGTTGGATCTTGTTAGGTTTAATGCTAGGAAAGCAGCCTATGCCTATTATTATTGAGGTGTTTCCTTGAAAAAAGTACGTGGTAGTTACATGGTCGAAATGGTTTTAGTTGCGGGTGTTATGGCGTTGCTAGCAACTACCGCACTTCCAACGTTGACGAATGCATTAAAAGATCGTCAAGATGGTATTTTGCATTCTCTCGATGCTGGTCAACCAAGCAACCATGTGAACAAAGAGGCAACAGAAACGTTCTCTGTTCAGTAAATGACGACATACTATAGAATCTAAAAGAAGCCGAGGTAAAACACTCGGCTTCTTTGTTTTTCAATTATGGAAACTTGGTGCTATCTAATGTTAGAAGCGTTTCCCTAGGCTGATTTGTACACCTTCGTAGCTGTCGTAAAAATCTTCAAAACCCATATCCGCGACATTATAAATGTACTCTGCGCGTAACCAGATATCTTTGCTCATATCCCAATGGACACCAGCACCGATGTTGAATAGTGCGCCTGAATCATCTGTGACTTTTTGTTCGTTTGGAACATACATTTCAGCTTGAGTGCCAAGCGCAGTTACGCGACCAAACAGTGACAGCGGCGTATCGCCTAAGTTATCACTTGTTACAACAGCAGACATACCTGCTTGGTAATAGTGAAGATCTAAGTCAGTTTTTAGAGCATCGTTCTTAAGTTCATTTTGTGAATAGCGCAGAACCCCTTCAAACGCGAGGTATTGGTTTACATGGTAACCCCAGCCAACTGTGATATGTGGTGTTGACCACTCATTGTCTCTATCCGAGCCGAAGTACGGTGTATCAAAACCAACGTTACCAGTACCCAGATAAAAATAAGATTGATGAGCTTGTTCTTGAGCAGCTAAAGTTGGCACGCTAATGGTCAAGGCAGACAATAATAGAATGGCGTTTTTCATAACTAGACGATAACCTTGGTAAAAGACCGTTGTAATGATTTGTTTAAATGTTAATTTAATCAATAGGATGGATGGTAATTATCATATCAGCTTTTATCAAAGGTAGTGATTTTAGAATGGGAATTGTTGCGCTAAAGCATACTTCTTACTCATGACTACCGACTAACTAGATATGGTGACGAAAGCTAGTTAAATAAGAGAGAAGGAAAGGAAAGTGGCTGAATTCAAATACAAAAACTTGACTCAAGAAGAACAAGATAAGTTAGACGCGGCGACATTTCGCCGTTTATTGGCGCATTTAGATGCCAACAAAGACGTACAAAACATCGACCTGATGATCCTTGCGGGCTTCTGTCGCAACTGCTTTAGCAAATGGTATAAATCTGAGGCTGAAAATCTCGGTTTGGATTTAGATATTGATGACGCTCGCGAACGTGTTTACGGGATGACTTACGATGAATGGAAACAAAATCATCAACCAGCGGCAACGCCAGAACAATTGGCTGCGTTTGAAGCGCGCCAGAAAAAGTAAAACCCAGCGATAAAAACAGCCCGCATGAAGTTGGGCTGTTTTTAAAGTCCAGTTTGCACGTTAAGCGTTAGTTGAGCCGCAACAAGCTGGCTCAACGCAACCTTTTGCTTGAATGACTTCGAGTTGAGCTAAGTAAGGTTGAATATCGCCGATGTTCTCTTTTACCCATGTTAAGTCATAATACGTATCTAGGTAACGCTCTCCAGAATCACATAGAAGCGTCACGATAGAACCCTTCTCACCGCGTTGTTTCATCTCACAAGCCAATTGCAGCACGCCGTAAAGATTGGTGCCTGTTGATGCGCCGACTTTACGCCCAATCAGCTGAGATACCCAATGGGCAGTTGCCACACTGGCTGCGTCTGGAATTTTGCGCATTTCATCAATGACACCAGCAATAAAGCTTGGTTCGACACGTGGTCGCCCGATACCTTCAATTTTGCTGCCAGTATCACCTTTCAATGAGTGATTTCCTGACTGGAAAGCGTCGTAAAACACTGAGTTTTCAGGGTCTACCACGCAAAGCTTGGTGTCGTACTTTTGGTAACGAATAAAACGGCCAATGGTTGCTGATGTGCCGCCTGTTCCAGGGCTCATCACTACCCAGCTAGGAATCGGGTGATCTTCTAACTCCATTTGGCTAAAGATAGAGTTCGCGATGTTGTTGTTACCGCGCCAGTCAGTCGCACGTTCAGCATAAGTAAACTGATCCATGTAGTGACCATTTAGCTCTTGAGCCAAGCGTCGAGACTCGTCATAAATCTGATCTGAGCGCTCTACAAGATGCGCTTTACCACCGTAAAACTCAATTTGTTCAATCTTTTTACGTGCGGTGGTTTTCGGCATAACAGCAATGAACGGTAAGCCAAGTAAACGCGCAAAATACGCTTCCGAAACGGCAGTGCTGCCTGAGGACGCCTCGATTACAGTGGTTTCAGGACCAATCCATCCATTACAAATAGCATAAAGAAACAATGAGCGCGCCAATCGATGCTTAAGAGAGCCTGTAGGGTGCGTACTCTCATCTTTTAGATAGATATCGATACCATCAAGAGAAGGTAGTTCGAGTTTAAATAAGTGAGTATCAGCAGAACGTTGGAAGTCTGCTTCAATTTTACGCACTGCATTGTTGATCCAATTGTGGTCAGTACACATGGCGTCTCTCCTTGGGAAATCGATAGATAAGTATTAGATAGGGATAATTTATCTATAATTTTCGAGAAAAACTTTGCTATTGTTACTCTTAATAAAGATATCTGTAGAAAAATTTTCTACATTTTATGGGTTTTATAGAAATGAGTTTAGATCGAATAGATAAGCAGCTACTTGCTTTACTACAAACCGACAGCACCTTGTCATTAAATGACGTGGCTGAGCGAGTCAATCTTACTACAACACCATGCTGGAAGCGCTTGAAAAGGTTGGAAGAAGAGGGCTACATCGAAAAACGCGTGGCGTTGTTAAGTGCAGAAAAGCTCGAGCTATCTTTCATTGCATTTGTTCAGTTAAAAACGATTGATCATTCCGAAGGTTGGTATCACCATTTTGTTACAACTGTGAGTGACTTTCCTGAGGTAATGGAGTTTTATCGTATGGCTGGCGAGTATGACTACATGATGAAAGTACTAGTCAAAGATATGAAGTGTTTTGACGAATTCTATAAGCGGTTAGTTAATAGCGTAAAAGGGCTATCTAATGTGACTTCAACATTTGCTATGGAGTCCATTAAATACACAACAGAGTTACCAATCCTAAAATAGCTCGCCCTATAAGAATTCTATCTAATGTTAATTCTACCTTTTAGTTTTTTAAATGTTAAAAGGTAGTTTGATTATGCTTTTAAAACTATTTCCTACCAGATTTTTATAAATATAAACGATATTTATTCTCTCTTCTATTTTTCATTAACCATTTGTTTTTACAGTCCATTAATCCTGTACATCATAATGAAAGAAAAAATAACGCAATTTTTTCTCTTTCTTTTTCATGTTTTATTTTATTGAATATTAATTTTTACTAAATTAATGGAAGAGTTTGATTTAAACGTTTGCTTTTTGTTTTTTCATGTAATTTGGTCGCTATTTTTGAGTATTTGTTTTTAGGATTAATACAGTAGCAATTACTTAAGTAATAAAGTACTCAAAAATGGGGATAGTGATTAATAAAACATCGTATTATTATCGCCCCATCTTGTATGTAACAAAGTATTACTAAAAATGAACAGAAATTACTATTTGCTTTTTCTCGCAGCTTTACTCGCTGGCTGTGGCGGTGGGGGAGACTCTAAGCCGAACAATACGAAGACACCAACTACGATAACAAAGCAGAACCGTCCGCAATTAAAAGTTGAAGACACGGTATTGAAGTTTGAAGGAGTGGGAACGGTTACTGAAGCAAAACTGAGCAATGTACATGGGTCGGTATCTTACCAAGTCATTGACTCTAATCCGCCAAATGTCGTGAAAATTAATGACTCAGGAATACTACAAATTCTGCGCCCAGGAACGGCGACTATTCTTGCTACAGATAGTAGCTCTGCTTATGAATCTTCTGAAGCAAGATTTTCTGTCACTGTAGAGCGAGGCATCAATACTGAACTTTCAGTGAGTGATCTGAATTTCAATGCGATTGAGTCAGAAGGAAAAACGTTGATCGTCCGTGGCCAAAAAGGCGAACTGAGTTATGAGGTAGAAAGTGGTCATAACTTGATTCGTGTTGATGAGAACGGTTCGGTATATTCATTAGGTTCAGTTGGTCAGGCATCGGTGCTGATTACCGATTCAGGTAACGACTTTTACTTGCCGAAACAAGTTCGCGCTGCGGTTAAACTGCATGCAGTAGCTCCGGGGCAATTACAGTTCGCTTTGCTTGAAGACGAGTATCGAGAAGGGTTGACGTTAGAACCAGTGCGTCTAGATAAAGCTCAAACGCAACGTATTTCTTACAAAATTATAAATAGCGTACCAGACAGCAAGGTGGCCGAGTTGCTAGATCCTGAAACGGGTTTGCTTCTTGTTCATAATGTTGGTCGATTAACGGTTGAAGCGACTGCAACTTACAGCGACGCGTTTCTGGATAAACAGCAAACAGCGCAATTTTTTGTGGATATAAAACAAGGCAAGCGTCAAGAAATCAGCGCAGCGGATATCGTCACAACTTATGAGGAAGGTGGACGAATTTTCCCTAAGGTGACGAACGCCTACGGTGACTATGAGCTGAGAATCATTCGTGGTGAAGACGTTGTTGCTAAAACTGAAAATGGTGAAGCATTACTGATCAAAGGTGTTGGTGCTGCTGAAGTGGAAATTTACGAGCATGACATGCGTAATTATCCTGCAAGCAAAACTCGTTTTGATCTTGAAGTTAATCGCGCGCCTCATCCCGTTATAAAAGACATTGAAATGCCGCTTACCTATCAACCAAATCTTTCAATCCCTCTGGCGTTTAAAGGGCAAAAAGGTAACGTAAATCTAGTTAGCAGCTTACCTAATGGCTTACGAATGACTGACGGCAAGTTGGAGGTAGTGACTGCGGGTGAGTACGACCTTAAGTTTGAAGACGATGGTGGGGAGTTCTACCAACCTATTCAATTTAAGGTCGTCATCAAAGTTGCAAAGGCTGAAGGCCAACCCATGGCAACGCACGATTATGACGCTGTATACAGCAACAAATACAGTTTTGATCTTCACCGTGATTTTGGTTTGAGTGCTGACGAGCAAATTGAGATTGTAGATAACACCGCACCAGATGTTGTCGGTGGTTTTAGTGAAGGACGTCTCCATGTGTATAAAGCGGGTAAAGCGACGTTAACTGTGCGCAGAAAAGAGAGCGCGAATTATACCGTTGGTCCTGATCAAAAAGTCTACGTGACAATTCTGAGTGCGCCGAGTCGAATTGAAGTTCAATCCGATGTGGAAGAGATTTGGAAGGTTGACCAAACATTTCTTGCGCCGGAAATCTCTGGTGTGGTCGGGGAGCTTACTTATCGATTTGAAGACAACGCAGCAACAGATGTGGTTTCCTTAAACAACCAAACGGGTGCCATGAAAATTCTCAACGCGGGTAGCACAAAAATTATTGTTTCGGATGCGGGGGACGATAAAGTTAATCCGGGTGAAAGCAGTTTCTTGGTCACGATTAAACCAGGCGCAAACCCTGTATCGATTGCTTATCCAACCGTAGACTTTTCAGCGGGTACTATTATCTCACCAGTGATGAGTGGTGGTACTGCGAAGGCAAGTTACCGCCTTATTAACCAAAAAGATCCTGTGGTAGAGTTAGTTTCCCCTGATACGGGGCGCTTGAAGATTTTACACGCAGGCACGTACCAAGTAGAGGTTACTCTTACTGGACGCAACTACAAAGCTAAAACAATCGTCGTAAATGGCACTATTAACAAAGCGAAGCACCCTGGTTTAAGTACTTCTACAATGAAGGTGGAATTTGAACCATTTAAAAAGGTTAAGCTAGATTTTGGTACACCAATAGGAAAACGCAGCTATCAAATATCCGGCTCAACAACTAACGGTGTCGCTTCATTAGATGTTAATAAGGAAGAGCTGACATTACTTGACCTCCCACCGATAAATAAACGTTGGATTTCTCTTGACGTTTCGGAAGGGGAATCTCGAGATTACGAAGAGCTGGAAAGTAAGAATGTTCAGGTTTTTATAAGCTTCGCTGACAAAGGTGTTGCGGATCAATATGAATTGTTTGAGAAAGAACAAACGGTGTTGATTAGTACTCTGAATAAGCTTGAATTTTCCAATTTAGAAGAAAGTGAGTTTGGTTTGATGAACGTTCGTTCAGTGCGTGAGCCAACGGACGAAGAATTGAAATTATACGGCAAAGGTAAGGTTGCGAAGCTTATATTTAAGCCGGTGGGTAACGATGACCCAACTCTAATAAAAGCTGCGTGGGTACATGTGGCTCGATTTGATGGATGTACATCAGAACTGTTCGAAGATGATCTCAAGCCTTTTCAAGCAATTGACTACGATGACTCAGGATACTGTACCAGCGGCAGCACGATTCGTATGACTCGGTTCTTAATAATTGATGACTCGAAGATGGAAAAGGTAGAGTATGAGTTAGTAGCGCCTGTGATTATTTATCGCCGCGGCCAACGCGAATTTTTGCCAAGTGATAAAGGATCGTTTTTAGAGAGTAAGCCTGGTGGCTTTTATTTGGAACCTGGTATGATTCATAACGGAAACGAATTTGGAAAGCCGAGAACATTGTATGAATGGTCGGTTATTAACATGAAGTATCAACCAAATTAATCATCGTTTGATACCCATTAAAAAAGGAGTGCGGAACAGCACTCCTTTCTTCGTCTAGCGAACACGAGCTATTTCGTGTAGCGCATCACCCCTTCTTGCACGGCGGTCGCCACTAAGTGACCTTGCTGGTTGTATATTTCGCCACGGACCAACCCACGAGTATTGCTCGCCGTTGGGCTCTCTATCGCATATAGAAGCCATTCATCCATCTTAAACGGACGATGGAACCAGATAGAGTGGTCAATGGTGGCCACTTGAAAGTTAGGCGTCATTAATGAGACTTCATGTGGATGCATTGCTGTCACAAGGAATCCCCAATCGGATGCGTAGGCCAGAAGGTACTGGTGAATTAGCTGATTCTCTGGCATTTCACCATTAGCACGAATCCAAAGGTACTGTTTGGGTTCTGCTTTTTTGGGCTTCAAAGGGTTGATAACCGTAACGGGGCGAGTTTCGATTGGCTTTTCCCCGCAAAATGTTTTGCGTAAGCGTTTGGGTAGAAATTCTGCAATATGGCTTGCGAGCTCACTCTCTGAGGCAAAGTTTTCTGGACCAGGGATATCTGGCATTTCTTTTTGATGATCAAACCCAGGTTGATCGCCATGGTAGGATGCGGTTAAGTAAAAAATAGGGCGTCCATTTTGAATTGCCTTTACGCGTCTAGTGCTAAAGCTACGGCCATCTCTCAGATTTTCTACGTCATAAATAATAGGTTTTTCTGGATCGCCAGGGTACAAAAAATAGCTATGGAAGGAGTGTACCGTGCGTGTTTCTTCAACGGTGTAGCGCGCAGCAGAAAGTGCTTGCCCAATTACTTGACCGCCATAAACTTGAGGCAAACCTAGGTTTTCACTTTGGCCACGAAACAAGCCTTCTTCTAATTTTTCGAGTTGTAGTAGGCTGAGCAATTCTCGTAGTGGTTTACTCATTGTGTCTCCTCACCGTTGTCTTTCATTCCAAGTTACCTCAACAGCCTCACTCTTGTGAAGTGGCATAGTTAAGAACTATTGAGTAACTTAGAAATAGTATTGTTCCAATTATGAAACAAAATCAATTGTTTGATAAATTCTAACTCAGTCAAACTATTGTCAAATAAAGTGACAGGAAGCAGACAGTTTTATATTCCACACCTATAATTGCTTCGGTTTAATGCTCTTTTCGAGGAATATATGAAAAAAACACTACTACTTGTTACTTCTCTACTCTTTGGGGTTGCGTTATTGGGTTGCCAAACTTCTCAAAATACAGAAATGGAATCTACAGAGGCGTCAATGAAGACGATTACAGGTACAGTGGCTTATCGCGAGCGGATTGCCTTGCCACCAAACGCAGTGGTTACTATTGCGTTAGAAGATGTGTCCTTGGCGGATGCGCCAGCAAAAGTGTTGGCGAAACAGACATTCGAAACGGAAGGTAAGCAAGTTCCTCTTTCTTTTGAGTTGAGTTACGATAGCAATGAAATCAAACCAAACCATCGTTACAGCGTTCGTGCTCGCATTGAGGTAGATGGAAAGCTGCGTTTTATCAGCGACACACATAACGGTGTTATTACAGATGACGCACAAACTCACCAGTTAGATATTCGTCTAGTTGGCACACGTTAATACGACGTAGTGAGAACAAAAAATGGCAGCTTAAGGCTGCCATTTGTATTTTTTAAGTGAAGTTTTGCCAACTTCCGATACTTCAATCCCTTCTGCTTCTAATTTCTTTTTTTGTCGCTCTAAGTCTCTGCCTTTTAAAGATATTTTTCCTTGGCTATTTACCACTCTAAACCAGGGGAGTTTACTGCCTTCTGGTAAGTTGCCCAGTGCTTTACCAACATGTCTCGCATAGCCCGGATAACCGGCCATTTTTGCAATTTCCCCATAGGTGGAGACTTTTCCTTTTGGAATTTGGTGAATTACAGCAAAGATTTGCGCTAAAAATTGGTCCATACTCAAAAGTGTCTATTTTGGATTACTAAGGAATGGTAAACCATTGGACTTGTATATTGCTAACGGTTCTTAACCCTTGTGTTGCCAGCGACTCACTTTGAAGAATTACATTTTCTGTTCTTTAGTGTCGTTGGTTGATGAGCCTTAAACAGCATGAAGCAAACGCAAGCTAAGCTTGAATCTAGACCCTCTCAACGACTTTCAATCCCAGTTTTTGCCGTTGAGTTACCAAGTAGGTGGGGAAGCCAGGAGGCGCTATGATTTTATCGACACTTCAATTTTTCGTTACGACCTTACTCGCTGTTGTCTGCGTTCGGGCGATGAGTTTGAGCGAGGGTGACATTCCCGTTCTTGCACTTATGATCCCCGCGCTGTGGGTTCTGCCACAAGGTGGGTTCGCTGGCCTAGTATTACTGGGCGCGATGATGGCTTTTGGTGCGACACTCTCAATGCAGCCAATTGCTTTGTCGGTTGGTGTTTTGATCCTTTTCCCACTTTTAATGGTGGTATTTTCTCGTAGAAGCTCTTTAGGTGTGTTGCTCACCGCTGGTCTTATTGTACTTACACTGCAAGTTGGTCTTATGGTCACACAGCAAGGCGGTAAGCTGGATGGGTCTGCTTGGGTTACAGTGGTTCAAACCATTGCGGTTATGGCGATGTGGTGGTCGGCTGCGCATTGGACGCCATCCAATAAACACAGCTGGTGGCCGTTGTTTTTGTTGCTCCCATTGTGGATTGCAGGCCTACCGTACGCCGTTCTTATGGCGTTAAGTTTGACGGGAATGTTAGCGTCAATGGAAGCACTTGCGAAGCTTCAACATACCATTCGTTGGAGCAAATTATTATGTTGGACATTGCCGACTGTGGGTTTTGCCGCTTTAGTCGTCAGCCCGACCGCGGATGTGCCAAACCCTGTTTTCGTGGTTTGGATCTGTTTGTTAGGGACGGCTTGGATGACTGACTATATTTTACGTAGTAGCGATGAACAGGCTGAATTATGAATTTTTAGTCAGGTAAAAAGTGACATGTGCGGCAGAGTATCGAATTGGTTGTGGAACAAAATGGAGATTAGTATATGTTCTTCATTTCATATTTACTACACTTCCAATAATAATAACCACAATATAAGTGGTTGATTTAAGATAAGTTTGTCATGACAACTTTTGCTCGAACACTGTTGCTTTTTGCATGTTGCCTCTTGAGTTTGAATGTAAAAGCCGAAGCCCCTTTAATTGCTCATTATAAAGTCGCGACTGAAGCGGATGATGTCGTCACTCGTGTTCTTTTCAATGCTGCTTCAAAGGAGTTTGGCTTTATCGTTCAATACGTAAACTACTCCAGCTTTGATGCCATTCTAAATTCAGTAGCGAATGGGGAAGCGGACTTTGCTGCGAATATCACTTACACACAAGAACGTGCTCAACGTTTTAGTTATTCCCGCCCAACAAATATCGAATATACCTACCTCTTTGGTTTAAAAGATTCGACGTTGAGTGACATTTCGCGTGTTGGCGTCCCCAAAGATACAGTTTATGCCCAATTACTTAAACAACACTACCCTGAGCTAGAACAGATCTCTTATCAAGGTCACGAACAAGCAGTAACACTGCTACGTTCAGGTGCTGTGGACGGCGTTGTCGATGCCATTAACCAGCTCAAGCCGATGCTGATGGAGGGGTTTGACGCCAAGATGCTCAATGATCAGATTTCGATAAAGCCCGTATCCATCATCAGTAAAAAAGATCATCATCTTGAGGAGTTGGACACGTTCGCCACGTTTATTCACGGAGAAGCGGTGCAAAAGCAGCTTCGCGAAGAAATTTCCCAGTATCAATTTGAATTAAGGCGAGCAGCGTTGCGTGAGTCTATTCGTTTATTGCCCCTTGATTTTAATGAACCAATACGGATTAAGCTCGAATCTATCTTTCCATATGTTGTATACAACGCAGATGGTAGTGTCGAAGGGATGACGGCTGATGTAGTCCTGAGAAGCTGTGAGATCTTGGCTTTAAACTGCTTGATCATTAGTGAGCCTGGTGAAAGCTGGGGTTCTATGTACCATGAGTTTATCCAAGGTAATTTCGAAATTTTGGCGCCGTTAACGGTCAGCCGTGAGCGGCGCGCATTTAGCTACTTTCCAAAGCCCCATTACGCGCCAGCATCGGTGATGGTCAAGCGTTTAGGTTACAAGCCGAGCACATACTCTCATGTTTCACAGTTGATATCTGAGCGGATTGGCGTGGTTAAGGATGACTTTTTCGATCAAATGATGACGCAACTGTTACCGCTAAAAGAACTCAAACGTTATCGTACTCAACAAGAGCTCATTCAGGGGCTATTAAATGAAGAAGTCGATTACATTCCGATGGATACGGCGATGCTCAATCATTTTTTACGTCTCAGTGAACTGGTTCCGATAGAGCAGGATACCGCTATTGGCGAGTTTTATGAGTCACAACTCTCTGTTGGATTGGTCGCGAATGAAAAAGGAGCCATGCTTGCGCCTTTCTTCAGTCGAGCGATAGCGATGTTAGAAGTTGATAAGATCATTGCTCAGTACGATGTACGCCCAGATTGGCGTACCGCACTTGAATATGAGATTCGATTAGCGACGCAAACACAAGCTGTGTTTATCTTTGTATTATTGTTTGCTATTTGTGTTTCGCTTTATCTTTACCGTCAATCGAACACTGACAACTTAACAGGGTTAAGGAACCGTCGTGCGTTGCAAGTAAAGTATCGAAAAGGAGTAAACAAAGATCTATCCATACTTTACTTAGACATTAATCATTTCAAACGAATCAATGACACTTATGGGCATCGCGCTGGGGACGAAGTTTTACAACTACTGGCACTAAAAATTCATTATGTCTGGTCGGGAAGATGTTATCGAATTGGAGGGGATGAGTTCATATTGCTGGGTTATCCAACGCAAGCCGAGTTAACTAGAGCAATGAGAGAGCTCAGTAGAATCGACGTGAAAGGCAAATTATGTAGTGATTTGGAGTCTATAAGTATCTCTATTGGTTTCTCTGCAAAAAGGGAACGGCACATGAGCTTAGAGCAAGCGATGCATTTGGCTGATGAAGACATGTACATGAGTAAGCAGTCCTCACGGCACGACTCCTCTTATCGTGACTGTACGGTTTCATCATAAAGGAATGAATTGATCGAGTTTTGTCCAAACGATAATGAAATGATGAAATTCAAGGTTTTTGCTCTTGCATTATGAGAGCTGATACTGAATAATCGCCCCATCGATTGAGGCAAGACCTCTCGAAAAGAATTATGGGGCTCTGGTCCTCTCGCAACAATAGCTCGTGAACTCGGTCAGGTCCGGAAGGAAGCAGCCGCAGCGTGTGACTTGTGTGCCGGGATGTGGCTGGGGTCCCACCCTTTGAAAGCCCTGCGTTATCGCAGGGCTTTTTTCGTTTTTGAACCTTCTTTTATTTTGGCTACGCTTGGTGTTCAACGTCTTCTGATGATCAAGCTTCTTGAGGTTATTTAGGTATAATTTATAATCTCATCCGCTTGATACCGAATTTTCGTGAAGATTGTTTAGGGTACGCTCGCCGAATAACCATTTTCACCTGGGATACTTTAATGATTTCAAAAAACCAATTAAAACTGCTTCGTGCTTTAGGTCAAAAGAAACAGCGTAAAGCGCATGGCTTATTCCTAGTTCAGGGTGAAAAGAACGTACTAGAGCTAGCAAGTAGTTCATTGAAGGTGAAGCAGGTTTTTGCAACAGCGGCATTTCTCGAACAAAATGCTGGTACGCTAAATCGTTTTGATTGTGTTGAAGCATCGCTTGATGAATTGACCAAAGCGAGCACGCTTGTGAGCAATAATGCGGCCATTGCTGTGGTTGAAATTCCGAGTGTAAAAGAGCCTCAAGCGAAAGGATTGATGATTGCGCTAGATGGTGTATCCGACCCTGGTAATCTAGGTACGATTATTCGTGTTGCAGACTGGTATGGCATCAAGCACATTATTGCGAGTACAGATTGTGCTGATCCTTATAATCCTAAAACGATCAGTGCGACCATGGGCAGCTTTGGCCGCGTACAAGTGAGTTTGGTGGATTTGCCAAGTTACTTGGAACACGCCAAATTGCCAGTATATGGCGCGTTTTTGGAAGGAGAGAGCGTTCATAAAACGGATTTCGCTGCTGAAGGTATTTTGTTGATGGGCAGCGAATCTCATGGTGTGCGAGAAGCCGCAGCAAAATTCGTGACAGATAAGATCACGATTCCGGCGTTTGGCGGTGCCGAATCACTGAATGTCGCGATGGCGACTGGCATTATTTTAGACAACATGCGCCGCCAACATAGCTAACGCAACAATTACTTAATAACAAAGCCAGTCAATTTGACTGGCTTTGTTGTATTTATTGCCTAGAAAAATCAGCCTGGCTGAATCTTGCGTTTAACGAAATACAGTGAATGTTGTTCGGTGAGTTAATTTTGTTTTAGTTCAATAGGCTGTGCCTATAAATAAAATTACTCCTTTCCATTTAGTAAAATCAGGAAATTAGGCGACACTTATCTAAAGGCCGCAATAAAATGCCCTTAAGGAGATAAGAATGCATTCATTAAAAGTAAAAGATTACATGACGTTGCAAGCGGTGACTTTCACGAAAGATATGTCACTTTCGGCAGCTTTAAACAAAGTAATGCAAAGTGTCACACTAGGTGGCCCTGTCATTGATGAAAATGAAAAAGTGGTTGGGTTTTTATCGGAGCAAGACTTATTAGATAAGTTGGTGAAAACAAGTTATCACTGCCAAGATACACATACGGTACAAGAGTGTATGCATGATGATGTTTTATCTGTTTCTCCAGAAATGTCAGTAATTGAACTGGCTGACATGATGAAAGTTGGAAAGCCGAAAATGTATCCAGTGGTGGATGGCAAAGGTAAGTTGGTTGGTGTTATCACAAGAAGAGACGTGCTGCGTGCCATCGGAATGACATTAAATGAGTGTTTTAAGCATCCCGTTTAACCTCTCTGTTTAAATTTTACGGAATATTGCTTTTAAACTGGTTTGGAAAGACGCTTCGGCGTCTTTTTTATTTTCTATCGCCGAACTGTACAAATTTATCTTGACCTTGGAGCTTACTCTAAGGTTTATCCTTAGCAATAGGTAAATCACCGATACCAATAAGGAAAAAATTATGTGTACAAAACATCAAGGTTGCCAATCTAGCAAAATCAAAGCTGTGGTGCCGCTTGGTGCAAGCGAGTCATGCTGTGCGCCAGTAAAATCTTCGCTCAATATCTCTCAGGCCAGTGTTGATGTTTCTGAAAGCTCTTGCTGTAGTGGAGGAGGCTGCAGCGTTGACACAGGCGAGGAAGACGATCCCACAAGGGAGAGTAATTCCTCCGTTCGGAACGCTTGGCTTGTGTCAGGTATGGATTGTCCATCTTGTGCGCAAAAGCTTGAAAAAGCCATTACGTCTTTACAAGGCGTCAGCCAAGCCAAGGTTTTGTTTGCAACAGAAAAACTGGTCGTCGATTTTGATGGTCTAGAGCTGATAGCTACGATAGAGCAGACAGCCCAAAAAACGGGTTTCCCGCTCTCTTCACTGGATGCTCCAAAACCAATCACTACAAAGAAAGGCTGGCTTGGCGTCATAAGAGACAACATCCAAATTCTCTCGATTGCTGGTGCAATGGCTACTGCGGCAGTAATTTCTAAGATCGACCCTCAAATAAGCGCTTGGTTATTCACTTTGACGTGTTTACTTGGTTTATACCCAATCGCGCTCAAAGCATTTAAGTTGGCGCGTAGCGGTACGCCTTTTGCGATTGAAACGTTAATGAGTGTAGCGGCGCTCGGCGCTTTATATTTAGGTGAAACCGCCGAAGCCGCAATGGTGTTATTGCTTTTCCTTATTGGTGAAAAGTTAGAAGCATATGCATCATCTCGCGCGCGAAGCGGTGTCCAGGCGTTAATGGACTTAGTCCCAGAAAATTCAATTTTAATAATTGATGGTGAACGTAAAGAAGTACCAGCTGCTCAGCTTAAACCAGGGGATATCATAGAAGTCGCCCCCGGAGGTCGTTTGCCTGCCGACGGTGTTTTGCAAGATGCGCTTGCGAGTTTTGACGAAAGTGCGTTAACGGGAGAATCTGTTCCCGTTGAGCATCAAACCGGTGGCAAAGTGATGGCCGGGGCTGTGGTTGTCGATAAAGTGGTTCGTTTACAGGTGACTTCCCGTCAGGGCGAGAATGCGATAGACCGAATTCTTCATTTGATTGAAGAAGCAGAATCCCGTAAGGCACCATTAGAACGCTTTCTTGATAAATTTAGCCGTTGGTATACGCCACTAATGATGTTGGTGTCTCTGATGGTTATCGTTACACCGCCATTACTATTTGCCCAACCGTGGGAAACGTGGATCTATCGAGGACTCGCCCTGCTGTTGATTGCTTGTCCATGTGCATTAGTAATTTCAACACCTGCGGCGATCACTTCTGGCTTGGCGGCAGCGGCTAAGCGGGGCGCATTGATCAAAGGTGGAGCGGCGCTTGAGTTGCTTGGCAAGGTTGAGTCTGTCGCATTTGATAAAACTGGGACACTGACGCAAGGTAAACCAGAAGTGACTGACGTCTTTGCTTTTGATATGGATGAAGACAAGTTACTTAGCCTAACTGCGTCAATCGAGGTTGGTTCAAGTCATCCTCTAGCGGTTTCTTTAGTTACCAAAGTGCAAGAGCAGGGGCTTACTATTCCTGAAGCGTTGGATAAAACCGCGCAAGTAGGCTCTGGTGTCACTGGTTACGTCGATGGAAAAATGGTCCAAGTGGTCACGCCTTCAAAGGCAGACTTTCCACTTTCTCAAGAAGCCAAAGAGCAAGTGGTTACGTTGGAACAACAAGGTAAAACGGTTGTCATTGTGCGTTTCGATGACGAGGTCATTGGCGTGATCGCATGGCAAGATACATTGCGCTCAGATGCCCAGCAAGCCATCGCAATGTTGAAGGAACTTGGGGTCACGTCGGTGATGCTAACGGGTGACAACCCGAGAAGTGCAGAAGCAATGGCAAATAGAATAGGCTTGGATTATAAAGCGAGTTTGTTACCTGCAGACAAGGTGCATTACGTCGAGAAGCTATCACAACAACATACCGTTGCGATGGTGGGAGACGGTATCAATGATGCTCCAGCCATGAAAGCTTCGAGTATCGGCATTGCGATGGGAGGCGGTACGGATGTTGCGCTCGAGACTGCTGATGCGGCGTTAACACACAACCGTTTGATTGAGCTACCTGCCATGATAGAACTGTCGCGTGCGACGCTAAGTAACATTCGTCAGAATGTCGCGTTAGCGCTAGGTTTGAAAGGTGTATTCTTAGTGACAAGTTTACTTGGTGTAACTGGGTTGTGGGTTGCTGTATTAGCCGACAGTGGTGCAACAGCACTGGTGACATTGAATGCGTTGAGATTACTTCGTTTTGAGTCCAAGCAGATCAAATAACTGACCTAACCATTGATCCCACTCATTAATAGCCCGAGGCATTCGTGTATCGGGCTTTTTTTAACCGTATTCACCTGATGCGATCAGACGTTTTTCTCGTCCTTGAAATCACGCATTGCTATGCAACAAAATGATCTAATGCCCCTTAAAGTGTGATCAATACCAGTTTTGTTTGAAATTTCATTTTCATTACATTTTGTCATTGTGATTGTGATCACTCTATGTTGGTGAAAGGTTCGCTACAGTGCATCTGTACCCAATAACTGATTAATGAGCTTATTGTTCATAAAATAAGCCACAATAAGGAGCGACTTATGTCTCAAGCTGTATTCCATTTAGGTATTACTGAAGCTGATCTTAATGGTGCGACTCTAGCGATCATTCCTGGTGACCCAGCGCGTGTTCAAAAAATCGCAGAACAAATGGAAAATCCAGTATTTCTAGCAAGCCATCGTGAATACACGCTATACCGTGCAGAGCTAGACGGTAAACCTGTTGTGGTTTGTTCTACAGGTATTGGTGGTCCTTCTACCTCTATCGCAGTTGAGGAATTGGCACAGCTTGGTGTTCGCACTTTCCTACGTGTTGGTACAACGGGTGCAATTCAACCGCATGTAAACGTGGGTGACATGATCGTAACGACGGGGTCAGTTCGTCTTGACGGTGCGAGCCTACACTTTGCTCCTATGGAATTCCCAGCAGTTGCTGACTTTGAAGTAGCAACCGCAATGAAAGCAGCGGTAGAAGAGTCTGGCGCTACAGTTCACATGGGTGTGACTGCATCAAGCGACACGTTCTACCCTGGTCAAGAACGTTACGATACGTTCTCTGGTCGTGTTGTTAAGCGTTTCCAAGGCTCTATGCAAGAATGGCAAGACATGGGCGTACTTAACTTCGAGATGGAGTCTGCAACACTGCTAACAATGTGTGCGAGCTCTGGTTTAAAAGCGGGTTGTGTGGCTGGTGTTATCATCAACCGTACACAAAAAGAGATTCCAGATCATTCAACTCTGAAAGAAACGGAAGCGCGTTCAATTAAAGTGGTTGTAGAAGCAGCGCGTAAAATGCTTTAAGCCTCTATAGTTGGCATTTAAACAAACAGAAAAAACCAGAGGCTAACCTCTGGTTTTTTTCTACTTATAGAAATGCGTACAGCTAAAATTTAGGTATAAAAAAAGCAGCATTAATGCTGCTTTTTATCGTTGTGAATTTTAGCTTTTCTTAATGGCACTATATCTCGTCTGAACCGCCCGCGTCTTTAAACCAAGCCGTTAAGTGCGTTCTTAAATCTTTAAGCTCATCAGGGCCAATCAGGGCTAGCCCTAAGTCTTCAGCACGAGTAATGTCATTGTGACGAAGAGGACGGAAGCTCACCAACATTGCGCGCGCTTGCAAGCCACCTAATAGATCGCGAAGCGATTCTAACTTATATAAAGTATCGTCGCCGTCATCTCTCATGCCTTTGGTTTTGCACTCGATGATGTGCAGCTTGTTGTTTACAACTGTTGCGACATCTAACTCATTGCGTACTTCACTTTCACCAAGTTTACGATAAACCTGAACATTTAACGATCGATCTTGGATCGTCGGCATGGTGTCTTGGATTTGCTTCACGGTGCTGTGAACCAAAGTTTCTAACCACTCACCGTTTGAAAAGCGTCGAGCATCTTCATCTGCAAACGTTAAAACGCCATTCTCATAGGTGGCGATTTCTGCTTCTACTAAATCTGAAAGCAACATGTTGAGCTCACGGTAGCCCTGCTGTTTTTCGGAGAGCTCGACATCAAGCTTTTGTTCTTTGCGGCATGTGGTTGCAAGGTAGTTAAGTGTTGCTAGACCTGGCCCAAGCTCAAGCGCATTTGAGGCCCATCGTTCACCAAGTTCATACAATTTTTTATCAAGAAGAGGTGGTAAATCAACGTGGTGAAACTCGCCGCGTGCACCAAAGATAGTGAGGTAATCTGCAATCGTAATGTGATCTTCGACTTGGGTATCTTCTTTGCCATCAGGGTATAACCAACAAAGCTTATCGCTACTAGGCTCAACCACAAAAATTGGCCAGCGATAGGTACGGAAAACTTCGTACACCGACAACAAGCGATGACGAAGACCACAGCTCGCGTTCAATTTTACATCTTCGCCGCGTTCATGAAGGTCTTTTGCCAGTTTTTGAATTGCTTGTTTGATCAGAGATGTATTAACAGCGGATGGAATTTCAAAAAATTCAGAAGTAATTTCTCGTTGAGCTAAAACGGCACTCAGTCGGTCAAATATATCTAACTGGCTCTTGTCTCCGATGAAGACGATATGTGTGCTTAGCGTACGATTATCTAATAGAGGAGTGACCAATCTCACTGGGTCTTGGTCGATAATACCAACATGAACAGCCATAGATTTTCCTTTTTATGAGGCCGCTCGAAAAGAGTTGTGCAAGGGGATGAGCTGGCCTTATTAATCATATGTAGACATGGCCGACAAAAAACAAGGGCGACTTAACAAAAAGTCGCCCTTATACAGTTGATTGCACTAATTAATGCTCTTAATTATAAAGTATTTATAACTTAAAGCGGTGGACCAATTCATTTTGCTGATGAGCCAAGTGGGTCAGTGATTCACTGGTTTGTGCGATACTCGACATGGCTTGGAAACTTTCATCGGCGATGCTGTTGATATCTTCGATGCTGCGAGCAATGTCTGTTGATGTTTCACTTTGCTCTGCTGCTGCTTGTGAAATGTGCGTACTCATTTGGCTGATCTCAATGATTAGCGCCTGGATCTCTTCCATTGAGCTGTTCGCTTTTGACGCTTGCTCAACCGACATCTCCATATCGCTCATACAGCTTTGTATGACTTGGTTTGCCGATTGTGAGCTAGATTGCAGATTACTGATCATGGATTCAATTTCAGTGGTTGATTGAGTCGTTCTTGATGCGAGTACTCGTACTTCATCTGCCACTACCGCGAAGCCGCGACCTTGTTCACCAGCGCGAGCCGCTTCAATTGCCGCGTTCAATGCCAGTAGGTTGGTTTGCTCCGCAATGTTGCGGATCACATCAAGGATAGACCCAATTTGACCACTCATCTTTTGTAGCTCAGAAACTGCGGAGACCGATTCGTTCAAACGTGTTTCTAGTTGATTAATGGTTGAGATGTTACTGCTCATAACATTTCTGCCTTCTTCAGAGGCAGATTCGACGCGTTGCACCATTTCTAGCGAGCCTTGCGCACTTTGCGCGACTTCCTGCACTGAATGAGACATTTCTGTCATCGCGGTAGCGACGTTTGCCGTTTGTTCGCGTTGAGAGCTCAATTTAATTTGTGCTTGCGAAGAGGTGCGTTCGTTGGTTGTCGCGGTTGACGATAGGTTTTCTGACGCTTCGTTGAGTTTCACCAAGATCTCGTGAAGGTTGTCGGCGAGTGAGTTAATGTGTCCACTCACACGGCTGAATTCGTTGTTATAGCGAATATCGATACGCTGTGTCATATCACCTTCAGTCAGGCCTTCTAACACTTTTAGAATACGAGTCAACGGCTCGCGAACGCTTTGTGCGATGTGGTAGCCAATCGCTGTCGCGAGTAAAACGACAATAACGCCAATGATGATGGCTTTCGTTACACCGGCCGAATATATGTCACCTGCATCTGCCAATGATTCATTGAGCTTATCTGTTGCGGTTGTCGTAAATTGCTCAAGAATCGCCATGGTTGAATCCACTTTATTTGCTAGGTTGGCGATATTGTTATACAAAGCGGCGCGAGCATTGAGGTAATTATTATGTTGGTCTAGCACACCGCCACGCATACCGACGTCACGAGTAAATTGCTCTACAGATTCGCCAAATGCTTTTTCTAGCTCAGGAAGCTGAGTCACCAACCCGCGGAATGCGTAATTCAAGTGCGTTACTGCTTTGCGGTTTTTAGCTACGGCTTGCGTAACAAACTCAGGGTTGGAACTGGCGAGGGCATCAGAGGTAATTACTTCGGCATCTTTTAACTTGATAAAGTAGCTCTTTGCCATGACTTTGACAGAAATGCTGGTTTGATCTGCCACATATTCTTTAAGACCAACCGAAAGTTCGGTATTCAGTTTTTGGAAGCGGCGTGAGGATTTTTGCACTTCTTCTTGAGCCGCGAACATTGCTTCGTAGTTGTCCATGGCCTCTAGAGCTTCTGTAAAATAGCTCTGCTCTAACGTTTTTAACTGTGAAAACGGTTCGGCAAGAGAAGGGTAGATTTGGCTTGCGGTTTTCAGTTGAGCCAATGTGGATTCGAAGCGCTGTTGAGATCTAGCAAATTCCTGACGCATTTCATCCATGCGTTGTTTATTCTCTGTTGTCAGGAAGTCTTTAAATGATTTGTCGGCAGAAAGCAGCTCAACACTGGTTTGATTAGATAACGATACCAACGGTAGGGATGATTTAGATACCGTGCCAAATTTTCCGTGAATATCACTCATTCCTCCCATCATAATGGCAATTGTGACGGCAAATAGGATGATGATCAGTGCAAAGCCGGCATACATCCTTTTAATAACTGAACCTCGCATAAGTGAGTTTCCTCTCCCAAAAATAGACAAGCTACCCAAGCATTTTTGAGTTTACTTGGGTATAAAAATAATAATTGTCTTAAAAAAGTAACAAAATTCATTGGATTGTATTCAGTTTGTGACGCGCATTTTATGACGCACACGACAAAAAAAGCCTCGTTAATTAGCATTTGATTAATAATGTTAAGTGAACACTGTTTTTATTGAGCTCCGCTTTTGGTTGGCGCATACTAATTGGGGTCTAATTACGTTTATAAAATGGAGTCCTCATGGCGGAAGAAACGATCTTTAGTAAAATTATTCGCAAGGAAATCCCTGCCGATATCCTTTATCAAGATGATTTGGTGACTGCGTTTCGCGACATTAACCCTCGCACACCAAGCCATATTCTCATTATTCCGAATAAACTGATCCCAACAACGAATGATGTAGAAGCTGAAGATGAAGCAATGATGGGGCGTTTGTTCACTGTTGCTAGAAAGTTAGCGAAAGAAGAAGGTATTGCTGAAGACGGCTATCGCCTAATCGTTAATTGTAATCCACATGGTGGCCAAGAGGTTTACCATATTCACATGCACCTACTAGGCGGCCGCCCTCTAGGTCCAATGGTATTGAGCTAAGCTTTTAAAAGTGGGTGGCGATTCACCCACTTCTTTTTCCTGTCGAATGACACATTTGTGGAGATAAATGTGAAACTAGGTGTAAAGCTGTTAGGGCTGATGAGCTGGGCTTTAATGGCCTCTGGCTGCGCGAATTTATCTGCGGGCAATCTGTTTAGCCATTACAGCAACCAGAATCAAGAAGTTTATCAAGCCGTTGTTGCAGGGGAATATGCCAAAGCAAAACAACTTCAATCAAGTGAAGTGGGTGGCGAGATACTTGGCAATTTTGAAAAAGGTCGTATCTCTTTTCTTGCTGAAGATTACCCGACAAGTTTGAATGCGCTAGAAAGCAGCGATCGTGCCGTACGTGTCCAACAAGATCGAGCGACGATATCTGTGTCAGACACGGCAACGAGCGTCGGCTCTCTCGCAGTGAACGACAATCTCCAAGACTATCATCCCGCCGATTACGAACTTGGCTTTTTGCACCTGTATCTAGGACTAAATTACTTACAGAAAAACGATTTAGAAGGAGCACTAGTTGAAGTGCGTCGAGCTAATCAAGTTCAGGAAGCGGCAAGAAAGGCGCGTGAAAAAGAGCTAAAAGCAGCAGAGAAAGACCTTAACAAGCAAGGCATGTCTGCCAATTTAGGCAGTGTGTTAGCGAACTACCCTGATGCTGGTAAAAAACTAAGCGCGGTACAAAATGGTTATCTGTTCTATCTTTCTGGCTTGTTATATGAAGCGTCGCGAGACTTAAACAGTGCTTATGTTGATTACCGACGAGCACTCGCTGTAATGCCAGACAACAAGCAAGTTGTGGAAAGCACCTTATACGCTGCTAAGAAGCTGGGCATGCGTGAAGACTTGCGCATGCTAGAGAAGCGGTATGGCAAAGCACCTTCTGGATTAACTCAGTCACAAGGGCGAGTCATCGTTATTGATGAGCAGGGTGTTGTTGAGGCGATGAAAGGGTGGCGTATTGATTTACCGATTTACGACAGTCGCGATAATGGCGCGATTTATTCGTTGGCGCTTCCTTATTATCAGAACCGAGGTGCTCAACGTTTTAGCGATGTTGTTTTAAATGGTCAGGTATTGCCTTCCAGTACGCTGACTGATGTTAATGCGATGGCGCAAAACGCTCTTAATGAACGTCTTACTACAATAGTGATCCGTCAAGCTCTTCGTGTTTGGGCAAAAGATCGAATCCGAAAAGAGGCGGCGAAAAAAGGCGATGATGTGGGCAACATACTTTTCAATGTATGGAACACATTGACCGAACAGCCAGATACGAGAAGTTGGCAAACATTGCCAGCGCAAGTGAAAACGGCTTCAAAAATCGTGAAACCGGGAACACAAAGTTTAAACTTGGGTGATCAAACCTATCAGTTTGAAGTGCCTGCACAGCAGACTACATTGGTATGGGTATCTCGTCAGGGAGCACACTCAACCGTGTGGCATAAACAGCTAGGGAGACTGTAATGAAAGCATGGCTTGTTTGTTTAGCAATGGCTATTGGTTTAGTTGGATGCGCCGAAAACACGGCTGGTATTCGAATTGATGGCCAAACGCAAAAAGTATTTTTTAATGATAACGTTTTAGGTAGTCGCTTATTAGTTGACAACATCACCACCACTTACGTTGATGATCGCCCACGAGGAGTCGTGCAGCTGAGTAGCAATTACAAAGGTGATCAGCACATTCTTTACCGATTTTATTGGTATGACAACAATGGTTTAGAAGTGAATACCAAACCTGGTCCGTGGCGAAAAATGATTGTGCGAGGATTTGAGCAAGTCACGTTATCTGAAGTTACTGTGAATCCAAATGGCACAAAATTCCGTGTGCAAATTAGAGAAGCACAAGACGATTAATCTTAACGGCTCTGCCGAAGCTGCCGCGCTAACGATGCGCTGGTATTGAAAAACTAAGGAACTCTCATGAAAAAAAGTATTATTGCTCTTTTAGGTCTTGCCGTCATTTTAGGTGGCTGTTCTAACAAAGTCTCTTACGGCGATGCGCAAGCAACAGAAACCACGACTATCGATTTTGGCTCAACAGATTTACAAAAAATCGCGGCTGAAATGGTGGATAGCATGATGATGTCGGGCTCTGTAGCAGCAATTACTCGTGACCAACGTCCTATCGTTTTTGTTGAGCGAATTAAGAACAAAACCAGTGAACATATTGACACTGAATCCATTACTGACACGATCTCTACTAAGATGTTGAACTCAGGTAAGTTCCGTTTTGTTGATATGGATCGTGTTGAGTCTGTGCGTGAACAACTTAACTTCCAAAACACGGATGAGCTTGTTAACCAAAGCACAGCTATCCAATTTGGTAAAATGGTTGGTGCTCAATACATGCTTTACGGCAACCTATCTAGCATTGTGAAAAATGCAGGTAGCGATAAAGATGTATACTACAAGATGACCATGCGCCTAATGGACCTAGAAACAGGTTTGATTGAGTGGGCGGATGAAACTGAAATTCGTAAAGCGCAATCTAAGAGCCTATTCGGTCTTTAATCGAACAGGGTGGAGAAGTCATCAATGGCATGGTTTTCTTGGCAACAAGCAAAACAGTTAGATCCGAGTCTTAATGCTCTCGATGGCTTCTTTACGGAGCCTCCGGTAAAAGTACAAACTGTTACCGGGGGGCTAACCAACCGCTGTTGGCGGTTGGAATCTTCTCAAGGCCTTGCATACATCTGGCGACCGACCAGTCATGTCTGCAAGGCTTTTTCAATTTCTCGTCACAGTGAATATCAAGTGCTGAATGCAGTCTCTTCATTGGAAATTGGCCCCAAGCCAGTTTTTATTCATGAGCAAGGGTTGCTGGTGGAATGGATAGAAGGAGAGGCTCTGACGGAGTCAGGCTTAGCACTAAGCAATTTATTATCCATTGCGGCGAAGATTCATCAATATCCGATAAGCGCAATTCCTTTGGTTCCATTTTCATATATTTCTCGCATCGATCATTATTGGCTTGAGCTTGGTGGTCAGTATGTGGGGACGGAGTTTGAGGCTTTGTACATGAAGTGGCGCACGGAACCGAACGTTGCACCTGTTCCGCTGGCCCTATGTCACTTCGATCTGGGGTGTTACAACCTAGTGCGAGGAGAGAATGGGGTGAAAGTCATTGATTGGGAGTATGCCGGGATTGCTGACCCTAGGCTTGATTTGACCTTAACTATTCAGGTCGCGAATTCGCCTGTGGAAGAAGCGGTAAAGCAGTATTGCCAAATTCGAGGTGTCGAAGATGTGTCTCTTTGGCTGAGAGGTGTAAAAGCTTGGCAACCAAGAACCTTGGTGATGGCGATGCTCTGGTATCTACTTGCCTATAAATTGTGGGGAGATGAACAATACTTAAACAGTGCGTATGAGTTGAAAGGCTCATTGTGTATGGAAGATCACTGTTTTGAGAACTCGTGATATTTTCCCCTTTAACAGTAAGGAAATAGTGGTAGTTTTAATAAAAGTACCAGATACACACAGGGAGAGGTACACATGATTATTTACTTACACGGCTTTGACAGTACAAGCCCGGGTAACCACGAAAAAGTTCTTCAACTGCAATTTATCGACGACGACGTTCGTTTTATCAATTACAGCACCCTTCACCCAAAGCACGACATGCAACACTTGTTAAAAGAAGTGTCTAAAGTTATCGATCAATCTGATGACCCAAACCCGTTAATCTGCGGGGTTGGTTTAGGTGGTTACTGGTCTGAGCGAATTGGTTTTCTATGCGGTATCAAGCAAGTGATGTTCAACCCGAACTTGCACCCAGAAAAAACGATGGCTGGTCGAATCGATCGTCCAGAAGAGTACGAAGATATCGCAACAAAATGTGTTGATCAGTTCCGAGCGAAAAATCAAGCTCACTGCTTAGTGATTCTCTCTAAAGATGATGAAGTGCATGACAATTCGAAAACGGCAGCTGAGCTAGAAAAACACTATCAAATCATTTGGGATGAAACTCAGTCTCATAAGTTCAAAAAAATCTCTCATCATTTACAAGCGATAAAGGCATTTAAAAATACTTATTAATGTTGAGTGTAGACAGTAAAGCGGCGTTTTTATCGGCTGCTTTGCTGCGATTCCTTCTCTTGAGTATGCCGAGCCACTGTCTCTTTGAAAGGCACATTTTCTTGGTTTAACGCTTTGAATATTGTGTTCTCCTTACCGTTTTCTTACTTCCCTCCTATGTAGCACGAACACCTTGTTGTAGAGTAGTCGAAAAGTAGTCAATCCGTACTCGTTACACGGATTTTGGTTGCCTTCAAAGTTGGTCTCTATATAATGAACCGGACTAAAATAATTTGATAAATATCAAAAAAAATTGAGAGCGAGTAATAAACTTGCCCAAAAAATTCTGGCGTCGTATGCGTACCAGATAAACATGCCAAACCCTGACAAGTCATTGATAGATAAAGAATCAAGGTGAGTGGCAGTTTTTTAATCCAAGTAATTGAGACACCTCTAAGAACCAAGAATTCATCGGTTGGATGGATGCCACAAATATTTGTGAGTCATGCATCGAGCTGAACCCCATATATTCATTTTTGTAGAGGAAAATCATTGTGACACGCATTATCGTTGTAGGCGGCGGTGCAGGTGGTCTTGAGTTGGCAACTAAGCTTGGTCGAACTCTAGGTCGCAAAAACCGTGCGCAAATTACGCTAGTCGATCGAAAAGCGAGCCACTTGTGGAAGCCATTATTGCATGAGGTTGCTACAGGTTCTTTGGACGAAGGAGTAGATGCACTGAGCTATCGAGCTCATGCAAAAAACCACAGCTTCGACTTCCAAATGGGTAGCCTTCAAGACATCGACCGTGAACGTAAAGTGATCATCTTAAGTGAGCTTAAAGACGAACACGGTGAACTTCTTATGCCAAGCCGTGAGCTAGAATACGACATTCTAGTGATGGCGATTGGCTCGACATCAAACGACTTCAACACGCCTGGCGTTCGTGAAAACTGTATTTTCCTAGACAGCCCTGAGCAAGCACACCGTTTCCGTACAGAAATGAACAACGAGTTCCTAAAGCTGCACGCGAAAAACGGTAACGGTACGGTCGATATTGCGATTGTTGGTGCTGGTGCAACTGGCGTTGAACTATCAGCTGAGTTACATAATGCTGTTAAAGAGCTGCGCACTTATGGCTTCGGTGATCTTGATTCTAGCAAGTTGAACGTCAATCTGATTGAAGCAGGTGAGCGTATTTTACCAGCGTTACCTCCACGTATTTCTTCTGCTGCTCATCAAGAGTTGGTGAAGTTGGGCGTAAACGTGCGCACCGCCACTATGGTGACTAAAGCTGAAAAAGATGGCCTTACTACAAAAGATGGTGAGAAGATCCCAGCTCAAATCATGGTTTGGGCTGCGGGTATCAAAGCTCCAGACTTTATTAAAGATATCGCTGGCTTAGAAACGAACCGTATCAATCAGCTTGTAGTGAAAAACACACTACAGACAACACGAGATGATGACATCTTTGTTATTGGTGACTTAGCACAATGCACCCAGTCTGACGGTTCGTTCGTGCCGCCACGCGCTCAAGCTGCACACCAAATGGCAAGCCAGGCATTTAGTAACATCGTCGCGAAGATCAACGGGCGCGAGTTGAAAGACTACGTATATAAAGATCACGGTTCATTAGTGTCTCTAAGTCGCTTCTCAACCGTTGGTAGTCTGATGGGGAACCTAACTAAAGGGTCGATGATGGTAGAAGGCCGTATTGCTCGTGTCGTTTACATCTCATTGTATCGCATGCACCTAATGGCGTTGCACGGTGTATTCAAAACCGGTCTGATGATGCTCGTCGGCCGCATTAATCGCGTGCTGCGTCCAAACCTTAAGCTGCACTAAGGTTTTAAATCCACTCTGTGTGGATGTGTTGTATCTTAAAAAATGCAGAAGCCACCGCAAGTCGGTGGCTTTTTGTTTATGTTAGATCTGTCGGTAAAAGTGAGAACACAACGCCATCTTTAGGCTTACCCTGAAAAATAAACCGGTTTCTGGCGATGGCTTCTTTTTGTGCACCGACGGACTCAATTAAGGCTTGGCTAGCTTCGTTGTCGGGGTCACAAACAATCTCTAGTCGAGTTAAACTTAGCTTTGCGAAGCAGAATTCTGCTAAGGCTTTAACGGCTTCTTGGGCATAGCCTTGCCGTTGATAGCGGTCGGCAACCCAGTAACCAATACTCGCCATATTAAACGTATGATATAACTCATTAACCGCTGCCATTCCAACCAAAGTGTTACTTTGCCGCTTATAGATACCGAAACCAAAAGCCTCAGTTTTGACCCAGTTAAGACGGGTTGCCAACAGAAAGTCCTGCGCGGTTTTCAATGTGACGTTTTTATCACACCAATCAAGCCATTGGTGCAGCGAAGGGGATTCTGCAAGTAATCGTTGTAGTGAATGTGCTTCTTCAGCAGGGATGAGCTTGAGCGCTAAGCGGGGCGCAATGATTTCAAAGTCTGGACTCATGAACTAATACGACTTCCATGTTGAGTGTAAGTAAATTGAAAGCTGTCTATTTATACTTGAACGCAGCTATTTTCCTTGCTCTGCGTTGGTTAGGAATAATTGAGGTATAGCAGATAAAAACAAAGCGCAGCTTTGCTGCGCTTTGTCGAACCGCTCGTGCTTATCGAACCCGACGAACTTGAATGATCATACCCATCAACGGGTTATCTAGGTAATGAGTCTCGCTGCTACGCATACGACGTTTTTGATCCATTCGATAACTCTTCAGGAATTTCTCTTCGGTTACTGTCGGCGATATTTCTGCCAAGTTACCGACTTGGACGTTACCATCTACTTCACCTAAGTCATCCGCCAATTGCTCAGTTGAGGTTGGTTCAAAACGCACCTCTCTAACACTTGGTTCGCGCAGATCTAGTGTTGTTTCGGCGAAGAGGTAATGCTGTACGTATATTTGGAATCGACCATCTAGTTCATATAAAGGGCCATTGACCGTCTCTTCACTGTAACCGTCGCTGGAAAATGTTTGATTGCCATTGATTGGGCGGCCATCTGCTTGATAAGAATCAGAGAAATCTCGCCCGCCAACGATGCGGAAAATTGGGGCGCTAGATTTACCTCGGTCACCTTGACGCCAGGCTACGTGTTTAAGCACTTTAAAGCCGGCATGATTATTTAGTGCCGCTTCTTGCGCGTTGAGACGGAAAGAAGAACTTGGCAAAAGTGTCACGCCTTTAGAGCGGCGGTAGGATTCACTCTCTAGGCTACCGACATTTTCCATATCGATTTTTGGCAGTTGATTCGGCCAAGATTCTGTTGTGCTTTCAGCGTCGACTGCTCGCTTGAAAATGATCACTTCAATATCAAATTGGCGCTGTGCCCAAGAGGGCATTGAGACACATAGAAGCAATAACGGGATCAGTATTCTCATTCGACTATTAGCTCGTTGGTAATAAATTCTGTTTAAAATCATTCAGTAAGTCTTGAACAAACTGAATGCGTTTACGTCGGTCCACCAATGGTACGCTAAACTTGAACTTAGTTGGACCTTCCATTGCAAATTTTTGCGGCTGTGATTGCAGCAGTTTAACTAAATACGCTGGATTTATGTCAGCATCAGGGTAAAACTCGATAAATCCACCTTTATCATGGGCTTCTATCTTTTTCGCTTTTAAACTACCAGCCGAAATTTTCAATTCTGAGACGGCAAGTAAGTTCTTTGTTGCGTCTGGAAGCAGACCAAAGCGATCAATCAGTTCCACTTTTAGCTCTGATAGTTCATCACTGCTTGTGACACTCGCAATGCGTTTGTACATCGACAGTCGTGTGTTTACATCCGGAATGTAATCATCTGGTAAGAGCGCTGGGATTCGCATTTCCACTTCAGTTTGCTCACGAAGCAGCTCATCCAAAGATGGCTCCTTGCCTTCTTTTAATGCTTGCACTGCTTGTTCCAGCATTTCCATATAAAGTGTAAAACCAACGGATTGAATTTGCCCACTTTGCTCATCACCAAGCAGCTCACCAGCACCACGGATTTCTAAATCGTGGGTTGCTAACGTAAAGCCAGCACCTAAGTCTTCCAGTGAAGCAATCGCATCAAGACGCTTGATGGCATCTTTGGTCATGGCTTTTGGATGTGGCGTTAATAAGTAAGCATAGGCCTGATGGTGTGAACGTCCAACACGGCCACGCAATTGATGCAACTGCGCCAAGCCAAGATTGTCCGCACGATCCATGATTATGGTATTTGCCGTTGGTACGTCGATACCGGTTTCGATGATGGTTGTACACACCAACACATTAAAGCGCTGATGGTAGAAGTCATTCATGATTCGCTCAAGTTCGCGCTCGCGCATTTGACCATGAGCCACGGTAATGCGTGCCTCTGGGATGAGTTTCTGTAAGTCTTCTGCCGTTTTTTCAATGGTTTCAACCTGATTGTGCAGGAAGTAAACCTGACCACCACGCATAATTTCACGCAGTACCGCTTCACGGACCACTGGCTCTTCTTTTTGTCGAACAAAGGTTTTAATGGCTAAACGGCGTGCAGGAGGTGTAGCGATGATCGACAGGTCTCGCATGCCACTCATTGCCATATTCAGTGTGCGTGGAATTGGTGTTGCGGTGAGGGTAAGAATGTCCACATCCGCACGCATTGCTTTGACCTTTTCTTTTTGACGAACCCCGAAGCGGTGTTCCTCATCAACGATCAACAAACCTAAATCTTTGAATTTAATGTCGCTCGAAAGCAGCTTATGCGTACCAACGACAATATCGACTTTACCATCGGCAACGTCTTGCAAAATGACTTTTTGTTCTTTGGCAGATTTAAAACGAGACAGTACTTCAACTCGGATTGGTAAGTTGGCAAAACGGTCACGGAAGTTTTCGAAATGCTGCTGAGCAAGCAAGGTTGTTGGTACGAGTACGGCGACCTGTTTACTATTATCCGTTGCGACAAATGCTGCGCGCATAGCGACTTCCGTTTTACCAAAGCCCACGTCACCACATACTAAGCGATCCATCGCTTTTGCCTGGCACATGTCTGACAATACGGCATTGATGGCCATCGCTTGGTCATCTGTTTCTTCAAACGGGAATGTTGCTTTAAATGTTGCGTATTGCCCACGATCTAGCTCAAATTTGAAGCCAGGTTTTAATTCTCGTTTAGCATACACATCCAGCAATTCTGCCGCGACATCACGCACTTTTTCTGCCGCTTTACGACGTGCTTTTGCCCACGCTTCACCACCTAATTTATGCAGTGGCGCACTCTCTTCAGCGCCGCCAGAATAACGGCTGATAAGATTCAGTGATGAAACTGGCACGTAGAGCTTGGCATCGTTTTGATACTCAAGGGTGACGTATTCCGTTTTCATACCACCGGCTTCAAGTGTTTGTAAACCGATATAGCGGCCAATACCGTGATCAATATGAACCACAGGTTGACCGGGTTTTAGTTCCGCAAGATGGCGAATAACGGTGTCACTGTTGACGGCTTTTTTATCTTTGCGGCGTCGCTGGATAACACGGTCACCGAGTAGATCACTTTCACAGATCAGAGCGAAGTTCAGCTCTTCGTGAATGAAACCATGCTCTGCTGCGCCTAAGACCAAGCTGAATCGATCACCCGAGTCTAGAGCTTGGTAAAGTGAGCCATGTACGACTGGCCGAACTTTGATGCCTTGCAACAGCTCCGTTAGTGCTTCACGACGACCTTCTGACTCTACCGAGAAAACGATTTTGCCGCTGAATTGCTCACTAAACTGACGAAGGCGCGAGAGCGGCTCTTTATTTTGTTGTTGAACGCCAAGCTCGGCTAACGATTGTACTGGTAGGTTTTGACGACCGGCACGCTTAACCACTTTATCTAGGCTCAATTGAGCGATAGGGAGCTGTTTTAGTTGACTGAAAAGTTCGTCTTTTTTCAACCAAAGCTGTTCAGGAGTCAAAAGAGGACGCAGCGGATCAACTTTTTTCTGGTCGTATCGATATTCGACATCGGTTAAGAAAGTATCGACCGCAGATTCGATATCACCATATGTGATGACTTGAGAGTCTTCTGGCAAATATTCAAATAAAGTCTCGGTATGGTCAAAAAACAGCGGCTGCCAATACTCAATACCAGCGGGCCACGTGCCTTTGGTCACTTGCATGTAGATTGATTCAGGCTCGCGGCGTGCGTCGAACTGGGTGCGCCAACGTGTACGGAAATCTTCAATCGCTTCTTTAGTGGTTGGGAACTCATGTGCAGGCAGCAATTGGATTTGCTGAATATCGTCGATAGAGCGTTGGTTCTCTGGATCAAACGTGCGAATGGTATCTATTTCATCATCAAAGAAGTCGATGCGGTACGGGTCATTGCTGCCCATAGGAAAGAGATCCAGAATAGACCCACGACTTGCATATTCACCTGGTCCAAAGACTTGATCTACATGGCGGTAGCCAGAATTTTCAAGTTGTACACGTAACTTCTCTAGCGAGAGCCGATCACCAGTTTTCACCATTAAAGTGTGTTGCAACAGAAAATCACGTGGCGATTGGCGTTGCAATACTGTACTGACCGGGACGATGGTTATGCCATCACGTTGACTTGGCAGTTGGTATAGGCGTGCGATACGTTCAGAGATGATTTCTTGATGCGGAGAAAAGTTATCGTAAGGCAGCGTTTCCCAGTCGGGGAACAGGCTTACCGTTTGGTCGGTGAATTGCTCAATCTCTGCCTGAAGCTTTAAAGCGATTTGCGGGTCAGGCACAACGAGTAGCGAGTGACTCGAATGCTGCTTGGCTAGCTCTGCAATGGCTAGAGGTAGAGCTGCGCCCGGCAAATTACCTAGCTGTTTTTTGTCGCCACGCTCTGAAGGGTTGGTGACGGAAAGAATCGTTGCTTTTGTCATAGGAATTATTTTTTATCTCGCTCCATCGAGCGCTGACGTAAAAGTTTTTGTTGTTGATACAGTGCCGCCTTTATCAGTAAATCTTGATCAGATTCTCGGAGCATCTTGTATCTAAGCGTGATAATGAAATCTTGCTCTGAAGCATCACATTCTTCTACTTGAGCGTAACAATAAATCGCCGCAGCAGGGTGATCGAGGAACAGTTTAACACGAACGAGTTGTTGAGTAGTTAACGCTGTATCTGAGCGGAAACTGAGTTGACTAGCACCAAACTGCGTCGTTTGATATCGAATGGAGGCGTCATCTTGTTGTGAAAGCATAAAGCTCAACAAGAGGTTAAGTTTCGCGTTTTGCGTATCAAGCAAGTTGATCACATGCTTTAACTCTTTGTTTTTCAGCTCTAGACGCGCGTTGTCTGCCAACATATCTAAGTGACTAAATTCACTGGCGACAATAAATGGTGCTGGAATTTCGGAGGCAAATGTTTCTTCATCTGGCAAAGCAAAGTCCGCACTCAACGTTTCGACGTTGATGGTGAGGTTATGATGGACGGTAAAGTATTCTTGCTCTGTCATATAGTCGATCCTTTTGCCAGTGAGCGCTCCCTGTTCACTCAACAAACAAAGAGAAATAGGGCACTGATTATCGCTAACTGAATGAAGTTATCAAGTTTAGCCGGTTTGTCCTTGAACTTTTTGCCCTAAATACAGACTTATTGCATGTCGTTGACAAATTTAGCGATTCTCTTGTCTTCTTAATGAGAAGAGTAAGGTAAGATAATCCGCTAAAGCTTTATATCAAAACAACCAGTTGGTTTGTCTTATATGTATCATCCTATCTCATTGTTTATTGGCTTAAGGTATCTTCGGGGACGCTCTGGAGATAGGTTCAGCCGATTTGTTTCTTATATGTCGACGGCGGGTATTACGATCGGTGTAATGGCGTTGGTGACGGTTCTTTCTGTGATGAACGGGTTTGAATCGCAGTTAAAAGAACGCATTTTAGGTGTGCTACCTCATGCCGTTGTTTCGCAACACGATGGAAAAACGCCTATGACCGAGTCTGCCCCTCCATTTGTTCAAGCGATGTCGAGTGAATCTCAGCCGGAACCTATCGTTAGAGGAGAGGCTGTTATTCAGAGTTCTGCACAGCTGACGGCTGGTTACCTCATCGGTATTGAACCTAAGAAAGGCGATCCGATTAGCAACCATTTGATTGCCGGACGATTATCGTCACTTCAAGCAGGTGACTACAATGTATTTTTGGGTCACAGTTTGGCGCGTTCACTAAAGGTCTCAATCGGGGATAAAGTGCGCTTGATGGTGACCAACGCAACGCAGTTTACCCCACTTGGCCGTATTCCTAGCCAGCGAAACTTTACTGTCTCAGGCATTTTCAATACGGGATCGGACGTTGATGGTCAATTAATGATTGTGAACATGACGGATGCATCTAAGCTGATGCGTTTCCCTAAAGACACGGTTTCTGGTTGGCGTGTCTTTTTCTCTGACCCATTTATGGTGACGGATTTTGCTGACCAACCCATGCCTGATGGATGGGAATGGAGTGATTGGCGCGAACAGCGTGGTGAGCTTTTCCAAGCGGTGAAAATGGAAAAGAACATGATGGGACTTATGCTAGGTCTAATTGTGGGTGTCGCTGCATTCAATATTATCTCCGCTTTAATCATGGTGGTAATGGAGAAGCAATCAGAAGTCGCAATATTGAAAACTCAAGGCATGACTCAATCTCAAGTGATGACCATTTTCATGGTGCAAGGTGCAAGCAGTGGTGTAATTGGCGCGATTGTTGGTGGCGCTGCGGGCGTGATCTTGTCACTTAATCTAAATGCGATTCTTGAATCTGCTGGTGTGGCGCTATTCAGCTTTGGTGGTCATCTACCCATCTTGATTGATTCACTGCAAATTCTTTTAGTGGTGGTATTGGCGATTGCTCTTAGCCTTGCTGCTACGCTTTATCCTTCTTATCGAGCATCTTCTGTTAAACCTGCTGAGGCACTTCGCTATGAATAAGCTATTAGAATGTCGTGATATTCGTAAAGTCTACCGAGAGGGTTCGTTAGATACGGAAGTGTTGAAAGGCGTAAGTTTCGATATCGACAAAGGGGAGTTGGTTTCTATTGTTGGCTCTTCTGGTTCGGGAAAAAGTACCTTATTGCATATTTTAGGTGCGTTAGATGACGCAACTCATGGTGAAGTTGATTTTCTAGGGCAAAACCTATCAGCTTTGAGCTCGAACAAACAGGCGGCATTACGCAACAAGCACCTTGGTTTTGTATACCAGTTTCATCACTTGTTGGCTGACTTTACTGCGCTTGAAAATGTGGCGATGCCACTGATGATTGGCGGTGCTAAAGTAGCGGATGCAAAACAGGCGGCTAAAGCGCTGTTAGATAAAGTTGGTTTGAGTCATCGGATGCAACATAGACCCTCCGAGTTATCGGGCGGTGAGCGTCAGCGTGTTGCGATTGCGCGTGCATTGGTGAATAAACCTGACCTGGTCTTGGCTGATGAACCTACGGGGAACTTAGATCACAATACGGCACTGTCTATCTATGATTTGATGCGCGAGCTCAATAAAGAGTCAAACATTGCATTTTTGGTTGTCACGCATGACAAAGAGCTGGCAGCAAAAATGGATCGTCAAATGCACATGCAAGATGGTTTGCTCGTAGATCGTTTTGTGACTGATACAGCATCTGCGGAGGGCTAGTTTTGTTTACCTCTTTAGCTTTGATGATTGGTGGTCGCTTCAGTCGAGCGAAAAAGCGCAACAAGATGGTGTCTTTCATATCGCTTTCTTCGACTATTGGTATTGCGGTTGGCGTTGCTGTGATCATTATCGGTTTGTCTGCAATGAATGGCTTTGAGCGCGAGCTGCAATCGCGTGTGTTGTCTGTGATCCCACACGGCGAGTTAGAAGGTGTTAATGGACCACTTCAGGACTACACCAAAACGATGAATCAAGCTCTAAAACATGAACATGTTGTTGCGGCAGCACCGTATGTTCGTTTTACGGGTTTGGCAGAAAAAGGCAGTAAGCTAAAAGCGATAGAAGTTCGTGGTGTAGAGCCTACTTTCGAGCAAGCGGTGTCGAGTTTGTCGAATTTTATTGACCAAGCTGCTTGGCAAAACTTTTATGCTGGTCAGCAGCAAGTGATCTTAGGCCGAGGTGTAGCAAACGAGCTAAATGTCGGCGTGGGGGATTATGTGACGTTAATGATTCCGCAAACAGGCGGCGCAAATAAAGTGCAGGCTCCTAAGCGTGTGCGCGTGAAGGTGTCAGGGTTCTTAACGTTGAATGGCCAAATCGACCACTCTCTAGCGTTAGTACCATTAGCTGATGCGCAGCAATACGCGAGGTTAGGGGAAGGGGTCACAGGCATTTCACTAAAAACTGACGATGTTCTCAATGCGCCTTCTATTGTTCGCGAGGTTGGTAGCATGGTTGATGTTTACGTGTATTTGAAAAGCTGGCAGCAAAAGTTTGGTTTTTTGTATCGCGATATTCAGCTCGTGCGCACCATTATGTACTTGGTGATGGTACTGGTGATTGGCGTGGCATGTTTTAATATTGTGTCTACGTTGATGATGGCAGTGAAAGACCGAGCGGCGGAAATTGCAATTTTGCGAACAATGGGAGCAAAAGATAGCCTAATCAAACGGATCTTTGTTTGGCAAGGTGTATTCTCTGGTGTATTTGGTAGTCTCGTCGGCAGTGTTATCGGTGTCTTAGTGGCGTTAAACCTGACTCCGTTAATTAAAGGGTTAGAGAGCTTAATTGGTCATCAGTTTTTATCGGGTGATATTTACTTCGTCGACTTCTTACCATCACAACTACACTGGCCAGATGTGGCATTGGTGTCAGTGACGGCGATAGTGCTTAGTTTACTTGCGACGTGGTATCCTGCTTCGCGTGCCGCAAGGTTGAATCCGGCGGCTGTACTGAGTTCTAAATAGCGGATTGTTTTACAATATGCGAAAAACAAAAAGGACCGAATTCGGTCCTTTTTTGTATTTATCCTACTTGAGTAACATCGCGTTTCATTCTAACTGTTAGATGCCCCTCAACTGATAGCTCAAATGCTGATTTTTACGCAGTAAGGTCTTATCTTATTTTACGTTTTTGCCAGCTCCGTACCACCGAGTAGCGCCAAAGCCCTCGAATTCCGAAGTAGCCAATAATCGCGGATACAACCCCACAAATTGCGCAGCCCAATAGAAATGGAGGTCCAATGGTGCTCATTTGCTGCATGATGAATTCCCACGATAGTTCAAAGTGAAAAGGTTGCGGGGGAAGACGCATCACTAGAGCACCTAGCTTGTACGCAAAGTAAAATAGCACAGGCATAGTGATAGGATTGCTGATCCATACCAAAGCGACGGAGAGGGGCAGATTGACACCCAACATAATGGCCAAACCAGCGGCCATGATCATTTGGCTCGGCAGCGGAACAAAAGCCATAAATAACCCGACAGCAAAAGCCCCTGATGCCGAGCGGCGGTTTAAGCACCACAAGTTCGGGTTGTACAACACATTGCCGAAGACCTTCAATGCTTTTTGGCGTTTGATCAATTCATGATCTGGCATGAAGCGTTTTATCAGCTTTCTAGGCATAGGACAGCATGACTCTCTCAGAAAAAAGTTGGACCTTGGCGTTATTTGTAGCGAGCGTAATCTCGTCGGCTTGGTGGCCGACAATACCAGATTGGCGTTGGTTGCTGCTGGGAATAATAACCACTGGCTCAATAATCAAATTACGTCGTGGCTTAATTAGCATAGGCGCAATTGCGGGCTTTATGGTTGTCATCGTCCACGGCAATGTATTGGAGTCTCAGAGACAAGCCCTTTTTCAAGCAGGGGAGAATATTACCATAATTGGTAAAGTTGACAGCCCTTTTACGCAAATAAGTCACGGTTATGAAGGTATTGTCGCTATAGAAGCGGTAAATTCTCAAACTCTGTTACCTTTTCTTAAACCTAAAATCCGTCTTATTACGCCTTTTCCACTCGATGTTAACAGTGAGTTTACGACATCCATCTCGTTAAAGCCGATTACAGGTCTACGCAACGAAGCTGGCTTTGATGCTGAAAAGCACGCGATGGGTAAAAATATTATCGCCCGAGCGGTTGTTAACAAAGATGCTAAGTGGATTGTTCGTTCTAATGTATCTCTGCGTCAATCCATTATTGCCGATGTCGCTGATGATGTGTCTTCCCTTCATCATTTCTCGTTAATAAGTGCGTTAGTTTTTGCTGACCGTTCTTGGTTGTCTAAGGAAGATTGGCAAGCGCTCAGGGACAGTGGTTTACTGCATTTGGTCTCCATTTCTGGTTTACATATTGGTATGGCGTTTACTTTTGGGCTAGTCGTGGGCGGTACCGTTCGTTATCTATTACCCCAATACCAGTTGTTACCTAGCTTATATGGGCTGATCTTCGCTGTTGCCTACGCTTGGTTAGCGGATTTCTCTCTGCCTACTACGCGAGCAGTGTCGGTATGCGTTGTTTACGTTCTCCTGAAGTATACTCTGGTGCACTGGACTTCTTGGCGAGTTCTTTTGCTTGCAGTATCTCTACAACTGCTTGTCCAACCTTTTGCATCCTACAGTATGAGCTTTTGGTTATCGTACCTCTCCGTTTGTGCGGTATTGTTCGCAATTAATTTGATTCGACATCAAAGGGGAGGTTGGAAAGCGCGATTAAAAGCGTTATTGCTTACTCAATTGATGTTGAGCGCTTTAATCGTACCTGTTAGTGGCCATTTCTTCTCCGGTTTTAGTTTGTCCTCAATAGCCTACAACTTGGTATTTATTCCTTGGTTCGGATTTATCGTTGTACCTTTGATGTTTCTAGCCCTGTTCTCATCTTTGTTTCTTGAAATGATAGCGAAGCCTCTGTGGCATTCGGTGGACTGGTCATTACAGCCATTGAGCACGTCAATACAGTACGCAATAGGTTCTTGGCAACCTATTAGCATGGAAATGACAATGCTGGTTATGGCGATAGTGGTTTGCTTAATATTTCAACGGTTCATGTCTCAGTACGCGTGGTATTTGTTACTCGGCATCGTTATTAGTATCAAGCTTGCATCGGAGTATGAACCGCATTGGCGTATCGATGTATTAGATGTAGGTCATGGCCTTGCAGTGGTTGTAGAAAAAGACGACAAGGTGTTGCTGTATGACACTGGTAAAGCATGGCAAAGCGGCAGTATCGCAGAGCAGGTCGTCACTCCGGTTTTGCATCAACGAGGTTATGAAAGCATAGATACACTGATTCTAAGCCATTTCGATAATGATCACGCAGGCGGCCGCTTTTTCATTGAAGATGCCTTTTCTCCACAGCGTAAACTTAGTAGTCAATTCTTTATCGGATATGAGCCTTGCACTAGAGGTGACCAATGGAAATGGCAAGGATTAAACATGGAAGTGCTCTGGCCTCCTGCACTTGTTCAACGTGCGTATAATCCGCACTCCTGTGTATTACGACTTACTGACCCTATTTCTAACTTTAGTATGCTTTTTACTGGTGATATTGAGGCCATTAGCGAGTGGATTTTGCTTAGAGAACCCGGAAAGTTACAAAGCGATGTGGTGCTAGTCCCTCACCACGGGAGTAAAAGTTCATCGAATCCTCGATTTATCGAGGCGGTGAGCCCGAGTGTGGCGGTTGCTTCTTTAGCAAAAAACAATCGATGGGGAATGCCAGCGGAAAGTGTCGTTGCTTCATACCGAAAGCTTGGCATTACTTGGCTTGATACTGGTGAGGGTGGTCAGGTAAGCTTCTTTATTCACCGTGATAATTGGCGCTCAGAAACCAAACGTAGCGATACATTTGAGCCTTGGTATAGGCAGATGCTGCGTAAGGGAGTAGAATGAGAGTCTTAATGTAAGAAAATAAAGCACTTCTATGTCGATAAATACTGATGAAACGACTTGGCAGACGTTTAAGCGTCTATGGCAATTTATTCGCCTTTATAAGTCAGGTCTTGTCGTTGCAGTCATTGCATTAGTTATTAATGCCATATCAGATACCTATATGATTTCCCTACTAAAACCACTACTCGATGAAGGTTTTGGGAACGCTGAATCTGATTTTTTACGCACGCTTCCATTGATTATTTTTGCCATGATGTTCATCCGTGGCATAAGTGGATTTGTCTCCACCTACTGTTTGAGCTGGGTATCTGGCAACGTAGTTATGCAAGTCCGTCGCATGGTGTTCAATCACTTTATGCACATGCCAGTGTCATACTTTGATAAGGAAAAGACGGGCAACTTATTGTCGCGTATAACCTACGACTCAGAGCAAGTATCAGCGGCAACTAGCCAAGCGTTGGTGAGCATTGTCCGTGAAGGTGCAAGTATCATTGGTCTGTTAGTTTTGATGTTTTACAACAGCTGGCAATTGTCGCTAGTGCTGTTTGCTGTTGCTCCCGTTGTGGCATGGGGTATTGGTGTTGTTTCTAAACGTTTTAGAAAAATATCCAAAAATATGCAGACCATGATGGGTAACGTAACTGCATCAGCAGAGCAGATGCTGAAAGGCCATAAAGTTGTGTTGAGCTATGGCGGCCAAGACATCGAACGTAAACGATTTGAAAAAGTCAGCAACCAAATGCGTCAACAAAGCATGAAGTTGGTGACGGCTCAAGCGGCGGCTAACCCTATCATCCAAATGATTGCATCACTTGCAATTGTTGCCGTTCTTTATTTAGCAAGTATTGATTCGATTAAAGAGCAACTGACTCCAGGTACATTTACTGTTGTGTTCTCTGCAATGTTTGGTCTGATGCGCCCACTTAAAGCGCTGACTAACGTTACTTCTCAGTTCCAACGTGGTATGGCCGCGAGCCAAACGCTCTTCGCGTTAATTGACCTCGAGCCTGAGAAAAACGAAGGTAAGTTGACAGTTGAACGCGCAAATGGCGATGTTTCAGTTAAAAACGTAAGCTTTACTTACACTGGTGCAGAAAAACCAGCATTGGAAAATGTCAGCTTCGATATTCCAAGAGGAAAAACGGTGGCGCTAGTTGGCCGTTCTGGCTCAGGTAAAAGTACCATCGCGAACTTGTTCAACCGCTTCTATGATGTTGACAGTGGTTCTATCACATTAGATGGGCATGATATTCGTGATTACGAGCTAAAGAATTTACGTCAGCAATTTGCACTAGTATCGCAAAATGTTCATTTGTTTAATGACACGATAGCAAACAATATTGCGTACGCAACGGATGGCCAATATGAGCGCAGTGATATCGAGAAAGCGGCAACACTCGCGCATGCGATGGAGTTCATCGGCAAAATGGATGATGGACTTGATACCATGATTGGTGAAAATGGTGCTAGCTTGTCTGGTGGTCAACGCCAACGTGTTGCGATTGCGCGAGCTCTATTGCGTGATGCTCCAGTGCTGATTCTTGATGAGGCAACTTCGGCTTTGGATACCGAATCCGAGCGAGCTATTCAAGCTGCACTTGATGAGCTGCAAAAAGACAAAACGGTACTTGTAATAGCGCACCGCTTATCCACAATCGAGAAAGCCGATGAAATTCTTGTGGTTGATGATGGTGCCATCATTGAACGTGGCAACCACGCTGAGCTTATTGAGAAAAATGGTGCGTATGCACAATTGCACCGTATTCAGTTTGGTGAATAAGCGCGGTGATTGAAAAAATCTGGTTTGAAAACCATCCAATAAAATACCTCTTGTGGCCGCTTTTGTGGCCACTGAGTTTATTATTTGGAGCGATAAGCAAGTCAAAGCGAAAGCAATACCAAACTGGCCGCAAGCAAGCTTATAATGCGCCTATACCTGTTGTTGTGGTTGGCAATATCACTGCTGGTGGCAATGGTAAAACACCAGTTGTTGTGTGGCTTGTTGAGCAACTACAGCAAATGGGCTTTAAGCCGGGGGTTGTTTCTCGTGGTTATGGGGCAAAGGCTCCTGCCTATCCGTTAGTGCTAAAAGAAGATACGCCAGCGAAGCATTGTGGCGATGAACCTAAGTTGATTCATCGCCGTACAGGAGCACCTGTTGCGGTAGATCCTGTGCGTTCAAATGCAGTGAAAGCACTGCTAGATTTGGATGTGGATATCATAATTACGGATGATGGATTACAACATTATGCGTTAGGCCGTGATATTGAGTTAGTGATTGTGGATGGGAATCGCCGGTTTGGGAATGAAAGCCTGATTCCATTAGGTCCTTTACGTGAAGGTATTGAGCGACTTAAAGAAGTCGACTTTATCATCACCAATGGCGGTCAAGCGCATACGGGCGAAATCGCAATGGCTTTAGCACCCTCTAAAGCTATTAATCTTAAGACTAAGCAACATGTGGATGTCTCGGAGTTGAAAGATCTCGTCGCATTTGCGGGCATTGGGCATCCTCCGCGTTTTTTTCATACACTAAACTCGATGAACGCAGATGTTAAAGTCACAAAAGGTTTTGCTGACCATCAAGACTTTGATCAACAAGAATTAGAAGCATTGGCTCAACAAGGGACCAATGTGATTATGACCGAGAAAGATGCCGTCAAGTGCAGCCATTATGCGCAAGATAATTGGTGGTATCTGCCTGTATCTGCCCAGTTTGAATCAAACGATGCAGAGCAAATTTTAAATAGAATAAAAGAGGTTAAAGCGGCTTATGGATCACCGTCTACTTGAGATTGTAGCTTGCCCTGTTTGCAAAGGTAAGCTGACGTACGATAAAGATAATCAAGAGTTGATCTGCAAATTGGATCGCCTTGCTTACCCGATCAAAGAGGGTATTCCAGTTCTGCTAGAGCCTGAAGCTCGCACTATGAGCATGGATGAGGGACGCTAATGTCTTTTACGGTTGTCATCCCTTCGCGCTACGCATCGAGCCGTTTGCCTGGTAAACCGCTAGCGGATATTGGTGGTAAGCCTATGGTTCAGTGGGTTTATGAACAAGCGCTACAAGCGGGTGCGGAAGATGTCATCGTTGCAACTGATGACGAGCGTGTTGCGAAAGCGGTTTCGTCATTTGGTGGTAAAGTTTGTATGACCTCTCCCCACCACGAATCAGGTACGGAGCGTCTTGCAGAAGTTGTTGAAAAAATGGCTATTCCGTCAGACCACATTATTGTTAATGTGCAAGGGGATGAGCCTTTGATTCCGCCGTCCATCATTCGTCAGGTTGCTGATAACTTATCTGGGTGTGAAGCCCCGATGGCGACGTTAGCTGTAGAAATAGACTCGGAAGAGGAAGTGTTCAACCCGAACGCTGTTAAAGTTGTCGCAGATGAGCAAGGCTATGCGTTGTACTTTAGTCGAGCAACCATCCCTTGGGATCGCGATAACTTTGCTAAACAAGACAAAACCATTGCCAACCCATTAATGCGTCATATTGGTATTTATGCTTATCGAGCTGGTTTCATTAATACGTATGTCAATTGGGCACCAAGTGCATTAGAGCAGATTGAGTGTCTTGAGCAACTGCGAGTGCTTTGGTACGGTGAAAAAATTCATGTGGCGGTAGCGAAAGAAGCACCAGCGGCAGGGGTTGATACGCCCGAAGACCTAGAAGCCGTGCGCGCGATTGTTGCAAAGCAAGCGTAACAAATGCTCAGATAGATTTAAGAATAAACAAGGCTCCTGAATTAGGAGCCTTTTTGTTTTACTTGTATCGAGGTATTAGTTAAATGTTAGTGTCGTATTGGTTCCGTTTAGGGCAGGTCGCTAAGACCTCTCGGTGACCGGTGTCTTTCACTTCTTGGAGAATGACATCAAAGCCCCATAATCGATACACGTGCTTTAGAACTTCTTCGTAACTATCATCAAGTGGGATGCGGTTGTGAGGAACGTACTGCAACGTAAGCGATCGATCACCACGGACATCGACATTAAACACCTGAATGTTTGGCTCAAGATTAGATAAGTTGTACTGAGCGGCTAGGGTTTCTCTAATGCGTTTATAACCCATCTCATCGTGTATCGCAGCGACTTCAATAAAGTTCTTATGATCATCATCGTTGATCGCAAACAACTTGAAATCACGCATTAATTTCGGAGAAAGGTATTGGCTAATAAAGCTTTCATCTTTGAAATTATGCATCGCGAAATGCACTGCATCTAACCAGTCGGTTCCTGCTAGGTCTGGAAACCACTCTTTGTCCTCATCAGTTGGTTCTTCACAGATACGCTTAATATCTCGGAACATGGCAAAGCCTAACGCGTAGGGGTTAATGCCATTAAAGTAAGGACTGTTATAAGGCGGCTGAGCCACGACACTGGTGTGGCTATGTAAGAACTCTAGAATGAATTTTTCAGACACCAAGCCCTCATCATAAAGATGGTTGAGTATGGTGTAGTGCCAGAACGTTGCCCAGCCCTCATTCATGACTTGCGTTTGTTTTTGCGGATAAAAATACTGACTGATCTTACGGACGATCCGAACAACTTCACGTTGCCACGGCTCTAGCAACGGCGCATGTTTTTCGAAGAAGTAGAGCAAGTTTTCCTGAGGCTCGCTTGGGAATCGCTCTTTAATGTCTTCCTCTTTCGTCTTGGCTGTCGGTACGGTGCGCCAAAGCTCATTAACTTGAGATTGTAGGTATGCTTCGCGTTCTTCTTGTCTTGCTTTTTCCTCTGTAATTGAGATTTTCTCTGGACGCTTGTAGCGGTCTACACCAAAGTTCATTAACGCATGACAAGAGTCGAGCAGCTTTTCCACTTCTTTTACGCCATACCGTTCTTCACACTCGGCTAAATACTTTTTCGCGAACAGCAGATAGTCGATAATAGAGCTGGCGTCAGTCCACGTTTGGAATAGGTAATTACCTTTGAAAAAAGAGTTATGGCCGTAACACGCGTGCGCTATCACGAGTGCTTGCATTGTTACCGTATTTTCTTCCATCAAATAAGCAATACAAGGGTCGGAGTTAATCACAATCTCGTAGGCTAACCCCATTTGACCATGTTTATAGTTCTGCTCTGTTTGAATGAATTTTTTACCAAATGACCAGTGGTTGTAATTGATTGGCATGCCGATACTTGAATAGGCATCCATCATCTGCTCTGAAGTAATCACTTCTATTTGGTTAGGGTAAGTGTCTAGGCGATAATGCTCCGCGACACGCTTAATTTCTTTGTGGTACCGCTCTAACAGCTCAAATGTCCAATCTGGTCCATCTGGCAACACTTTACTGTTACGCTTCTTAGGCGCCTCTCCTGAGAGGTTTCTCGTTGCGGTATTCATCGCTAGCCTCCTTACGCCGTTTCTTTTTGGAATAGTTCACGAAAGACTGGGAAAATATCCTCCACAGAGCGAATGTTTTTCATTGCGAAATTAGGAAACTCTTCAGTGAGTTTTTCGTACTCATGCCATAGAGTTTGGTGCGAGCGCCGCGTGATCTCTATGTAAGAGTAGTACTGACAGTTTGGAAGTAATTTGTTCACTAACAGATCCCGGCATCTTGGCGAATCATCTGCCCAGTTGTCACCGTCGGATGCTTGAGCTGCATATATGTTCCACTGACCAATCGGGTATCGCTCTTTTACTATTTCATCCATTAACTTGAGCGCGCTAGATACAATGGTACCCCCGGTTTCTTGTGAGTAGAAAAATTCGTGCTCGTCCACTTCCTTCGCTTGGGTATGGTGGCGGATAAAGACGACTTCGACATTCTCGTAGGTACGAGTTAAGAACAAGTACAAAAGAACATAGAAGCGTTTTGCGATGTCTTTCGTTGCCTGGTCCATCGAACCGGATACGTCCATTAGACAGAACATGACCGCTTGGCTCGATGGTACCGGGCGTTTCTCATAGTTCTTGAAGCGTAAGTCGAAGGTATCGATGAAAGGCACGCTTTCGATTTTCTTGCGCAGTTCTTCAATTTCAGCCTTCAAGCGGTTCTCTTCAAACTGCTGAGCAGGTTCAATATTTTTGATGCGAGCAAGTTCGTCTTCTAACTCTTTAAGAAGTCGTTTCTTACCAGCAGTCATTGCAGTACGGCGCGCAAGAGATTGTTGCAGAGAACGTACTACGGCGATATTGGAAGGGATACCGGCAGTTTGAAAGCCTGCACGGTGTGTTTTCCATTCAGTGATTTTGGCAATTTGGTTTTTTTCTAGATTAGGCAGCTCGAGATCTTCGAACAAAATATCGAGGTACTCATCTTTTGATATTTGGAATACAAATTCGTCTTGGCCTTCTCCATCTGGACTGGCGTTCCCTTCTCCTGAGCCGCTACCCTGACCGCCACCTTTGGGACGCTCAATTTTATCACCAGTAATGAATTGGTCGTTACCGGGATGAACTCGTTCGCGAACACCACCTTTGCCTTGATGAAATATAGGCTCGTTGATGTCTTTGTGAGGGATAGAGACGTCTTCGCCCGTTTCCGTATTCGTAATCGAGCGTCGATTCACTGCGTCTGCTACCGACTCTTTTATTTGCTCTTTGTGGCGCTTCAAGAAGCGCTGTCGATTAACAGCGCTCTTGTTCTTGCCATTGAGCCTTCGGTCTATAAATTGCGCCATGAAATAGCCCTCTTCATGTTTCACAAGCGACCTAACTCAATACTGGGTTAGGATGACTTACGTACTCGTAGGTACCACTCAGAAAGTAGGCGAACCTGTTTCTCGGTATAGCCTTTTTCCATCATGCGAGCGACAAAGTCGTCGTGCTTCTTCTGATCTTCAGAAGAGGTTTTCGCATTAAATGAGATAACCGGAAGTAGCTCTTCGGTATTGGAGAACATTTTCTTCTCGATTACTGTGCGCAGTTTTTCGTAGCTGGTCCAAACCGGGTTTTGACCATTGTTATTCGCTTTCGCACGAAGCACAAAGTTAACGATTTCGTTTCGGAAATCTTTCGGGTTAGAAATACCAGCTGTTTTTTCGATCTTCTCTAGCTCAGCATTCAGTGAAGAGCGATCAAATAGCTGACCAGTTTCTGGATCTCGGTACTCTTGGTCTTGAATCCAGAAGTCTGCATAGGTGACATATCGATCGAAGATGTTTTGGCCGTATTCAGAGTAAGACTCAAGATAAGCGGTCTGAATCTCTTTACCGATAAATTCAACGTATCGAGGCACTAGGTAGCCTTTCAAGAACTCGAGATATTTCTCTGCTGTTTCAGCAGGGAACTGTTCGCGCTCAACCTGTTGTTCAATCACATAGAATAGATGTACAGGGTTGGCTGCCACTTCGGTTTGGTCGAAGTTAAATACGCGTGACAAAATCTTAAAGGCAAAACGTGTTGAGAGACCGTTCATACCTTCATCGACACCAGCATAATCACGATACTCTTGATAGCTTTTTGCCTTTGGATCCGTATCTTTCAGCGTTTCACCGTCGTATACGCGCATCTTAGAGAAGATGGACGAGTTCTCGGGCTCTTTAAGCCGAGAAAGAATACTGAATTGTGCCAGAGTCTCGAGCGTGCTTGGTGAACAAGGGGCTTGAGACAACTCACTGTTTTCAAGAAGTTTTTGGTAGATTTTGACTTCTTCTGAAACACGTAGACAGTAAGGTACCTTCACAATATAAACACGGTCCAAGAACGCTTCATTGTTCTTGTTGTTACGGAAGGTCTGCCACTCAGATTCGTTTGAGTGAGCCAGAATCATACCGTCGAATGGAATCGCAGAAAGGCCTTCTGTACCGTTGAAGTTGCCTTCTTGCGTTGCTGTTAACAGCGGGTGAAGCACTTTGATTGGTGCTTTGAACATCTCAACGAATTCCATTAAACCTTGGTTTGCTTTACACAGCGCACCGGAGTAGCTGTAAGCGTCTGGATCGTCTTGCGAATAGTGTTCAAGCTTACGAATATCGACTTTACCAACCAATGATGAGATATCTTGGTTGTTTTCATCGCCTGGTTCAGTTTTGGCAATACCGATTTGGTCAAGGATAGAAGGGCGTACTTTCACTACTTTAAATTTGGTGATATCACCACCAAACTCGTGAAGACGTTTAGCGGCCCAAGGAGACATTATCGAGCGAAGATAACGGTGCTCGATGCCATATTCTTTTTTCAAAATATCGCCATCTTCTGTGGCTTTGAATAGGCAGAATGGATGGTCATTCACTGGGCTGCGTTCGCCGTTAGCAGTAAGAACATAAATAGGCATCTGTTCCATCAGAGCCTTAAGCTTTTCTGCAAGCGAAGACTTACCGCCACCTACAGGGCCGAGTAGGTAAAGAATCTGCTTACGCTCTTCTAGGCCTTGCGCCGCATGTTTTAGGTAAGACACAATTTGTTCTATGGCATCTTCCATGCCATAAAAGTCTTTAAAGGTTTCATAACGAGAGATAACACGATTCGAGAAGATTCGGCTTAGTCTCGGATCCTTTGCCGTATCGATTATCTCTGGTTCACCAATCGCCATCAGTAGGCGTTCTGCTGCATTAGCATAAGCGCTTTTGTCATCTTTACACAGGGCTAAAAACTCCTGTAACGACATCTCTTCATCTTTTGCAGCTTCATATCTTGATTGATAGTGGTCGAAAATACTCATGTCGCTTTCCCCTTTAATAGTCAGTCTACCGACGAACGTTGATTCAGGCTTTCCACCAACAGTTATGCTCGTTGTTGTTTGAATATACGTCCTGTTATCACATTTGGTTCGTACAGAATGTAAGATTGGCGACACCAAAGACTTTGCTTTATGGACGGTTTTTTCGTTACAACGGTGAGCGGTGGATATGAATTTTTCAATCACAGCCTTTCTCTACTTAAGCCTAGTCGGGGATTTGCAATTTTGCTTAACAATTATGAATTTATTGTAAAAGTGACATTTGAATCACTCTTTTATTAAGGACGAATTTATGTCGTGAATAGGTGCAATAGAAATCAAATATTTGGCAAAGACAGAAGAGTCTCAGTGATTCGTTGTTCTACATTGAGCAAGGTAAGTGAAAGAGGTAGGAAGAGAGCAAAGTCTTAGATAAGTTTGTGACAGGGTAAATAACAAGGAGAGCGGGCGCTCTCCTCATTCTTAGACGACCATTTTATGCGCTGAAGATTTGCGCTAGTTCGTTTTCACATAAATGATACTGACGAGGGCAGTTACGCCAAGTTTGCAGCATACGGCGGTATTTATCTAGCATCGGCATTTGGCTGTTAAAGTGATGATCTGCCTTGTCAAACTGAGGGTACAAACCTTCAGAATCGATGAGAAAACGTACGTAATGTACTTGTTGCGCTTCTGAAGCGATATCAAATCCCAAGAACTTCAAGCGACGTTGATCCACGTTGCTACGATCTTCATCGTCTAGCATGTTGTAAGACTCTTGCATCGCATGATACATCTCCATAACGTCGATGATCTCACGACACTCTGCTTCTGAGAGGCAGCCGAAATCTTTGTTCAACTCTCGCATTTGTAGTTCATAACCACGTTCAACGATCGTTTGTAAGCGTTTGTATTTGGCCGCATTACTTGGATCAAGTTGAGACATAAGGTTGTATTGGTTTGATAGAATCAAACGTTGAGCGTTTGACATTTCCATGGTGACCTCACTAGATATCTAATACATTTTTAATGTGCTTAGGTTAACGCTTAAGACATGAGTGAAACATGATCTCAACACATATTTAATACTAAAAAATGGCAAGAACTGTCACTTTTGACCAGTTTGAAAACACTTATTTATGGTAATGATTGTATATGTAGTCTCGGTCTGAAAATACTCTCAGCCACTCTGGCTTGAATACGGTTAAAACCGCCAGTGCCATACCATTTAATAGACCTTCTGGAAAGGCGAGCAACGGCACAAAAACAAAGTAGTTATGTTGAATGGTTTCCCAATCGTAGTGACCAACTGATAGGTGATAAAAAGAGTTAATGATGAGGTGCAGACTTCCTGTTATCGCGCCATTGAAAAATCCAGCAACGAAGATGAAAACAAAAATGTTTCGTGGCAAGTAGTGGTAACTCAGAAGAAACACTAAGTAACTAATGAAAATCGGAATTAGGGCAGATAGAACTAACGACGTGGGTAAGAGTAGCAAGGACACATCATGTAGTAGGTGGTTGACCAACATAGCGGGAATGCTGAGTAGAAATGCCATGCGCCAACCATACATCATCGTCAGCGTTGTTAGTGCAAGAAAATGAATCTGTAATCCTTCTTTTACACCTGCTTGAGCGGCCCATAAAATACTGAAAAAGAAGAGCGTTGCAAAAACGAGGTGCTGAAATCCTTTTTCTTTTTCCAGTTTGGGCCAAACGACTTTTTTCCAATCTGGTAGGCAGTAGACTACTACTATCCAAATTGAGACAACAAGAGAGCCTAAGTTAAACAAATCCATGTTACTTCCTTCCTATGCGAACATGACGCAATCATTTCTATCGTTCTTTTTATACCTAAATGACCGCAGAGAAACTCACTGATAAGGCTTAGATATAATCAAAAAAATACCAGCAATAAGCTGGTATCTTAAAGAGGTTAGTCTTGCGGTTCACTTAGTATTTTACGTTATCGTTGTATTGAGCAAGAATGGATTGAATTTCATCCATGGTTTCTTTCGGTGGCGGGTTTACGCCTTCGAGTGGGTATTCTAAGCCTAACGCTTCCCACTTATGAGCCCCTAATTTGTGGTAAGGAAGTAACTCGACCTTTTCGATGTTATCCATGTCTTTAATAAATTCACCAAGCATGTGTGCTGCTTCTGGGTCATCTGTGTAACCAGGCACGACGACATAGCGAATCCATGTTTTCTTTCCGATTTTTTGCAAGTAACGAGCAAAGTCCAATGTGCGTCGGTTGGATACACCGATGAGATCTTGGTGCACTTCGTCTTTCATGTGTTTGATGTCAAGCATGACTAAGTCTGTTGCATCCAGTACTTCATCGATAACATCAGTGTGCTTACGAACATAACCGTTAGTATCTAGACATGTATGAATGCCTTCGGCTTTAGCTGCGCGGAAAAAATCACGTACGAATTCCGGTTGAAGCATCGCTTCGCCGCCAGAACAAGTAACGCCACCACCTGATGCATTCATGAAGTGGCGGTAACTTTTCGCTTCGGAAATGATTTCTTCAACCGTGACTTCTTTGCCATCATGCGTGTCCCAAGTATCGCGGTTATGGCAATACTTACAGCGCATTAAACAACCTTGCAAGAAGACGATAAATCGAATACCAGGTCCGTCTACGGTACCACATGACTCAAATGAGTGAATACGACCAGCTGTTGACATCTTTTGCTCTCATTACTAGTAAATTCTAGCTGTTATTTTATTACAAAAAGCAGGGTTAAAACAGCTTTGTCGGTACTAAAGGCAAGGTTATTTGAAGAAAGAAAATAGATGGAGCCAATCTACATAAACGCTTGAACACGAGGTGGTTAATACCTACCCCGAGAACTTGCCGTGTATCTAGATTGACTTCGATGCTGGGATAATCCAGTTTTTAGAAAAAGGCGAACACGGAGAACGAGCCTGTCCCATAAACATCGGTTTGGGCTTCTTCATAATCCGGTGTTTTAATCGTAAAGGTGATGCTTGCACCGTAATTTTGGTTGTACCAAGATACCCCCGCGACGGCACTTGCTTGCCAATTTTGCAGTGTGACGTCGTATGGCGCTGACGGTTCAGGAATGCCAGGACGATCTCCTTCGATAGTCATGTCATTAAAGCGGTAACGACCTTCAAACCCGGTGAACAAGAACCAACTCGACGTGTTCTGAGCGATCATACTTGCTGAGAAAGGGCTTTCGACACTGATATTGGCGGCTCCGATGCTATTCGCTAGGTTTGCACCCCAACGAAACATGACGCCTTGAGAGACATCACTACGGAAGTTACCCGCATTGATGTCGTTAATGTTGGTGATCTCCCATTGTGTTTTTTGTTCTTCGCTGCGCATCAATTTGTTAAATACGCGGTAACCAAGGCTGAACGCCACTTTATCTTCAATCTGGTAATCCCAACCTTGAGGGTCCGTCGATCCTGTTATGCCGTGAACGATTTCTTGCGCCTTTTCTGATAGCGAACTTTCACCCGTAGCTCCTATGGTGAAATTGTACCGTACAGCTTTGTCACTCGTTAGGGAAAGGTAGTTGATTTCGGTGTGTAGGTAACCGGCATATGGGCGATCATTGATTAGTGGATAATCGGCTTCAATGTCGCTTGGAGTCCACATTTTGTGGCCAAGAACCAACTCTATTTTATCGATATTGGCGTGCTCTGAGTTAGCTAGACTCAGCCATTTCCATTGGCTTTCTTGTATCAGTTGGTCTGTCGCGTACGAAAGGAATACACCATTCGTATAGTCTTGATCGACGCCAAAAATACCATCGTTGTCGATGGTAAAAGAAACCGTAGACTTAGTGGATGCTATTGCAACTGGAGAAAGAAGGGTAAGAATAATTAATTTACTAAATCTCATAGACTTTATTTGCTAACTTTTTTCGCATCATACGTAAGAATGCGGGCAAAAGTCTTTCGCGATATCACAACTTTCATTCAAGAAATAAAAAAAGGCTGATGCTACTTAGCATCAGCCTTTGTTGTATTACTAGAACGTTATTTCGCTATAGTCTTATAGAGACTCAGTGAATGTACGTGCGATTACGTCAGCTTGTTGCTCTGCAGTTAGAGAGTTGAAGCGAACAGCGTAACCAGATACACGGATTGTTAGCTGAGGGTATTTCTCTGGGTGCTTAACTGCGTCTTCTAGAGTTTCACGGTTAAGAACGTTCACGTTTAGGTGTTGGCCACCTTCGATACCCGCTTCGTGGTGGAAGTAACCATCCATCAGACCAGCAAGGTTAGCGCGTTGTGAACCCTCATCTTTACCTAGTGCGTTAGGTACGATAGAGAATGTGTAAGAGATACCATCTTGTGCGTCAGCAAACGGCAGTTTAGCAACTGAAGTTAGTGATGCTACAGCACCTTTCTCGTCACGACCGTGCATTGGGTTTGCACCTGGAGCAAATGGAGCACCAGCACGACGACCGTCAGGCGTGTTACCAGTTTTCTTACCGTAAACCACGTTTGAAGTGATAGTAAGAATTGACTGAGTAGGGATTGCATCACGGTAAGTCTTAAGCTTACGGATTTTGCCCATAAATACAGAAACAAGTTCACATGCAATGTCATCAACGCGTGGGTCGTTGTTACCGAATTTAGGGTAATCGCCTTCGATTTCGAAGTCGATTGCTAGACCGTCTTCGTCACGAATTGGCTTAACTTTTGCGTATTTAATTGCAGATAGTGAGTCAGCTGCAACAGATAGACCAGCAATACCACAAGCCATAGTACGCTTAACGTCACGGTCGTGTAGAGCCATTAGCGCCGCTTCGTAGCTGTACTTATCGTGCATGAAGTGGATAGCGTTTAGTGCAGTCACATATTGTTTCGCTAGCCAATCCATGAAGTGGTCCATTTTCTCCCACAGTTCATCGTAGTTAAGAACATCGCCTTCGATCTTAGGCATTTGCGGGCCAACTTGGATTTTTAGCTTCTCATCCACACCACCGTTGATGGTGTAAAGCATTGTTTTCGCAAGGTTCGCACGAGCACCGAAGAACTGCATTTGCTTACCAACAACCATTGGAGATACACAACATGCGATCGCGTAGTCGTCAGAGTTCATGTCTGGACGCATTAGGTCGTCATTTTCGTACTGAATAGAAGAAGTATCGATAGATACTTTCGCACAGAACTTCTTGAAGCCTTCAGGTAGTTGCTCAGACCAAAGAACAGTGATGTTTGGCTCTGGAGAAGGACCCATAGTGTATAGTGAGTTTAGGAAACGGAAGTTTGTACGAGTAACTAGCGTACGACCGTCAAGACCCATACCACCCATAGACTCAGTTGCCCAGATAGGGTCGCCAGAGAATAGATCATCGTACTCAGGAGTACGTAGGAAACGAACCATACGTAGTTTCATTACGAAGTGGTCGATCATTTCCTGAGCTTGTTCTTCAGTTAGCTTACCAGCCGCGATATCACGTTCGATGAAGATGTCTAGGAACGTAGAAGTACGACCTAGAGACATAGCCGCACCGTTTTGAGATTTAACAGCAGCTAGGTAACCGAAGTAAGTCCACTGAATAGCTTCTTGCGCAGTTTCAGCAGGACGAGAAATATCACAACCGTATTTTGCAGCCATTTCTTTGATTTGACCTAGAGCACGGTGTTGCTCTGCGATCTCTTCACGAAGCTGCATTGTCATTTGTAGGTCTTCGCCGTTCTCAAAACGCTCTTGTAGAGAAGAGAACTGCGCGAATTTATCCTTCATTAGGAAGTCAATACCGTATAGAGCAACACGACGGTAGTCACCGATGATACGACCACGACCGTATGCATCTGGAAGACCAGTCAGTACGCCAGATTTACGACACGCCATGATTTGAGGAGTGTAGATATCGAAAACGCCTTGGTTGTGAGTTTTACGGTATTCTGTGTAGATTTTTTTAACTTGTGGGTCTAGCTCGCGGTCGTAGGCTTTGCATGAACCTTCAACCATGCGGATACCACCGTTAGGGATGATCGCACGTTTTAGAGGAGCGTCAGTTTGAAGACCTACGATAGTTTCTAGGTCTTTTTCGATGTAGCCTGCATCGTGAGCAGTGATGGTAGAGATAACTGAAGTATCAAAATCAACAGGAGCGTGAGTCGCGTTCTCTTGTTTGATGCCTTCCATTACCTTAGCCCAAAGCTTGTTAGTCGCTTCAGTACCTTCAGAAACTAGGAAAGATTCGTCGCCTTCGTACGGAGTGTAGTTCTTCTGAATGAAATCACGAACGTTTACTTCGTTTTGCCAGTCGCCTGCAGCAAAACCTTCCCAAGCTTTAGCAAATTGCTCTGCCATGACATACCTACCTTTTTAGTAGAAAAAAATACGTACTGCTTCGCCGTTGAGCCAGCTATCCCCAGATAAAAGAGGGGAACAGTACACTCTTATGAATAACAATATTTATAGTCTTAAATTTACGTATTCGATTTACAAAACTATAAATATTGTCACTAGTTTTAACGTTTCTCTTTTTAAGCAACAGTTAGAGGTTAAACTAAAATTTTTTTGCAAACCTTAAACTAAATCAATAAATCCTCAAAAATCTCGATAAAAATGGGGTAGCGACGAGCGCTACCCACAAATTTCTGGACTGCTAGCTTATAGCCAAGCTTGGATGCCATACTGGCCTTCAAGCATACCAACTGCAAGCATAGCAACTAAACAGATAACAAGTACGCTTACTGGGATCACAATCTTGTCTACAAATGATAGGCGAGACGCGCGCTCTTTATCTCCAATTAAACCGTTGTTATCTAAAAGCATAGTTAGTGCCCAAGCTAGAACTGGGTTAACAACGGCAGAACCAAAGATACAGATACCTGCTGCTTGTGAGTCTTTCGAGTCCTTCACCATCTGCATGCCAGCTTCAAGCAGTGGTAGAGATACACCAACGAGAAGAGCAACGCGCATAACTGGAGGCCATACTGCAACGTCCATAGGAAAACCAAGGATTGCAACAATAATACATAGAGAGCCTAGTAAGATGGCACCAGCAGGAATAGGGCGTTTCGCGATTGCAGCAGGGATCATGTAAGTCCCCCAAGATGATGTGATGTTACCACCACCCACTGCAGTACCAACCATTTGGCGAACGGAACACATTGTCATTGTGTCATCAACGTCCATCAGCACTTTCTCACTCTTACGTGGGTAGTTCATCTCTTGGAAGATACGGTGACCCAAGAAGTCAGGTGACCACATTGCTACCGCAAGAATGGCGAATGGTAGTGAAGCGATGAAGTGTTCCATATTAGGAAGACCAAGCATCCAACCTTCTTCTGTGGAACCCCACCAGTAGATTGGATTTAGGTTTGGAAGGCCTGTCTCGGTTACGAATTTAATATCGAAGCCTGCGCCAAGAGCAAGTGCGATTGCAAGCCCAGTGAAGGCACAAACAGGGATCGCTAGCCAGCGTTTGTTCACTTTAGCAAGGAACGCGTATAAGCCAATGGTAACCGCAAGAACAATTAGACCGATGTAACCCATGCTACCAGCGGCAACCGTATCGGATTGCAAACCAACAGCCCAAGCTTGAATAGAGTTAATTTGGCTCATGGTTCCGGTTAAACCTAGGAAAATAAGAAGGCCACCAGCCGTACCTTCAGAGGTGAGGTTAACCAGTTTTGACCCACCTTTTAAGAGGCTCAAAATCAAACCAAACACACCAATGAGAATTGCTAATGCAAGAGGGTGAGCACCAGCAAGAGCGATGGTACCAATAAGAGGGATCATTGGGCCGTGGTTGCCTGCTAGGTTGGCTTTAGGGTTAATAAAACCAGAGGCAAGTACACAGAAAAGAAGTGCAGGGATGAGCATTTCTACACGCGCAACTTCGATAGCAAAGTCCTTGCCTAAGTTTACGTGGTCCCATGCTGCAGTAAGACCTTCAGCCCAAGACATCATTACCGCAGAGTACATTGCGATAATACCGATAGTACCAGCAAGCGCTGGAACAAGGTCTTCAAGCTCAAAGCGGAAGTCACGACCTGGCAAGTTCAAGCCAAAACGACGTGGCTTCATGATTTGTAGTTCGTGGTCTAGGTAGTCTGAACGGCTTGCGAACTCAGATGCTGGACGATGAAGCTCACGGTAGCTCTTGGTCTCGATATCTGAATCAGAGTGCGTTTTGTTAACTGCGTCTGACATAGATTCCTCATATATTTAAAAGTTATGAATTCTTCATTCAATTGTGTTAATCCGCATCCTGCGGCACGCTTATGCTAGCTATTGTTAGATTTGTTACACGTCGACACTGTGCCTAAGCATAGCTAATAACTTATTGTGTTGAGGCACAAAAAAAGCCTCATCTTTTGGCAGGAGTCTAGCAAGATAGCCATTTAGGGTGATTGATTTAGATCACTTTAAGAATGGTTGTGAAATAAAACTACAGAAAGTTTCTGGCATGCGAATGAGATGCGGAGATCTTGTGTAATTTCATTACACAAGTTGCATAAAATTAGAACTTTTTGTCCTTTTGCACGAGATGCAGATTAAATGTCAATATTCACGGTGATTATATAAAGCTGGCTTTATTCTTGCTTTGGACAGAGCAAAGACAATTTTTTGGCTAATCATTGCCGCTCAGTTTAGGAAAAAGACATGAAACAGCTTAAAGTACCGCCACTAGTGGCAATCATCTCAGGGTTAATGGTCGGTTGCGGCGGCGGTGGCGGCGGTGGCGGCGGTGGTGCAGCGCCGAAAACTGCCTTTACTTTTGATTTTGCTATACCAGCAACAATGACTGAAAGTGAAGCAACTACGAAAGGTTGTACTGTATATGACCACAAAACTGAGCTGAACGGCGATAAAACGGTTTTAACCTATAGTGCAGCGTCAAAAGAGCAAGTGACCAACTATGTTATCGGTTACTACTCTGATGCCGATGGCAAAAGATCCGGAGACATTATCAAACCTACCACTGATAACTTTAAGTTTTATCTTGAAGATATCCCTGACGGCGGCTTTGTAACGTTTCAAGCAATAGAATTTAACGGCAAAGAAGCTCGCGTAAACACGTTTTCAAAAGAGTTCTTGCAAGATAAGAAACTACGTAATGCTACTTTTGCACTAAACCGAGACTCTTTGAACAAATGCTTTACTGGCGGTAACTTAGCAAGCAATAAGTTTACTAACTTAGATTACCGAAACGCTGAATCAGGTGGCGGAGATTACAACTTTGTCTCGCAAACCGATATTTTCACGTCTCCGAACCCTGATATGTTGCCTACTGATGAACTGATGGGGCTTAAAGGTGAACCAACGGCATTGTTTCAGTATGAATCAGGTTCAAGCGACAAAGCGCTTTACCAGTATGGTATTGGTTCGTGGGGAACTGGTGAGATAGCCTTAGTTAGAGCGGATAATACGTCAAACATTTATTCGTCTTCTGACTATACTTACGACTCGCTCAACATTGGCTTTGTTACTAACGGCTTTGCATATGACGCGTTGAAGCTGGATAAAACGGCCGTTGAATATAATCGCCCTAGTGCAACGAATAAAGAAACTTGGGTATACATGGCGTTCTCAGAGAATCAAGTTAATGGTTGGGAGTCTCTACTTAACGAAACGATCTCTGACGGATGGGATATTGACGTTGATCCGAGTGCTTACTTAAATATTGATAACCTGCCGAACACAAAACCAAGTGTATCAGCGCAAGGAAGTGCAGAGTCCGTGATTGATCTGGACATGGGCTTAACATCGTCTACTGAAGGCTTTACTCGTGTCGCTTACTTTGCAACTTCAGGCGACTACAGAGTCACACATCGCATTTTCACAACAAGTGATAGTGATTCTGTTGTTGTTCCAGAATTGCATTACTACAACTTCCCAACATCGGCCGTTAACGGTTTGAAAGTTTCAGCTTCGGACGATTTTAATCGCACTGCTTTAGTAGTGAATGAAGATAGTAATATTGATTCTAAAGTTTTCATGAGCTTCTTCTCCAATGGTGAAGCGTCAGAGCCTGAACTAGATGAAGACCTAGATGGCATCATTACTTCTGAAAAAGAAGGCTTGGAAAATGAAGTGACATTACGTACTTCAAACTCGTTGGTAGTCAGTCGTTTTAATTAATTCATTGCGACCTCGAATAGGTTTCAATTAACACTTTTGTAAATTTATTAAGCCCCTTTGAAAGGGGCTTTTTTATATTTAATATTCAACTTTTGAAGAATATGTTGCTATATATTGCATATTAATTTGTCTATCGTATCTTTCTATTCGAATTATTTAGGTTAATAATTTGTTGCAAGTTTCAAGGGGCGGTGCTAATTTGTTCCGAATTAGAGAGGGCGGAGTCCCTTAATTGCAGTGACAAAAACACAGGGAGTAGGGCGCATGAATGATGTACCAGCGCTAGATATAAAAGACCTGCACAAAACATTTGGACAAAATGAAGTTTTAAAAGGCATTTCACTTGCCGCGCACAAAGGAGATGTTATCTCCATCATTGGCTCTTCCGGCTCAGGCAAGAGTACCTTTCTCAGATGTATCAACTTGCTAGAAACGCCTACCGCGGGCGAAATTTGGGTAAATGGTGAATTAATCCAAATGAAGAACAACAGAGCAGGTGAATCTGTTCCTGCTAATGAAAAGCAAGTCCAACGTATTCGCTCACGTCTGGCAATGGTTTTCCAAGGTTTCAACCTCTGGTCTCACCTAACCGTACTAGAAAACGTGATTGAGGCGCCTGTTCATGTCTTAGGCGTGCCAAAAGCTCAAGCGATTGAAAATGCAGAAGTCTTGCTTAAGAAAGTAGGCTTGTATGAGCGTAAAGATTATTACCCTGGGCACTTATCTGGTGGCCAGCAGCAACGTGCAGCTATTGCCCGTGCGCTAGCAGTTGACCCAGAGGTGATGTTGTTTGACGAGCCAACTTCTGCGCTTGACCCAGAACTTGTAGGAGAAGTTCTGGGGGTAATGAGAGATTTGGCAGATGAAGGGCGAACTATGCTGGTGGTCACGCACGAAATGGCGTTTGCGCGTGACGTATCAAACCATGTGATGTTTTTACATCAAGGCTTAGTGGAAGAACAGGGAAATCCAGCTAAGCTATTTACAAACCCGGATTCAGAACGATTACAGCAGTTTATCTCATCCATTTACTAATATTTGTTAGGCGGCAGACTATTGCCTCCTAAGCCAACACAACAAACAAAACGAAATAAAATAGCAATCACAGGAGTATGGAAATGAAAAAGTGGTTATTAGCAGCAACGATTGCTGCAACGGCAGTATCAGGTGTTGCCCAAGCGAAAGAATGGAAAACAGTTCGCTTTGGTATCGAAGGTGCTTACCCTCCGTTTAGCTGGACAGAAACTGATGGCTCAATAAAAGGCTTTGACGTAGACATGGCAAATGCACTCTGTGAAGAGATGCAAGTGAAGTGCAAAATCGTCGCTCAAGATTGGGATGGTATTATTCCTTCTCTGCTTGCACGTAAGTACGATGCCATCATCGCAGCAATGTCTATCACTGAAGAGCGCAAGAAAAAAGTCGATTTCACTGGCAAGTACGCACAAATTCCAAATAAATTTATCGCTAAGAAAGGTGCGGGTCTAGATTTTGATAATCTTAAAGATGTCAAAATTGGCGTGCAACGTGCGACGACACATGACAAGTACTTAACTGACAACTACGGCGATGATGTTGAAATTGTGCGTTATGGCTCTTTTGATGAAGCGTATCTTGATCTAGAAAATGGTCGAATTGCTGCTGTTTTAGGTGATGCTTCTGCTCTAGAAGAGGGTGTGATCAACAAAGCAGGTGGCGAAGCTTATGAGTTTGTTGGACCATCGTTAACCGATCCAAAATGGTTTGGCGAAGGTATGGGTATCGCTGTTCGTAAACAAGACAAAGATCTAACGAAGAAACTCGACGCAGCAATTATTTCACTACGTGAGAAAGGTGTTTACCAAGAAATTGCTGGTAAATACTTTAACTACGATGTGTACGGTGAATAAACCGTAATTAAGCGACCGTTGGCTTGTTCCTAGAAGTAGTCAACGGTCGATTTTTTGAGTTTAGGGATTAGGAACTCACCTATGCTAGATTTACAAGGATACGAAGCTTCGATTTTGAAAGGAGCTTTAGTAACAATAGAAGTTGCAGTGCTTTCACTCATTCTCGCCATGGTCTTAGGCATGCTTGGCGCATTAGCTAAGTTAGCGCCTTACAAATGGGCAAGGGCGATTGCCACTCTTTACACCACCGTCATTCGCGGCATTCCAGATTTGGTTCTGATGATGCTAATTTTCTTTGGTGGACAAATACTTTTAAATAACAGCCTTTACTCCATCAACGAAACGCTCAACGAGTGGTTTGCCTCGAGTGATCCAAACCATGAATGGACGTCTTACTTACCTGATTATATTGATGTCAGCCCATTTATAGCTGGTGTACTCACGATTGGTTTTATCTTTGGCGCCTACATGGCGGAGACTTTTCGTGGAGCGATCATGGCGGTGGACAAGGGTGAATTAGAAGCGGCGAAAGCTTATGGGATGAGTTCTGCTTTATCGTTTAGAAGAATCTTACTTCCTCAGATGATTCGTCATGCATTACCTGGATTTGGTAATAACTGGTTAGTGTTACTTAAGACCACAGCGTTAGTTTCCATTATTGGTCTGGATGACATGGTGAGAATGAGCTCATTGGCAGCAGGTACAACGAAAATGCCGTTCACCTTTTACATGGCTGTCGCGCTCATCTTTCTATTTTTTACCAGCGTTTCGACCGGGCTACTCAAGCTTGTTGAGCGTAAGTTCAGTATTCATGCGAGGTAAGTTATGGACTTTTCTTTGATTATTGAAAGCTTTCCAACTTATCTTCAGGGACTTTGGACAACAGTTTGGTTAGTGGGATTAGCATTGGTTATTGGCTTGTGTGTCTCTATCCCATTAGCCGTGGCACGCAATAGTACCAATTACGCTCTAAGCTTACCTTCTTGGGGATTCATTTACTTTTTCCGTGGAACGCCGCTATTGGTTCAGCTGTATTTGATTTACTACGGCATGGATCAGTTTTTCCCTGTGAAAGATACCTTGTGGGAGAACGCTTGGTTCTGTGCTCTGGTCGCTTTTATTCTTAATACATCGGCTTACACCGCAGAAATTATTCGTGGTGCGATTAATGGTTTGCCGAAAGGTGAGGTGGAAGCTGCGAAAGCATATGGCATGAGTAAGTTTATGACATATAGACGTATTATCTTGCCGAGTGCATTGCGTCGAGCATTACCAGCTTATTCAAACGAGGTCATATTTATGCTGCACGGAAGTGCAGTCGCGGGCATCGTTACCATCATGGATTTAACTGGTGCTGCGCGTCTAGTTAACTCGCGCTACTATGCACCATTTGAGTCTTTCCTGACGGCGGGGCTGTTCTACATGGCACTGACGTTTATGATCTTGTGGTGTTTCAAAGTGGCAGAGAAGCGTTTCTTAGCTTATCTGCGTCCTTTAAGCTAATTATCAATAGAGGCAATAGCATCGGAGTGGGTGCTATTGCTTTTGATAATTTTGTTATCTTCATTCCTATTTTTCCAGTCGATGTAAAAGACTCTTTCTTATTATTCATCAACTTACATTAACATTCGGTAAACTCATTGTTTAGTAAGTAAAAATGAAAAAAACAATTCTATCGTTGGGCATTGCCGCCTTAGCCACAGGATGTGGAGAGGGAGAATCACAACCTAATGCTCAAGTAAAACCAACGCCAGCTCCAGTTCAACAAGCTCTTGAAACTGGTAATGCACTGCTCGTTTCTGACCCGAGCGATTTCATTCGAGAAAGTCGTCAGGTTGTAGAAGCCCACAAGATGCAGTCGAATTCGATCAAATCTGCAATTGCGAAAAACCTTTCAGGTCTTTATTGGGATCCAACCCATGATGCTGCGATCTTGGCACCTCAGTATGGCTTCAACGACACCATCTTGATGACCAATAAGGCCATGGCAAGCGGTTACAAAGATCAAGCTCTGTCAATTGGCGTTGCCGGGGAAAAGTCTAATGGTCAACGTTACGCACTATTAGGTAGTAACCCATTTAGAACGGCACAACGTTTTCCCGACTCTTCCAACGCAGCGATGACGAAATGGTTAAGTAACCTGGTCACTTGGTTGTCGGGCGGAGTTACTTCAAACGTCGTCATCGCGCAAATGGATCAGTCTTATTACTTTCCGGATGAGCAAGCGACTCGGAATTGGCTGAAAGACAATGTTTCACAAGAGTTGGCGTTTAACGAGGCCAACCTATGCGATGGTTCGAAGCTACTTAGCTGCTTGCAAACCAATACTCCAAACTTATTGATCTTGTCACAGCATCTGCAATCTGGAGATACCAACAAACCAGTACTCGAAGCTTTGGAATACGCTGAGCAAGCCCAAATTCCTGTTCTATACCTGCATTGGGATGGAGGACTAACTGATCTTGGCCAAGACATTTTGGAAAAATTCCATGTTGATTATGTGGGAGATAACTATTGGCGTAAGTTAGGCTTGGTCGACTGGGAACCTTCATCGTTGATGAACGTTGTGCCGGACTCTGTCATCACACAACAAGCGCTGTTGTCTCGTTTTGAATCTCAAAATTTCAACGTTGACTTGTCAAAGTGTGATGACAAATCCTGCCCTGACACTGCGAATATGGACAGTCAATTTTATGCAGGGGCAAACAGCATTCGCCATTGGTTGCAAAAGCTTGATGAACAAAAAGTAGATTTGTTTAATCAAAACGGCTACCAATACGAAAAACTCATGGTATTGCTGGCTGATCATTATCGTCAAACGGTTGTCTTCCCGATGGACAAACAATCAACCCAAATGACCGAATTCCTAAAGTCGTACTTTGCCGATTACGTGCAATACAACAGCCGAAGCGTAAACCCAAAACAACCAAATATGGGGAACTTCAGCCGTAGTGAGTTTAGCCCTGACATAAAGAGAATCAGTGCAACGATTAATATGGAATCAAAGCGTAACTTCCGTTCGGCTGGTGTGTATGCGCTTCCTGGGGAAACCTTTACGGTTAAGCGTAATGACAGCAATGATGTGGCGACTAAGATTGTCATCAACACTTTAAGAAGTGGTGCAACTCATGAGTTCAGCAAAGATGGATACACGCGACCAAAACTGCTGACTTCATTCGGCTATGAAGTGAAGCCGGGTGAAACCATCACGCTGACTTCTCCTTATGGTGGTCCAGTACAGGTTCACTTTGACAAAAATGATGTTCCGGTTGAACTGAAATTTAATCATGTGGCACAGCATCCAGTTTGGAGAAGTGAGAAGGACAACGACGCTTTTATTCAACAGTTAGAAGCCAATTTATTCGATTGGGCTGAGCTGATCACTCCTGGGTTTGAAGTACACTCAAAGCGCGACAAAATGTTGGAGTCGGTCAACGATGAAATGTGGTCTACCCCTTCGGAAATGGCGCTTGCAACAGAAGAATATGTTCACAACTACCCGCATGTGCTGGCAGGTTTCCAAGGGCCGGGCATAGATGAAGTGCCTGAAATTATTCAATACGCCCAAAACCAAGGTTGGGAAATCGCCAATATTGATATAGTGAAGCACATGAACGCTGACCAAGCGACGTGTGGTTATGGTTGTTCGGGTAACCCTTACGATGCTTACTGGTCATTCAGCCCACTCGGCCACGGTGATTTACATGAGCTTGGTCATGGTTTAGAAAAAGGTCGATTCCGATTTTCAGGCTGGGAAGGGCATTCAACGACCAATTACTACTCGTATTACAGTAAGTCTCGTTTCTTCCAGAATACGGGAAAAGTTTCAACTTGCCAAAGCTTGGATTTCAAAGGCCAGTTTGAATTATTGCAAGCTAGCCGAACTCAAGCGGATCCAAACGCATACATGGCTGCGCAAAATCAAACCAGTTGGAGTTGGGGCGCTCGTGTTTACATTCAAATGATGATGGCGGCGCAGCATGAAGGTGTGCTTAAAAATGGTTGGCATTTATTGGCGCGCTTGCACCTGATTGAACGTGAGTTTAACCGCTTAAAATCGGACGACGCGCTTTGGGATGAGAGACGATTGAGCATTGGTTTTGCCAACTACTCTCGGGAAGAAGCAAATAGCATCTCGAACAACGACTGGTTGCTTATTGCTCTGAGCTACATCTCTCAGCGAGATATGACTAGCTATCTCGATATGTGGGGGTTCTCGTTCACAGAAAAAGCGAAACAGCAGGTTGTGGCGCTGAATCTACCGCCGATGCCGCTCACTTACTTTGCAAGTAGTAATACAGGCTACTGTCTGAACGAATTTGCTCAAACACCGATAACTATTGATGGTCAAACGGTTTGGCCGCTGAATTAGTGATTAAGTGGTAATTTGTATGAAAAAGGGAGACTGAGTCTCCCTTTTTATTGGACTAAGCTTAGCGTTGAGTCTCGCTTATAGCTTTGCAATATATTACTTAAATGTTGACCAGATTGGTGCGTGATCTGAAGGCTTCTCGATACCACGAAGCTCATAGTCGATACCAGATTCAATACACTTTTCCGCTAGAGAAGGGGTTGCCAAAATGACATCAATTCGTAGGCCACGGTTATCATCAAAACCGCGAGAACGGTAGTCAAACCACGAAAATTGATCGTTCACCTCTGGGTATAGCTTACGGAAGGTGTCCACAAAGCCCCAGTCTAGTAAGGCTTTCAACCATTCGCGCTCTTCAGGTTGGAATGAACATTTACCTGTTTTTAGCCAACGTTTACGGTTTGGCTCGCCGATACCGATATCTGCATCAATAGGGCTGATGTTGATGTCACCCATAACAATCAATTGCTCGTCGTTATTGTGATGATCGTTTAGGTAGGTCATCAGATCTTTATAGAATTGGCGCTTGTATGGGAATTTGGTTTCGTGGCTGATGTTATCCCCTTGAGGGAAATAGCCGTTTAGCACAGTGACCTTTTCGCCGTTTTCATTTAAAAACGTTGCCATGATCATGCGCTTTTGATGTTCCTCGTTATCCGTCGGGAACCCTTTTTGTACGTGTAGAGGCTCTTGCTTACAAAGCATTGCTACGCCGTAATGTGCTTTTTGACCATGAAAATACACTTTGTAGCCCATGGCTTCGACAGCTTCAATCGGGAATGCTTCATCGTGAACTTTAATTTCCTGAAGACCAATCACATCAGGTTGGTGTTTGTCGATTAGCGCTTGGAGTTGGTGCAGTCGCGCACGTAGTCCATTGATGTTAAAGCTGATTACTTTCATTATTTATCCTTTTGGGGGCGTACTTTTTATGAATAGTATCATTGTGTAAGAGCACTGAAAATGAGTCTCGGTGAAAGGAGTGAAACGCTCTGAGCTACTTTGCTTTTAATTTGTTTTCTAAGTCGTTTTGCACGATCTTTAAAGCGTTAAGCGCAATTTCTGGATCTATCTCATTGCTCTCAAGCAAATAGATTAAATCGACAGCCAGTTTGATCTCTTCAGGTGCGTCATCTAAAGGCGAGGTTGGTTGATCAGCCATTATTGATGTTTTTCCCTATGTGTAATTTGGTTCTCTAGCTTAAGAAGTGCTGCTTCACAACGCGCTAAACGTTGCTCGGTTGCTAGTAATACTTTTTGAGCGTCGGCACGCATAAAACTCGGAGCGCTTTCGACAGCACGTTCTTTTTCTAACACCATCTCGCGCAAGCGTCTTGCCCACTCTTGGTGTTGAGCGAGCTCCTGATAAAGCACGTTGATAGGCTTACGGAAATGGCTGCTATGTTTGATTTCATTCTTACGAATTTTAGTGGTAGAAATCTCGCGTTGAATCGCACCGATTTGCGCCACTAACCGTTCAGTGAGGTACTCAGCACGCAAAGCGGTGAGCTTACCTTCATTTTGCTCACGCACAATCGCATCCAGCGTGGCTTTTGCTTCTTTTACGCAAGGAGTAAGTAAGCGAGAGCGGCAACCAAATAAACGCTCATCAAAAAGCGGAACATGATGTTCGCCTCTTTGACGGTCAAGAACAGCGGCTTGCTTCGCCATTTGTTCTAGATTTTCCTGGAGTTGAGAAATGTTCATGACAAACCTACAAACCATGCGTCATAAGCCAATTTAATGGCTAGTATGCTGACGACAGTAACAAATACAGGACGAATGAATTTAGAACCAAATCTAATAGCGGAGTGCGCGCCAACAAAAGCACCAGCCATTAAACATACTCCCATTGTTAAGCCTAGCACCCAGTTGATATGTCCGAGGAATGCAAAAGTGATCAAAGAGGTAAAGTTACTGGTAAAGTTCATTGCTTTTGCTAAGCCAGAGGCGAGCAAGATATTCAGCCGGTACAGCGCCATTGAACTTACTGTCCAAAAAGCCCCAGTTCCAGGCCCTGCGAGTCCGTCGTAGAATCCGATTGATAAGCCTTGTATGTACTGTTTTTTATGAAGTTTGGGGCAAGGCTCGGGTATTGGACTTTGATGAGCAGAGTGGGGCGTTTTATGAAAAACGGTATACAACGCTGCCGCCAAAATAACAAGCGGCAATCCTTTTTCCAGCCAATCTGTACTAATCGCATCTACAAATAGCGTACCTAATGTCGCTCCGACGAGTGTCGCCACGAATGCACGCCGCCAGCATTGAGGCTTGAATAGACGTTTTTTGTAGTACGTAAATGCTGCAGTAGAAGAAGCAAAGGTAGCGGCAAGTTTATTGGTGCCTAGTGCAATATGAGGCGGCAAGCCTAGCGAAAGTAGAGCAGGTACGGTAAGCATGCCACCACCACCGGCAACTGCATCAATAAATCCAGCGACAAAAGCGACAAGCGCCAACACCAACAGCATGGTTGGCTCAATCATTTCCATAAATGGTGATTCTTCTAATATTCTATTTTACGTTTAAATGGAGGTAGTGAGTCGATTAAGGCTTGTCCGTATCGCTTAGTGACTAGGCGTCGATCAAGAATCGTTACTCTACCAGAATCTCTCTCTTTACGCAGTAAGCGACCTACGCTCTGGATCAGCTTTTTGCTTGCGTCTGGTACAGTTATTTGCATAAACGGGTTTCCTCCTTTTTTCTCAATGTATTCGGAATGAGCCTGCTCAACAGGGGAGGTTGGAACGCCAAATGGAATTTTTGTAATCACCAAGTTTTCAAGTAATTCGCCAGGTAAATCTAGCCCCTCAGAGAAACTGCCAGTACCAAATAAGATGCTGGTTTTATTTGATTCTATTAGCTTTTTATGTTTTTTTAGAATTTCTTGACGTGAGCTTTCACCTTGAACTTGCAACGCCCAGCCTTTTTTTATGAACTCCGAAGAGAGTGCCTTCGCGACTTGGTTCATCTGCCAATAGGATGAGAATAATACTAAGTTGGCTTTCTTGTCTTCCAAGTACTTAGGCAAGATCTCAATAAGATATTCAGTAAATTGAGGCGCTGGTGGTTCATATTTCATCGCAGGGATGAGTAATTCTGCCTGGTTTTGGTAATCGAATGGTGACGCAAGCGCTAAAAACTGAGTGCCTGATTCTGGTTTTCCATCAATACCAACCTGATGGCAAAAGTAATGGAAAGAGTTTAATGCACGCATCGTTGCGGAAACCAAAATGGCGCCAATACATCTGCTCCAAATCTGTTGGTCGAGTTGCCATCCAATTTCAAGTGGCGAAACACTCACAATGAAATCACCCTCGCGATCGGGGTGGGTTTCTAACCAGCGAGCTAAAGGCGCACCTTTTTCACGAGTTGGTTCAGCCATTAAATGCCATACTTGCGCTAGGTTTTCTAACCTTTGAATGTAGAAACCGAGCTCTGCAAGCGCTGGTTCAGCCAACCTTGTCGCAAGCTCCCCGTCTTTTACTCTTTCCGCAATAAGGTCGGCAATTTTTGCCACACTCTGATTTGCTTTTTTACTGAACTGTTTTAGTTCTTTGGATTGGTTCTCTAGCCACTCAGGTAGTTCACCGTGTTCGAAGCGGTAGATACCCTCTTCAAATTGAGCTGGGTCGAACTGTTTGGGCAATTGAGTCAGTGCCGGTATCAAGTTCTGAACCGCGTCTTGAAGGTCATTGCGAAATCGAGCTACGCGTTTCTCGTCTGCGAGTGATGAAAACTTACTAATCGACTGATTTAACTTCTCAAGCCATGCTGCCGCACCTTTTAAACTCGCAGATGCTGAAGCATGGTCACGAGCGACGTGAGGTAAGTGATGTGCCTCGTCGAAGACGTATATCGTGTTTTCTGGCTCAGGTAAAATCACGCCGCCACCTAAATCTGCGTCTGCCATGACGAGAGAGTGGTTAGCAATGATGACATCGTTTTTATCCAACTCTGAGCGCGCTTTTTGGAATGGGCAGCCGCGGTGGCCTGGTAAACTGTTATTGCAACTGTGTTTATCACTGACAATCAGTTGCCAAAGCTTATCGTCGATGGGTTTAGGCCAAGAATCACGGTCACCGTCCCATTTACCTTGCGCAAGAGAGCGATGCATTGTTTCTAACAGCTCTATATCTTTTTGCTTAGGTTTGGTTTCAAACATGGCTAACTGGCCACCATCAGCACCGCTAGCAGTGGCGAGCTTTTCTGCACAACAATAGCGTTGACGGCCTTTTGCCAAAATAAAAGAAAACTCTCGGTCGGTAATCCGACGAAAAAGAGGGAGGTCTTTATTTATGAGCTGCTCTTGCAGAGCGACGGTCGCCGTTGAGATAACCACTTTCCTATTGTTATGTACAGCCACGGGAATGGTCGCCATTAGATAAGAGAGCGATTTACCAATTCCAGTCCCTGCTTCTGCAACGAGTATTCGGTTAGATTTGTGATACTGACCGCACAGCGTTTTTGCAATCTCTGCAACAAGGTAGTTTTGTGCTCTTCTAGGCACAAAGTTATCAAGTTGATCTTGAAGGTTTTGATAGCTATTACGAATCGATTTTTGAATGTTACTGGTCAGCATACGGGCCTCAAATGCGTTGGAGGCGAATAGTAGCACACATCACTAGTTGTACAGTAGTTCACAAAACGGAATGCTTTTATAAGGAATGTAGATCTCCTTCACAAAAAAATATTGAACCTTATCTTAATGAAATTAATTTCATTATATGAAAAATATAAAACTCCAACTTGGTCTTATTTGTAGGTTTTTATTCTTTTTTTGTTTTTTTTAAATTTACTTATTGGATTAAAAAACCATTTGTTAATAATTTTGTAAATTACAAATAATAATGGAGATTGGTTAGATGTTCGTCGAATAAATAAAGGTAAGCTTATCAAGTTGTTGTTTTGTAATGGTATTTTGTTTTTTTTACATTGGTATTTAGAAAATTTGACAGCCAGAATAATCTTTTGCACTCTTAGCTCCAGATTTTGAGGAGGTGCTGTATAACGTTTTGTTAACGCTCTACCTCAAACATATAAAAAAAGGGAACCGGACAAGGATATCCCGAACTAAGAAAAGGCAGTGGATTAATTATGAAAAAAACTCTATTAGCACTAGCTGTAGTTGCGTCTGCAACTTCAGTGAACGCAGCTGAAGTATTCAAATCTGAAGAAGGTTCTGTAGATTTCTACGGTCAGCTACGTCCAACTCTTCTATTCACAGAAAAAACTGATCACACAGCAGAGCTAAACACTAGCTCTTCTCGTACTGGTGTGAACGCGGTTTACGTTGTTGACGAAAGCCTAAAAGTTCTGGGTGAAGTTGAAATCGGTGTTGCTCTAGGTGACAACTACGACGCAGGTGCTGATTCAAGCGAGCGTACAGATGACTCTGTATACGTACGTCGCCACATCATCGGTTTTGATATGGGTGATATGGGTACTCTTCGCTTCGGTAAAGAAGGTACTTGGGCTGATGACGTATACTTCGCAGATTACTCTTACTTCTTCGGTGGTAACGCAGCGGAAACTGCATACGGTCACGCTTGGAACAACGATTCTCAAATCAAATACGCTTACGAAAATGACGCATTCTGGCTAAAAGCTGGTTACGCGCTAGGCGAAAAAGATTCTAACGAAGAAGTACTAGAAGTATTCGTTGGTAAATCTTTCAACGACCTATCTCTACACGCTGGTGTACTTACTGCGAACAACGACATCAACGTAACTAAAGAGAAAAAACTAGTTCTTAATGGTGTAGAGCAAACAGTTTCTCACACAGAGCGTACTGATAACGAAAACCTATCTTTTGAAGTAACTGCTGAGTACGCACTAAACGAGCACACTCTAGGTGCTACGTACTACTACAACGAAAACGAAGATAAGCTAGGTAAATCAACAGTTGATTCACACTACATCGTTGTAGCTGGTATGTTCGCTGTTGCTCCTAAAACAACTCTATACTCTGGTTACGAGTACCTAGCTCAGTCTACTGACGAAGCAGGTAAAGTAGACGCAGACTCCTCTTGGTTCTACGCTGGTGTTGAATACAAGTTCTCTAAATGGGCACGTGTATTCGCAGAAGCGGGTTACACTTTCGAAGGTACTGACTTCGACAACAAAGACACAGACGACGCAACTAACTTCGGTGTTGGTGCTCGTTTCTACTGGTAATCAATACCCAGTTTGATATTGTAAGACCCAGCTATATGCTGGGTCTTTTACTATGAAGATAAGGATGAAAAATTCTATGCAGTTATCATTAAAAGTGGCAATGGCACTGTCTATTTTTGCCAGTACAAACCTCTACGCTGCAACGACTTTAGTGGTTCCAGAAGACGTGAAGTTATTGGCCGTCAACATGGAGAAGCCAGATCTAGAAGGTGGTCTTTTTTCTAGTGAGAAGACAATCGAACTACCTGACGGAACGAATCAAATTGTCTTCAAATATCAACCTACATTCGAAATTAACGAAAACCTTAAGACGGTTTACAGTGATGTAATCGTTGCTAAATTTGATGCTGAAAACGAAAAGCTAACGTTTGAACTGCCAGAGTTTAAAACTCTTCGCCAAGCGCAAAACAACATCTCGCCTCTAGATTGGCAATTACTGGATACCAAAGGCCAACCTATTGCTTTGGTCGAAGATGTATTAGAGTCAGATGGTGTTCAAATTGGTCGTAATTACCCTCAAGAATCTCGCAACTACAATATTGCTGGCGGTATCGCGAGTGTTGCCGTTAGTTATGTAACTGTGAATCAGCATCAACAATCAGTAAGTGATATCGAGCCTCGAGTTGAGACTAGTGATACCCGTTCAACAGCCGCATCGAACGACAGCCCAATGGTTGATGTATTAAAGACGATGTACCAGAAAGCGTCTCCGGCGGAAAAAGAGGCATTTAAAAACTGGCTTGCTGAGCAGTAATCCCTTAGTTCATTAGATAGGGCTTAACTGAAAAAGTACGAATCTAAAAAGCAGGCTTTAAGCCTGCTTTTATCTTTTCTGCTTATTAGAGAGAGATTTCTCTCCATTCACCAGGCATTAGGTCGTTAAGGACGATATCACCCATCGAATGACGAATGAGGCGCAAAGTAGGGAAGCCAATGTGCGCAGTCATGCGACGTACCTGACGATTTCTTCCTTCAATAATGGTAATGGCTAACCAAGTTGTAGGGATATTTGCTCGAAAACGGACCGGAGGGGTTCTGTCCCAGACTTGTGGTTCTGGAATTACTTCAACTTCGGCCGGTAGAGTCATACCATCTTTTAGCTCTACTCCCTTTCTCAATTTTTCAAGATCTTGCTCCTGAGGAGCGCCATCAACTTGAACCCAATAAGTCTTCGGCGATTTTGACTTTGGCTGCGTTAACTTCGCCTGCAAGATGCCATCGTTAGTGAGTACCATCAAACCTTCGCTGTCTCGGTCCAATCGGCCAGCCGCATAGACATTTTTGATTGGGATATAGTCCGCTAACGTTTTGCGACCATCGCCATCGGTAAATTGACTGAGCGTATCGTAAGGCTTATTGAAAATAATGACTTTACGATCTTTAGGGGTCACTTTTGGCTTTTGGCTTTTTGTTGGGCGATTAGGGCGGCGGTCTTGCTGAGTACGAGTCTTCGAGCCATTGCGAGCTCCTGAGTGTTTAAAATGGCCCGTTTTAGACTGGTTACGACTGCGACCTTTTTCCTGACCTGTACGAGATGACATGTTAACTACCCTGCAAAAATGTAAATGAACTGTGTTTGAAAGTTTTAAGTTTTCTCATGATCGGATATGATTTGCGCGCCTAAAACTAACAAACGCGCACAGAATGATAGACTAATTCGTGTTATTTGTTTAATTATATCAGTGCACTCATGGATTCAGAGCTTAGAGCTTCAAACTACAACAAAGAGTGCGAACCGCATGTGGCGTTAGTGAGGAGACATGTACTGCTAACGTGCAGCAATGCGTCAATTAAACCAACTCAGACGCTGAGTTGATCAGCCAACAAGTTGATTAAAAAATAGGGAAATTTCATGCCTACAGAAAAACCTACAATTATCTACACCATCACTGATGAAGCGCCGGCGCTAGCAACTTATTCATTACTACCAATCATTCAATCATTCACAGCATCGTCTGGCATCAATGTAGATACTCGTGATATTTCACTAGCAGGTCGAATTATCGCTAACTTCCCAGAGCATCTAAAAGAAGAACAGCGCATTGGCGATGCGTTGACTGAGCTTGGTGAACTAGCTCAAACTCCAGAAGCAAATATCATCAAGCTACCTAACATTTCAGCTTCAGTTCCTCAGCTTAAAGCGGCGATTAAAGAGCTTCAGGCGAAAGGTTACGATTTACCAAACTACCCAGAAGAGCCGAGCACGTACGAAGAGAAAGCGATTAAAGCGGCTTACGACAAAATCAAAGGTAGTGCGGTTAACCCAGTACTTCGTGAAGGTAACTCAGACCGTCGTGCTCCGACTTCGGTTAAGAACTACGCGAAGAAAAACCCACACTCAATGGGTGCATGGTCAGCAGAATCTAAGTCTCATGTTGCGAGCATGTCAGACAATGACTTCTTTGGTAGCGAAAAGTCTACAACTATCTCTGGTGCAACAGAGGTCAAAATCGAGTTTGTCGGTAATGATGGTACAGTTAAAGAGCTTAAGTCTGCGTTCCCATTACTAGATAAAGAAGTCATTGATACTTCAGTAATGAAGAAGAAGGCGTTGGTTGAATTTTTCGAGAAAGAGATTGCTGAAGCGAAAGCACAAGACGTGCTGCTGTCTCTTCATATGAAAGCGACGATGATGAAAGTTTCTGACCCTGTCATTTTCGGTCATGCAGTAAAAGTTTATTACAAAGACGTTTTCGATAAGTACGGTAAGCTGTTTGAAGAGCTAGGCGTTGATGTAAACAATGGCATCGGTGATGTTTACTCAAAAATTGAGTCTCTACCTGAAGCGCAAAAAGCAGAAATTGAAGCGGCCATTCAAGCGGTTTACCAAACTCAACCAGAACTTGCGATGGTTGACTCTGATCGTGGTATCACAAACTTACATGTACCAAGTGACATTATTGTAGATGCTTCTATGCCAGCAATGCTTCGCTCTTCGGGTCAAATGTGGGGACCAGATGGTAAACAAAAAGACACCAAAGCGATGATTCCAGATCGTAGCTACGCAGGTATTTACCAAGCGGTTATTGATTTCTGTAAAGAGCACGGCGCATTTGATCCAACCACTATGGGTAGCGTACCTAACGTTGGTCTAATGGCTCAGAAAGCTGAAGAGTATGGTTCTCACGACAAGACATTCATTCTAGACGCTGCGGGTACTGTTCGCGTTGTTGATGCTTCAGATAACGTACTGTTAGAGCAAGCGGTTGAAGAAGGTGATATCTTCCGTATGTGTCAGGTTAAAGACGCACCAATCCAAGATTGGGTTAAACTAGCAGTGACTCGCGCACGTGCAACAGGTGTTCCAGCTGTATTCTGGCTAGATGAAAACCGTGCGCACGATGCTGAACTCATCAAGAAAGTAAACGCCTACCTACCAGATCACGATACTGACGGTCTAGAGATTAAGATCCTATCTCCTGTTGAAGCTTGTAAGTACTCACTAGAGCGTATGAAAGCGGGCCTAGATACTATCTCTGTTACAGGTAATGTTCTTCGTGACTACCTAACAGACTTGTTCCCAATTCTAGAGTTAGGTACGTCTGCTAAGATGCTATCTATTGTTCCATTGATGAATGGTGGTGGTCTATTTGAAACAGGCGCTGGTGGTTCTGCTCCTAAGCATGTTCAACAAGTAGAAAAAGAGAATCACCTTCGTTGGGATTCTTTGGGCGAGTTCCTAGCGCTTGCAGCGTCGTTAGAGCATTTAAGTGTAGCGACAAACAATCCTAAGGCTCAGGTTCTAGCAGATACACTAGATAAAGCGACCGGTGAGTTTTTAGACACCAACAAATCTCCGTCACGCAAAGTGGGTGAGCTAGATAACCGTGGAAGCCACTTCTATCTTGCACTTTACTGGGCGAAAGCGCTTTCAGAGCAAACGGATGATGCGGATCTTGCTGCTGAATTTGCACCAATTGCAAAAGCGCTGTCTGAGCAGGAAGAAACGATCGTTGCTGAGCTAAATAATGCGCAAGGCGTGAAAGGTGAGCTAGGAGGTTACTACTTACTAGACGATGCATTGGTTTCTAAATTGATGCGTCCAAGCGAAACCTTTAACGCAATCATTAACAAGTAAGTTAGTGTTAAAAAACACGTCGTTTTCGGCGTGTTTCCTATCCTGTAAGTGCGTTGTAAGTGTTCCTTTTGTAACACGTGCTCTAAATAGTAAGAAACCCGCTATCTTGGCGGGTTTATTTTTCTCTTCAAAACATCAACGTGGCGTTTCGAGAGCAATATTTTTATATTTCGACAGCGCTCTAATTATTTGGCTTGGCCTTCAAGAGGCACGACGCTACTCGCGTGACAGCCTTTGGGACCTTTTTCAATCTCGTAAGAGACTTGTTGGCCTGCTTTCAGTGTACGATAACCGTCCATCTGGATAGTTGAGTAGTGGGCAAAGATATCTCCCTCTTCTTCATCTGAACAAATAAACCCAAATCCTTTGGCATTGTTAAACCACTTTACTGTACCTGTAGCCATGCTTTACATCCCTCATGCATTTTTTACTGATGTTGTTACTGCAACCAAGTTATACCTTTAACTTGGTACTACCATTGTCAGCGAATGCCAACAAACGTCAAATCAATGATAAGTCACATTCATCAAACCACTTAAAGAAGAGAGGTTTCAAAATGATGATTTATGCATCGACACTTTCCACTGTAGTCAATGAATTTCGACAGTCAATAGCAGTGAGCAACAAACAGAAACATAATTGAAAACAAATCACTTTTGAGATTAACAAATTTGCAAACAGTTTTTCGTATATACGCAGAAGTTTAGTCAATTTGCCTATGAAGTGGTTCATACTGAAAAAGCCATACTGTCCGTGTTGCTTATGGTAGAAGAATCCTCTGACTGAATAAAAAATGAAGTTTTCGTGATAATTACCGTATTCTCAATGAGGAAGTGTGATCCAGATAGAAGATGATGGGGCGGTTTGCAATAGTCCGAAAGCAATAAATAGAAAGTTCTTTTATAAGAAAAAATGTGTAACTTATCGACAAGCATCTTTTATTTGCGCCGTATCAAGACGTGCATTAGTCTCTATATTAGGTAGCAACTTTTATCGATCAAAGATCGAATTCGGTGCCATAACTCACTACACCGCGCTGCACGCTTGTGGTAGATTGTTTTTATAGGTCGAAAACATCAACCCTTTGATACGATATCTTTAGATTGCCATGAGTAAAAATTTTGAATGGGTCACTCCGGACTCTGATCTTCTGGAGCGAGAAAGTACGAAAGTCCAGCCACCTAAGCTGTACAATGTCGTACTCAATAATGATGACTATACACCTATGGATTTCGTCATAGAGGTGCTTGAGCGATTTTTCTCACATGATATTGATAAAGCAACTCAAATCATGCTTCAGGTCCACTATGAAGGAAAGGCAATCTGCGGCACATACAGCGCAGAAATTGCCGAAACAAAAGTAGCGCAAGTTACGATGTACGCAAGGGAAAATGAACATCCGCTACTTTGCACTATGGAGCAAGCGTAAACAAAGAAGACTTGCTCGAACAACCCCAGTTGTTTTTTCGGGAGGTACTTATGCTAAATAAAGAACTAGAGTCAAGCCTTAACGGTGCATTTGCTCGGGCGCGCGACAAACGCCACGAGTTTATGACTGTCGAACACCTCCTACTTGCATTGTTGGAAAATGATGCAGCTAAGGAAGCCCTTCTAGCTTGTAAGGCGGATCTTGACGCTTTACGCAACGAACTCGATATTTTCATCGATCAAACTACGCCTCTTATCCCAGATAGTGATGAGACGCGTGAAACGCAGCCGACTTTGAGTTTTCAACGTGTACTACAACGCGCCGTCTTTCATGTACAGTCGTCTGGTCGTAATGAAGTAACAGGCGCCAACGTGCTTGTTGCTATCTTCAGTGAGCAAGAGTCGCATGCCGCTTACTTACTGAAGAAAAATGACATCTCCCGATTAGATATTGTTAACTTCATCTCCCATGGTATTACTAAAGCATCAGGTGCAGGTGAGGATTCATCATCAGACTCGTTTAGCTCAGAAAGTGTTGAAGAGCCTAATTCTGAAGAACGCCTAGAAAGCTTTGCGACGAATCTTAATCAAGTCGCTAAAGATGGAAACATCGACCCACTCATTGGACGTGATAAAGAGTTAGAGCGCACTATTCAGGTACTTTGTCGACGCCGCAAGAATAATCCACTACTAGTGGGTGAGGCAGGGGTTGGTAAAACAGCCATTGCGGAAGGTCTTGCATGGCGAATTGTCGAAGGGCAGGTCCCTGAGGTTATTCAAAACAGCGTGATTTATTCACTAGATATTGGCTCTTTGCTCGCTGGTACCAAATATCGCGGTGATTTTGAAAAGCGCTTCAAGGCGATTTTGAAACAACTTGAAAAAGAAGAAGATGCCATTTTGTTCATCGATGAAATACATACCATCATCGGTGCAGGCGCGGCATCTGGTGGTCAAGTCGATGCAGCAAATCTTATTAAGCCTCTTTTAAGTAGCGGTAAGTTGCGTTGTATTGGTTCGACGACATACCAAGAGTACAGCAACATTTTCGAGAAAGAGCGTGCGTTGTCTCGCCGTTTCCAAAAGATAGACGTTGTAGAGCCTTCATTGGATGATACAACTAAAATCTTGATGGGCTTGAAGCCGAAGTACGAAGCTCACCATGAAGTACGTTATACCAATAAAGCACTGCGTGCCGCGGTAGAACTGTCGGCTAAATACATTAATGAACGCCATCTACCAGATAAGGCCATTGATGTCATTGATGAAGCTGGTGCTCGTAGTCGTCTTGCTCCTGCAAGCCGTCGTAAAAAAACGGTCGGAGTGGCTGATATCGAATCAATGGTTGCCAAAATGGCGCGAATTCCAGAGAAGTCGGTTTCTTCTTCAGATAAAGACATTTTGAAAAACTTAGATAGCAAAATGAAGATGTTGGTATTTGGTCAAGATAATGCGATTGATGCATTGTCCGAGGCGATCAAGCTGACACGTGCAGGTTTGGGTGTAGACAACAAACCTGTTGGTTCATTCTTGTTTGCAGGCCCAACAGGGGTTGGTAAAACAGAGGTGACGGTGCAGTTATCTAAGCTTCTAGGTATCGAGCTACTTCGTTTTGATATGTCTGAGTATGGTGAGCGTCACTCCGTAAGTCGCTTAATTGGTGCGCCTCCTGGTTATGTCGGTTATGACCAAGGTGGTTTGCTAACTGATGCTGTTATTAAGCACCCACATTCAGTCGTATTACTTGATGAGATTGAAAAAGCGCACCCTGATATCTTTAACCTGCTGTTGCAAGTCATGGATAACGGTACGCTAACGGACAACAATGGTCGCAAAGCAGACTTCCGTAATGTCATTCTTGTTATGACAACTAACGCAGGAGTGGCGGAAACCGAGAAGAAATCAATTGGTTTGATTCAACAAGACAACAGTCACGATGCAATGGCGGAAATTAAGAAGGTGTTTACTCCTGAGTTCCGTAACCGTCTTGATAACATCATCTGGTTTAATAGCCTTGATGAAAGCGTTATCCATCAAGTGGTTGATAAGTTCATTGTCGAACTGCAAGTGCAACTTGATGCGAGAGGCGTTTCAATGGAAGTATCGCAAGACGCTCGCCATTGGTTAGCACATAAAGGTTATGACAAAGCTATGGGGGCTCGCCCAATGGGGCGTGTTATCCAAGAACAGCTTAAGAAGCCTTTGGCTAACGAACTGTTGTTCGGATCTTTAGTTGACGGCGGTACAGTGAAGGTAACGCTGGTCAACGATACGCTTGAGTTTGAATACTTAAGTGAGAAAGAGACAGCGATGCATTAATCGTTAGTCGGTAACAAACGCAAAAGCGTACGAGAAGATCGTGCGCTTTTTTATCTGAACTAAATCGGAAAAAATTATGCAATAAAAAACGGAGCAGCTTGCTCCGTTTTTTATTGCATCCGAAAATCAGAGATTAACGAGCGCGGAAGACGATGCGGCCTTTTGACAGGTCGTATGGAGTCATCTCTACAGTTACTTTGTCACCCGTTAGGATACGGATGTAGTTCTTACGCATCTTGCCAGAGATGTGAGCAGTCACAACGTGACCGTTTTCAAGTTCAACACGGAACATAGTGTTTGGTAGAGTGTCAAGGACTGTGCCTTGCATCTCGATTACGTCTTCTTTAGCCATTTAATCCTCTTTAGAAATTAGGCAATATTAGCGGGCTATATTCTGCCGCTAAATAGTAATTATGTAAAGTTGAGGCGTATTCTACCCTCGCCAACGCTGATTTACTAGCCTTTGGTGGCGTTGAAAGCGTGTTTTGTAGCTCATTGCTGGGCACTCATCAATCTGATATCCCAAATATAGCCACTGTTGTTTGTTTTCTTGGCAGTATTTAATTTGATAAAGCACTGCTAACGTGCCAAGAGATAACTCGTAGTCAGGGTCAAAGAAAGTATAAAAAGCACTCGAGCATTGTGGCATCAAATCTGTCACCGCAATGGCGAGCAATTGATCTGATTCATCGTAAATGTGTAAAAACGACGTTGTCAGCCAGCTGGTTTGAGCAAATCGAGCAAACTCATCACGCTTTGGTGGGTACATAGTGCCGTTTCTATGCCGTTTGCAGATGTACCTACTGTAAAGCTCAAACCATTCCTCATCCATTTCAGGTTTCATTTCCCAGCGTAAAGACTGTGCTTTATTAAGCAGCCTCTTCTGACTTTTTGATAATCTAACGTCTGGAATCGAGACTCGAATTGGCTGGCAAGCGGTGCAATGCTCGCAATGCGGTTTATATATGGTATCTCCGCTACGACGAAAACCGTTAGCCATGAGCAACTGGTAATTTTCTTCAGTATGCAGCCTTTCATCAAGCGCCACCGCAACCCGCTCTTGCCGTTCAGGCAAATAACTACAAGGGTGATTATTCGTCAACCCTATTCGAATATGTTGTATATCCGTACTCATACTGAATCCTGCAAAACTTGGGGCTGATAGGCATCAAATAGTGTTTGCTTTTCTCTTAAAGATAGTAGTTTTTGCATAAATTCGTCACGCTCAAGTTCAAATGCGCCAAGTGATGCCAAGTGAGAATTCATAACTTGGCAATCGATTAATTGACCTTGCTTTGACGCCAAATGGTTGCATAAGTACCACAATGCAATTTTGGATGCGTTATCTTTTAGGCTAAACATCGACTCCCCGCAAAAAAGTTGGCCCACGCAGATGCCATATAGTCCGCCAATCAGGTTGTTGTCATGCCATACTTCTACAGAGTGACAGTGACCAAGTTTGGCTAACTCAATGTAGGAAGCTTGCATTTCCTCGTTGAGCCATGTTTCCTCTGCAGGGCGTGTTGAAGAACATAGTCTAATCACTTCTTCTGTCGCGAAATTGAGTGTTACTTTATAGTTATGTTTACGCTGAAATTTTTTGAGACTTTTAGATGGCTTAAACTGCAATGGGTCAAACACAGCGCGCGGAGAAGGGCTCCACCATAAAATAGGTTCACCAGGACCATACCAAGGGAAAATACCTTGATAATAACCATTGAGGATTCTCATGGGGTTTAAGTCACCACCAAAAGCCAGCAAGCCATTGGGGTCGCTGAGTGCTTTATAGGGTGAGGGAAAGTTGAACGTTTCATCGAGTTCAGTTAAATAAATAGCCATAAGAAGTCGTTACCAACATTGGAGTCAGAGGAGTTTATGATGACCTGGTTAAGAAATATCGTAAAAGTATGGCTTGGGATCATACTGTTTTTACCACTTGTCGCCAACGCAGCCTATGAAAGAAATGTTGCCAAGCCAGTTAATGAAGTAGTTTACGGGAAGATTGACTCTGTCCGTTATATTACTCAACAAGAGGTTGTTCAATCGAAAAGTAACGGTTGGAAGACACTACTTGGTGCCACTATCGGTGGTTTAGTCGGTAATCAATTTGGTGGCGGTACGGGAAGAGAAGTCGCGACGGCAGTGGGTGCGCTTGCTGGTGCCGCAGTTGCTCAAAACCAAAGTAATTACCAATACACGGTTGAATATAAGTTAGTTGAGCTACTCATCAAAGTGAAGGGTGATAAGCTAATTAATGTCATCCAAGATGTTGATAAAAATATGTTATTTAGTCGAGGGGATGAAGTTCGTATTTTATATTTTGATGATGGAGTCAGGGTTGATATCACTTATTAACCCTAGGTTGTTTTAGTCTAACGAAGCCTAATCAGGCATGTACAGTCGGGCTGGCTTATAGTCAAATAAAGTCGAAATAGTTTGCTGTTTCGCCGTGCTTCTTTCGCTCTGATTTACATCGCTGGCAATGCCTTTAATTCTGTATCTTTAGGCTGCTTGAGGATATTCATAAATTAGCGCCGATTTACTCTGGTTTTGTCGTGTTTTTTTGGGTAGTCTGAATTCACGAAGAATTGTTTAGCCCTCATAAAAAATCGTATGTTGAGGGCACAAAGGATTATCAACTTTTAATGGAAAGCCTAACGTTACAACCTATCAATAAAATTCAAGGGGAAGTGAACCTTCCTGGCTCTAAAAGTGTTTCTAATCGAGCTCTTTTACTTGCTGCTCTTGCTAAAGGCAGAACTCGCCTTACTAATCTCCTCGACAGTGATGATATTCGTCATATGCTGAATGCGCTGACTAAACTAGGCGTTCAATACCAACTTTCCGAAGATAAAACAGAATGTCTCGTTGACGGCCTTGGGCGTCCGTTTTCTGTCTCAGAGCCGGTAGAGTTATTTCTCGGCAATGCTGGCACTGCGATGCGACCATTAGCTGCGGCTCTTTGTCTTGGAGAAGGGGAGTATGTACTGACGGGCGAACCTCGTATGAAAGAGCGTCCAATTGGTCACCTTGTCACGGCACTGAAAGATGCTGGTGCGAACGTTGAGTACATGGAAAACGAGAACTTTCCGCCTCTCAAAATAATTGGTACTGGCCTAAAAGCAGGTACAGTTTCTATCGATGGGTCCATTTCAAGTCAGTTCTTGACCGCTTTCTTAATGTCTGCGCCATTGGCTGAAGGTGAAATTCGCATCAACATCGAAGGCGATTTGGTTTCTAAGCCTTATATCGATATCACCCTGCATATCATGAAGCAGTTTGGAGTCGATGTGATCAACAACGACTATCAAGAGTTTGTGATTCCAGCCGGTCAGCAATACATCGCTCCAGGTGATTTCTTGGTTGAAGGTGACGCGTCTTCTGCTTCTTACTTCTTGGCGGCGGCAGCCATCAAAGGTGGAGAAGTTAAAGTAACGGGTATCGGTAAAAACAGCATTCAAGGTGATATTCAATTTGCTGATGCGCTTGAAAAAATGGGTGCAGAAATTGAATGGGGTGATGACTACGTAATTTCACGTGTTGGTCAATTAAAAGGCATTGATATGGATTACAACCATATCCCTGATGCTGCAATGACCATCGCGACAACAGCGTTATTTGCCGAAGGCACTACCGCTATTCGTAACGTTTATAACTGGCGTGTAAAAGAAACAGACCGTTTGTCAGCTATGGCGACTGAGTTACGTAAAGTTGGTGCGGAAGTGGAAGAAGGGGAAGACTACATCATCGTCAAACCTGTTTCTCAGTTAAAGCATGCAGCGATTGATACTTACGATGATCATCGTATGGCGATGTGTTTTTCGCTGGTGGCACTTAGTGATACGCCTGTGACGATTAACGATCCAAAGTGTACGTCGAAAACGTTCCCTGACTACTTCGACAAACTTAAGGCTTTAAGTTGCTAAATATTCTGACCTAAAACAGGAAAGCCAGAGTGAATAACACTCTGGCTTTTTTGTTTCCCAATACTATTTAACCAGCGTAAATTCCTTAGAAAGGTGATGCGCTAAGTATTTGAACATATTGAATACTGCAGTCGTATTTGAAGTTGGTAAACCTTTGTCATCAAGGAAGTATTCACCTTTAAAAACTAAAACACCTTCTTTTTCTTCTACGCTTGTTGCTCGCATCCCCTCGATGTAATCATCGTGCTCTTGGATGATTTGGTTAGCGATCAAAAGAAGGTCGAACTCTTCGATAAACGTTCTATCAGACATATTCTTTCTACCATTCTATTCAGTTAAGAACGCTGAGTATACCTACAACTAAAATGGGTTTGCATGATTAATTCAGTCAATCGTTCAGTAAGACTAAACAGATCAATTTTTAGAGTATAAGCATGATGCGGAGGAAGATGGCAGAGCATTGAACCAAACTATTTTGTGATGGGTAACAAAATTTATTGCATTGGATTAGCGGATGCTAAGTTTGCCTGTTTAGATATGCCGCTCAATACCTTTCAGAACCCTGTCTCTTTGAAGTATAAAGACGATGAATTGTCAACCAATCGGATCTGAATTTCAAAAAAGCAGTTGATCTTCTTTTCATCTCGCACAATAGTAAAAAAAGAAGCAATGAAATAGAACATTATGCGGGTGGCCTTTAAACAAGGTTTCTACCCGCATTATTATGAAGGACGTTAGAGTCAGTTATGGGTAAATCACTCGTTATAGTGGAGTCACCAGCCAAGGCAAAGACGATAAATAAGTACCTTGGTAAAGACTTTATTGTTAAGTCTAGTGTTGGTCATGTGCGTGATCTGCCTACGGCCGGTCAAAGCACTGGTGAGAAAAAAGCCGCAGCCATCTCAACTAAAGGGATGAGTCCGGAAGAGAAAGCGCGCGTTAAAAAAGAGAAAGACCGCAAAGCGTTGATCAAAAAGATGGGGATTAACCCATATCATGACTGGGAAGCGAATTACCAAATCCTTCCAGGCAAAGAAAAAGTTGTCAACGAACTACAAAAACTCGCCAAAGACGCAGATTGCGTTTATCTCGCAACCGATTTGGACCGCGAAGGAGAAGCAATCGCATGGCACCTTCGTGAGATCATCGGTGGCGATGAAGAGCGATACAAACGTGTAGTTTTTAACGAAATTACGAAAAACGCGATCCAACAAGCTTTCCAGACACCTGGCGAGCTGAACATGGATGGTGTAAATGCCCAACAAGCACGTCGCTTCATGGACCGTGTCGTTGGTTTTATGGTTTCACCTTTACTTTGGAAAAAAGTGGCTCGTGGTTTATCTGCTGGTCGCGTGCAGTCTGTTGCGGTGAAACTGTTAGTTGAGCGCGAGCGTGAGATTAACGCGTTTGTACCAGAAGAATTCTGGGACATTCATGCGAATACGAAAACGAAAGACAAAGCGGACTTTAAACTGCTTGTTGCTCAGAAAGACGGTTCTGCGTTTAAGCCAGTTAATGAGGCAGAAACCAAAGCAGCGATGTCTGTACTTGAGAATGCAAGTTACGAAGTATGTAAGCGTGAAGACCGCCCTACAAAGAGCAAGCCCTCAGCACCTTACATCACCTCTACGCTTCAACAGGCAGCAAGTACACGTCTGGGCTACGGCGTGAAAAAGACCATGATGCTAGCTCAGCGCCTCTATGAGGCCGGTTACATCACTTATATGCGTACTGACTCGACTAACCTAAGTGCCGAGGCTGTGGACGCTGTACGTGACTTTATTGGTTCTGAGTTTGGTGATAAGTACCTACCAGCGAAACCATTGACGTACGGTAGCAAAGAAGGAGCACAGGAAGCGCACGAAGCGATCCGTCCTTCAAATGTGGGTGTTAAGGCGGAAGACCTGCAAGGTGTCGATGCTGATGCGCACAAACTTTACGCTTTGATTTGGAATCAGTTTGTAGCGTGTCAAATGACGCCAGCAGAATACGATTCAACAACCATTAGCGTAAAAGCGGCAGAATACACGCTTAAAGCGAAAGGCCGTATCCTTAAATTTGACGGCTGGACTCGTGTACAGCGTCCAATGGGCAAAAACGAGGATACAATCCTTCCAGCGGTACAACTTGGCGATAAGCTAAGCTTAGAGTCACTTGACCCTAAACAGCACTTTACAAAGCCACCTGCGCGCTACACTGAAGCAGCACTGGTTAAAGAGCTGGAGAAACGAGGCATTGGTCGTCCGTCGACTTACGCATCGATCATTTCTACGATTCAAGATCGTGGCTACGTGAAAGTTGATCAGCGCCGTTTCTACGCTGAAAAAATGGGTGAAATTGTTACTGACCGCCTTGATGACAGCTTTAACGATTTAATGAACTACGACTTTACTGCGCGTATGGAACAGAAATTGGACCAAATCGCTGAAGGTGAAGTGAACTGGAAAGCTGTGTTAGACAACTTCTTTGCTGATTTTACTGGCGATCTTGAAAAAGCGGAGCTAGATGAGTCAGAAGGCGGTATGAAGTTAAATCACATCGTCATGACGGATATCGAGTGTCCGACGTGTAGCCGTCCAATGGGCATCCGTACTGCTTCGACAGGTGTGTTCTTAGGCTGTTCAGGTTACGCGTTACCACCAAAAGAGCGTTGTAAGACAACCATCAACTTGGGTGACGAAGAAGGTATTATTAACGTTCTAGAAGAAGACGTTGAAACCGCAGCTCTGCGCGCTAAAAAGCGTTGTCCGATCTGTGAAACAGCGATGGACGCATACCTGATTGATGACAAGCGTAAGATGCATGTTTGTGGTAATAACCCGAATTGTGAAGGCTACCTTGTTGAATACGGCGAGTTCAAAGTAAAAGGCTACGATGGTCCAGTTGTTGAATGTGACAAATGTGGCTCTGATATGGTGCTTAAGAACGGTCGCTTTGGTAAATACATGGATTGTACGAGCGAAACGTGTAAGAACACTCGTAAGATCTTGAAGAATGGCGAAGTCGCGCCCCCGAAAGAAGATCCTGTTCATTTCCCCGAGTTGCCATGTGAAAACTCAGATGCGTATTTCGTACTTCGTGATGGTGCTTCAGGTCTATTTATGGCGGCAAGCAACTTCCCGAAATCGCGCGAGACACGTGCTCCTTTGGTTGCTGAACTGGCACGTTTTGAAGAGCGTTTACCTGAGAAGTTCAAATACCTAGCGACCGCACCGCAAGAAGATCCTGATGGTCGTCCTGCAGTTGTACGCTTTAGTCGCAAAACAAAAGAGAACTACGTTCGTTCGGAAGAGAACGGTAAGCCAAGTGGTTGGACAGCGCTCTTTGTTGACGGTAAGTGGGAAGTCACTGATAAGCGTAAAAAAGCGAAAGCATAAAAACGTACGATCTAAGTGATGTAAAAAGGCAGCGATATCGCTGCCTTTTTTGCGTTTTGTTTTTGCGTAAAGGCCATTGTGTTGTTCGTATAGATCTTTGCTGCTTTGACTGAGTTTTGCTGACGCGAGAAGATCCCAGCATCAATATTTCGTAGTCGCTGATGTATTTTTTATGTAAAAAATATTCGTTGTAACTTTCATTTTGCATTCACATATTTGTTATACATTGAGCTAAAAAAATCGGCGGTGTAGTGAATCCGTTCGTAAATTGTTTTCACAATGTAATCGTTTGCTTTTCCATGTGTGATCTAGATATCGTCTTGAGTACGCAAGAGCTGTATGGTACACAGAATGGCGTATTAAAAATTGTAATTTAGAACCCGCTTAGATAATTTATTACAAAAATTAGTGCAACTGTGTGCATTGTTTGCGTCAAAAAATAAGGAAAGAGTGGACGTTGCATACTGGAAGTGCCGTAGCTTTTTTATCCGTGTTGTAAGAGTTCACAGAAACTCAGAGACGGTTGCTAAATGTATTCGCTTGACTCCCCGAGTATGACTCATTCAAGCGAGTACCAAATCCAAGCTATAACGATATGGAGAACAACAAATGGCTGGTGTTTTGGGAATGATTCTTGCTGGCGGTGAAGGCTCTCGTTTGAGACCTTTAACGGAATCTCGCAGTAAACCTTCGGTACCGTTTGGTGGTAGTTATCGATTGATCGATTTTGCTCTAAACAATTTTGTTAATGCGGATCTGATGCGCATTTACGTCCTAACCCAATTTAAATCTCAATCTTTATTCCATCACTTAAAAAAGGGGTGGAACATCAACGGCATTACAGACCGCTTTATCGATCCTATTCCCGCTCAAATGCGTACTGGTAAACGTTGGTACGAAGGGACGGCGGACGCGATCTATCAAAACCTGCGTTTTATGGAATTAGAGGAACCAGAGCAAGTTTGTATTTTTGGCTCTGACCATATCTATAAGATGGATATCAAACAAATGCTGAACTTCCACTCAGAAAAGAAGGCTTCTCTGACGGTATCTGCATTGCGCATGCCACTAAAAGAGGCGTCGCAATTTGGGGTTATCGAAGTGGATAGTGAAGGTCGTATGATTGGCTTTGAAGAAAAACCTGCAAATCCGAAGTCGATTCCTGGGGACCCTGATTACGCTTTAGTTTCAATGGGTAACTATGTTTTTGAAGCTCAGGTATTGTTCTCAGAGTTGGTCGAAGATGCGGATAATGAAGCTTCATCACATGATTTTGGAAAGGACATCATTCCAAAGATGTTCCCTAGAGGTGATGTGTTCGTGTATGACTTCAGTACCAACAAAATCAGTGGCGAAAAAGAAGAGGTGTACTGGCGTGATGTCGGAACTATTGATGCGTACTGGCAAGCGCATATGGATCTGCTAGAAAAAGATGCTCCATTTTCGCTGTACAACCGTAAATGGCCATTGCACACCTACTACCCACCATTGCCACCTGCGACATTTACCGACTCTGATAATGGTCGTGTGCAGATAATAGATAGTTTAGTGTGTAATGGCAGCTATGTTAGAGGCTCAAGAATCGAAAAGTCGGTGCTTGGTTTTCGCAGTAATATTGCTTCTGCTTGCGATATCAGCGAATGTATACTTCTTGGTGACGTAAAAATTGGCGAAGGCTGTGTTTTACGTCGTGTGATTGTCGACAAGGATGCCGATATTGCTCCTGGCACTCAGATTGGTGTGAATCTTCAAGAAGATAAAAAACACTTCCACGTGTCTGAGGAGGGCATTGTTGTTATTCCGAAAGGAGCTCGAGTTGGCTACTAACAACTTATCTATTCTGTTTGTAGCTTCTGAGGTTGAAGGCCTCATTAAAAGTGGTGGCTTGGCAGATGTTGCCAAGGCACTACCGGAAGCCCTTCAAAACCTACAGCAAGACGTAAGAATTACCATCCCTGCGTACAGCAGTATTGATAAACTCGCAGACGCAGAAGTTGTATTAGAAACAGAATTAACATCATGGCCGCATACGGAGTATCGAGTTTTGCGGCTCATGTTAGGTCAAAATCCTGTTTACCTGATTGATTGTCCGCCGTATTTCAATCGACCATCAATGTATGCGGAGAACAACCAAGCGTATACTGATAACGGCGAGCGCTTTGCGTTTTTTAGTGCAGCATGTCTCGACATGTTACCCAAGCTCGCCTTTCAACCTAATATCATACACGCGAACGATTGGCACACAGGTCTTGTTCCATTTTTGCTCAAGCACAGGTATGGCAATGATCCGTTTTTTGCTCATACTAAAAGCGTCATTTCAATTCACAATGCGGTCTTTAAAGGCGTATTTAGTTATGAAGACGTGCAGTGTTTGCCCGAGTTTCATTGTAGAAACGTTCCCGATGCTGCGGTGAGTGCAACGCATATTACGATGCTTAAAGCTGGTGTAATGAATGCAGATAAGATAAACGCGGTTAGCCCTACGTACGCAGAGGAACTAAAAACAGAGCTTGGCAGTCACGGCATGGCTTGGGAGTTTCAGCAACGTGCGCAGGACTTAGTCGGCATCTTGAATGGTTGTGATTACAGCGCTTGGAATCCGGAAACGGATACCTACTTGCCGGTTAATTACTGCGCCGACCAGAAAAGTATGTCGCAAGGGAAGAAAGCTTGTAAAAAAGCATTACAACAAAGACTAAATTTGCCCGAAAAAGATGTAGCTATGTTCGGTATGGTTTGTCGCTTGACCCAGCAGAAAGGCGTTCATTACTTGTTGCCTGCTTTGGCCGATTTTTTGAAGCACGATGTTCAGCTAGTTGTCGTTGGGACCGGAGACCCTGTTCTTGCCGCTCAGTTACGAGAGGTTGCCGCGCAGTTTTCTAGCAAATTTGCCTTTGTAGAAGCGTATGACAATGAACTTGCGCATATCGTTGAAGCGGGTTCTGATTTCTTCTTGATGCCTTCTGAGTTTGAACCATGTGGCTTAAACCAAATCTATAGTATGGCTTATGGGACATTACCGATAGTACGCGGTGTTGGTGGCTTAAAGGACAGCGTTAGCGATTATGATGTAAACCCATCTGAAGCAACGGGGTTTGTTTTTTTCGAACCGACACCGCAGGCATTGTTGTTAACGATGCTAAGGGCACTGTTGCTCTACGCTCAAAACGAGCCTGAAGTGAATAAAGTACAGTTGCACGCGATGCAACAAGACTTTTGTTGGCAAAAGGCCGCAGAATCTTATTTGCAGCTTTACCACTCAGCGTTAGTTTGACTTAAAATTGTAACGAAAGGCACCGAATGAGGTGCCTTTATTATCTTGAGTAAGGGGAGTGTGGTAGGATGGCTTTTTACTCAATAGCACGATCTTTTTGATACTCAATATGACCCAGCCGCTACTTTTTCATAAAACCTATTTGCACCCTACTAGTAATGAGTGGGTTGTATTTGTGCACGGTGCTGGTGGTAGCTCTTCTATCTGGTTCAAGCAAATTAAAGCTTACAAGCAACACTTTAACTTATTGCTGATCGATTTAAGAGGTCATGGAAAGTCAAATCAGTTACTTAAAGAGCTCATTGCTAGCCGTTATACCTTTACGGAAGTTACCCAAGATATTTTGAAAGTATTGGACCATTTAAAGATCCAATCCGCTCATTTTGTCGGTATGTCGCTTGGTACTATTATTGTTCGAAACCTTGCTGAATTGTCATCAGAGCGCGTACGTTCGATGGTGCTCGGCGGTGCTGTCACAAGGCTTAACACTCGTTCTCAGATATTGGTGAAATTAGGTAATTTTTGTAAGCATATCCTACCGTACATGTGGCTCTACAAACTGTTCGCTTATATTGTTATGCCTCAAAGAAGCCAACGAGAATCTCGCCACCTTTTTATTCGCGAAGCCAAGAAGCTTTGCCAAAAAGAATTTAAACGTTGGTTTATTCTTGCTGCTGATGTAAATCCGTTAATGAAATATTTTAAAGATCGAGAGTTACCCATTCCGACTCTTTACTTAATGGGCGACAGGGATTACATGTTTATTAAACCTGTCAAAGAAATGGTTGCAGCACATAAGCTCAGCATTCTACGAGAAATCCCGAATTGTGGTCATGTATGCAATGTAGAGCGTCCAGAAGACTTCAATCAACACTCTATCGAGTTTATTAAACAGCAAGCTGTATGTGCTTAAAACTGAGTGCATCCACTGAATAGGAGAGCCGCTATAGCTCTCCTAGTTGATATCCACATTGCCAACATGCACCAAATTGCCCTTCGTTTATTTCATGACATTTTGGGCATTGCCAATCTTGATACTCATGCCTATCGGATTGTTTTCGATATGCTTTTACTATTTCTTCAGCTTTCATCTTTTGTGCAGTGTCAAAAAGCCACACATAAGGATCGGTATCATCACCAAACGGCAGTTCTCCTTTTAAGCCGAAAATACCTTCTCCACGAACTTCACAGTAAATTTGTTCCACTTTAAGCAGCTCACATACAATGTGTGCTTCTGTTGGGTTTTTAGCGATAAATATTTTCATCAAAATACCCACTTCACCAATTACGAGTTTTGCTGACTTGGTGTCGGCCTTACTTTATTCATAACCCATTTAGTTATGATTGGAAATAGTCCCAATAGCGCAAAAGACGCTAATACTGCGGGTGAAACAATGCCCGATAGGCTTTCAATTGTTGCTAATTGAGTACCTGCATTCAGATATACGGCTGTGCCTGGCAGCATACCTATTTGGCTAGTGAGATAAAATCTACCTACAGACATCGGCGTTAAGCCCATCAGTAAGTTGATTAGAAAGAAAGGGAATACAGGGATTAGACGCAAGGAAAATAGATAAAAAGCTCCGTCTTTTTCGACACCTTGATTAATTGCGTTGAGTTTATTTCCGAATTTGTTTTGTACCCAGTCACGCAATAAGTATCGGCTGCTCAAGAAGGCCAGTGTTGCCCCCATAGTGCTAGCGAAAGAAACCAGTAGCAAGCTTGTCCAAAAACCAAATAAGGCTGCACCAAGTAAGGTGACTACTGCCGCTCCTGGGATAGAAAAAGCGGTAATTGCAATGTAGGTAAAAAAGTAAATCGCAGCCGAGAATACAAAATTCTGATCGATGTATGTAGTTAGTGCTTCTTGTTGGGCTTTTGCATTCTCTAAGGTTAAATACTGGCCAAAGTTAATACCTAAAAAGACGATAGCCGCTAGTAGGATGAGACCTAATATCAGTTTCTTATTCATAATTTTGATTCCAATTTGGGATATATGTAATAAGACAGTAGGAAAACCGAAAAAATTTCACAAAAAAACCGCAGATTAGACTGCGGTTTTACAAGATAGTTTTTAGGCCGACTTTTATTGGAGGCCGTTCATCAACTCATCTCGGCGAGCTTGAGGTACCACACTCCAATGAGTGCCGTTGATAGCACCTTCTAGTGCCCATAGCAACTCAATGTTGACGGTTGCAGAGTGCGTATCTCTTATCGCTTTATAGGCGTTAAGCGCACCTTCCTCTTCAAGCTTCTCTACGGATTCGATGCCGGCTTTTTTTAGCATGCGCTCGGTAGCCAGTCGTAAGTTAGGCAAATCTTTCAAACGGTTAGGCTTTGTACTTGCTTGCTGTTCTTTCTCAAGCTTTGCCTTTTTCAATGATTGATTCGCTACTTCGATTAAGCGTTCGCTTGATTCCCATAAATCGCTGGAAATAGCGTAGTACTTTGTAACGACTGGAAAGCCACGTTTTTTATAAACGTAAGGCTTTAGCCCTTGTTTCTCGAAGTCAGATGAAGTTTTTTGGTCTGCTCTGATATGAAGCTGATTGTTTACCACTAGTGCAAACATTGTTTCATCAGCGAATAGTCCGAAGCCACCAAACATTGAGCGCGACTTGATATTACCAAGTGCCTCAAATAGCTTCATAGAGTCTTTGAGTATCGGTTTATCCATGTTTTGTTATCTCGGTGTAATTAATATTACGCCACCAAAAGTCAGGTCCGAGAGAGTAGCAAACATGCGTAAAAACAATGTCATTACAGAGTAAAGTCATTGCTTACACACTTGCCATCGGTAACCCCGCTACCTTCCATATCGTAATATGGTTCAGGCCGGAGGCTTTGCGTCCCACTCTTTCGAATGGTTTGCCCTGTGCGTGACACAATGAGCATACTTCTTATATTGAATTAACATCACGGTTTAGCGTTAAAAGTGTGATTTCGGTTCAATAAAAATGATAGATTGAATGCTCTATTTTGCATATGGAAAGGTGCAAATTGGCCTTTGAAAAGGAGTTCTTAATATATATTACATTTATATAAAACAGGGAGTTAACGTTAGTCAATTGTTATTAGAGTGGTGTGAAGTATTAGAGAATGCTTAATTTTTCCAAAAAAATAAGCGCCCCTGTAGAGCGCTTATTTAACACGGTTAAATACAGTGAATTTTAGTTCATTTTTTTCACAGTATTTCGAATTACAAGCTCAGGTTGCATCTCGAAAATTCGTTTTTCGTGTTCTTTATCTTTGATACGCTCAAGTAGAATTTCGAATGCATTTTTACCAACACGACGTTTAGGTTGGTGGATAGTCGTTAGCGGTGGAGAGAAGTATTCCGCAAGCTCGATGTTGTCGTAGCCGATCACTGAAATATCTTCAGGAATTTTGATCCCGTTTTGTTGCAAGCGGCTCATTAGGCCTAGAGCCATTGTGTCGTTAAAACAGAATACCGCCGTCGGGCGCTTGTCCATTGCGGTAATTTTATCTGCAACTAATACGGCCGTATCACATTCAAAGTTACCTTCAAGGATCCAGTCTTCATTTACAGCTAGGTTCGCTTCGCTCATTGCGCGACGGAAACCTGCAATGCGCTCTTGGCAAGCAAGCTTTTCAAAATGACCGCTTAGACAAGCGATATCCGTATGACCATTATCAATCAGATGTTTGGTTGCAATGTAGCCACCTTCTTCTGAGTTATCCATGATCTTGTCTGCTTGTGAGCTCTCTGGGCCCCAATCCATGACCACTTTAGGAATGTCCGCATGACGGTCAAGCATCTCTTTTAGTTCTTCGGTTAAGTCAGAACACATCACTAGGATGCCATCAACGCGCTTTTCAGCCAGCATACGAATGTAATCGCGTTGTTTTTCGTAAATCCCGCCTGTGTTACATAAAATCAGAGTATAGCCTTGGCGGTAACAGTAGCTCTCAACCCCGTCAATCACTTCTGAGAAGAATAGGTTGGTTGACTGCGTTACTAACATGCCAATAGTACGAGTTGAGTTGCATTTTAGGCTGCGTGCAACGGCACTTGGCGCGTAATTCAGCTCGTCAACGGCTTTCATTACTTTTTCTTGCGTTGCTTCTGCAACGAAACGCGTTTTATTGATAACGTGCGAAACTGTCGTAGTGGAAACGCCGGCTAAGCGAGCAACGTCTTTTATCGTGGCCATAAATGGTGTCCTGTATCGAGCTACTGAAATATGTCGTATTGGATGTACCTGATGCTCTAATGGTTTCACACCTAGCAATCTAAAATTGGCGCTAAGTGTCTCGGCAGCGGTTGATCCAAGTGCGACAAAAGGGTGCGTAGCAGCATCGGTCGATGAATTTTATCTTTTTCTATCTGATGAGAAATTGCCATCAACCTGTTAAGAAAACACAAAAACCGCTATATTTCAGCGGTTTACATATAAATCATATTTAATCGTTTGCGCTCACATTTTAGCCCTATGTGGACTGACTAGCAATGTTTTCAGCAAGAGATTTGTGTATTTGAAGTCACATTTTGACTGCTAAATAACCAAGCGTCTTTGCGCTAAGTTAAGGCAAACGAATATTATACCCAAGTTACTTACAATCGGTCACTTTCAGGCATACAGGAAGCCCGATAGGCAGGCTCCCTAAAAATAGGCGGCAATTATTCACCAAGAAGGTAGGCGCTGTCTAGTTTACAAAATGCAACTAATAGTTTCGCGATACTTGAGTAAAATCCAAATTCATCGAATTTTTTACATTTGTCTGAAAACTGAGGTAACCAAGACATCAATTGTTGCTGGATAAAGTCGTTTTGTTTAACGAAGGCTTCTTCCATGTGTTTTTCTTGTTCAAGCTCGTTTGAGCGGATAATCATGTTCCCGAGAAAGTCGAGCTCAACGGCTAAGTGATCCGCAGGTTCCTTTAGGTTTTCGTCTACTTGAACGCCAAATTCAGCCATCAACTTTTCCATTTCCTCAGCTGGCTTGTCATTCAGTAAACCTGATTCACCAATGTACATGGATGCGTAAGGAAGAGCGCCGTATTTTTCTGTCTTCAAAAACAGTTCACAAAAGTCAGCTGCAAGCTCTAGTTGTGCATCTTCACGATCTTGTAACCGATTCAATGCATCAACTAGGCTATCAACAGCTGGTTTCAGCGACTCATTTTCACCTAAACCTGCGAGAAAACTGCGAATTTCAACACTGTGATAGGCTTCCAATTCTTTCTCTGTTAGTTCTTTTGCGAACAAGCTCGAAAACCACCAGTAAATTTCAGCGCGTTTTTCATTAAAAGCTTTCACTTCTTGCATTTTGGGCTCCTGAATGATGCTTCAAGTCATGCATCACAAAGTCAATTAGGGATATCCCCTAAGTGTAATCAATTAAAATGAATAGCAGTAACTATAATTGTTATGTTTTATGGTCAAAAATGACCGTTTATTAATAGCAATGGGCAAGCTTGTTTTGAATCAATAAAAACGCTAAATCTTGCGTTTTAATGTATCTATGACTAGAAATGTTACTAGTTATGAATAGAATACGTCTTGGATAATAAGAAGACAGAAAAGTGGTGTAAATGAGCTATCACGTATTAGTCGTAGAAGATGATGTTGTAACTCGTAGTAAGCTTGCGGGATATTTCCAAAATGAGGGCTACCAAGTCAGCGAAGCAGAGAGTGGCGCAGAAATGCGTGAAGTTTTGCAAGCGGGCGATGTAGACCTGATCATGCTGGATATTAACCTGCCTGGTGAAGACGGCCTGATGCTTACTCGTGAGTTACGTAGCCAATCGGATATTGGTATCATATTAGTAACAGGACGCACGGATAGCATTGATAAAATCGTAGGCCTAGAAATGGGTGCTGACGATTATGTGACAAAACCTTTTGAACTGAGAGAGCTGTTAGTTCGCGTTAAAAACTTGCTGTGGCGTATTTCAGCAGCGCGTAGTGGCAGCTCGAAAGCGAATGAAACCAGTGAAGAGCACATTGTGCGCTTTGGGGAGTGGACATTCGACATTCAACGTCGCGCACTTAGCCGCAACGGTGAGCCAGTAAAACTAACTAAAGCAGAGTATGAACTTTTGGTGGCATTATCGTCTTACCCTAACCAGGTGTTAAGTCGTGAGCGTATTTTGAACATGATTAGCCATCGAGTGGATGCGCCGAATGACCGCACCATTGATGTTCTTATTCGACGTATGCGCGCAAAAATGGAGTTCGATCCTAAGAACCCACAGATTTTTGTAACGGTGCACGGCGAAGGCTATATGTTTGCTGGTGACTAGTTTGAACATAACTCAATCGTAAAAAGAAAAGGAGAGCTTCGGCTCTCCTTTTTTGTGGCTTCAAGATAATACTAGTTTGCTTCAACCATTGGTGTTTGGCCGACAGTATCACGCAACCTTTGCCAAATACTGCCCAAGTACTCATGCCAATAAAGCTCTGTTTGTTCTAAGTAACGCGCTTTAGGTGAGTATTTATCCCAAGGTTGACTTATCTCGCTAATAGCTAAGAAGTTGGTCGGGGCTGGGATTGGTTTAATGCCTGCTGCGTTGAACTCATACAATGCACGGCTCATGTGACTCGCAGAAGTGACTAACACAATCTCCTTTTGTTGAACGAATGCAGCCGCTTGACGCGCCTCTTCCCACGTATCTTTCGCATCTTCTAATAAAATGATATCGGATTTCGCGACTCCCAACGCAAGGGCAACGTTCGCCATCATTCGCGCGTGGCTAATTTCAGATCCGCCAGCATAGCCGGATAAGATTAATTTCGCGCCTGGATACATTCTTAAAATACGAATGCCCTCAGTTAAGCGCATTAATGCTGCACGGCTTAACTGCGAGGTGGGTGGAATTTCGTCATCGATAACATGACCATTCCCTAAAACCATCACGTAGTCGATGGTGCCAGAAACTGGCAAAAAGGCTTTATGCTCTCGCTCTAACGGCATAAGAAGCTTGGTTGAAACAGGTTGGAAGGCAACAAGAAAAATGCCAACAAAAGAGAATAGAACAACGAAGCAGCCAGTTTTACGTTTTGTAGTAAAACTAATGAGAGCAAGACCCAACAAGCCTATCAGCAGCAATGCCGGAAGGGGCATAAGCATGGCTGACACTACTTTTTTCAGCTCAAACATACATAAATAGTCCGAAAAAACATCAATTGATAATAAAAATGAGGGTATCCCTCTTTATTCCTGCTTTCCTTGTGCCAGAATAGCGGCACAATCCGTTATGATAACTCAGCAGAAGTGACAGAAGACCGCAATTTCGACGATATCGCCCACAAATTTGCAAAAAATATTTACGGCTCCGATAAAGGGGAGATCCGCCAAATCATTGTGTGGGAAGATTTTCTACAGATTCTAAGTGAATTAGATGCTGACCAGCAACCCCTAGAAGTGTTAGACGCTGGTGGTGGTTTGGCACAAATGTCGCAAAAGCTTGCTAAGCTCGGACATCGAATCGCTTTATGTGATCTATCTTCGGAAATGCTGCAGTTGGCTAAGCAGGATATTGAAAAAAACGGTTTGCTTGAGCAGTATCGCCTGATTCATTCGCCTGTCCAATCCATCGGTGAACATATGGATGGACAGGTCGATCTGGTTATGTTCCACGCTGTGATGGAGTGGCTGGTTGATCCTAAGGCCGCACTTGAAACAGTTCTAGAACAAGTAAAACCGGGAGGCATCGCATCAGTCATGTTCTACAACCACCACGGTTTAGTCTATAAAAACGTGGTTTGTGGCAACATTCCTCATATATTAGACGGCATGCCTCACCGAAAAAGATTTAAACTACAGCCGCAAAAAGGCTTAAAACCTGAAGAAGTCTACCAGTGGATAGAAAATTCAGGTTTTAATATTTGTTGCAAATCTGGTATTCGCTCATTTAGTGATTACATAGGCAATATGGAATACATGGGTGATTACGAGTTTGAAGATGTGTTGGCGCTAGAAAAACAACTTTGTCGACAAGAGCCATACCTCTCATTAGGCCGCTACATTCATGTGTGGGCTAAAAAGAACGATAAACAGGAATAACAATGAGTGAGATGACTCTCAATGCTGCAGAGCAACCAATCGATGAGCTGGTTGGCTGGGTTAAGCAGCACGATTTCTCGTTGAACCTGACCACAGAGCGATTGGCATTTTTGATAGCCATTGCCGTACTGAGTAATGAAAGGTTCGATGAAGAACTGGGTGAAGGTGAACTGCATGATGCATTTGCCATCGTCACTCGACTATTTGATGAGACCGGCGAAGCCTCCGCTTTTCGTGCGAACAATGCGATCAACGAGATGGTTAAGCAGCGTCTTATGAGCCGTTTTGTCAGTGAGATTACTGACGGAGCGAGCATTTACCGCTTGTCGCCATTAGCGATAGGAATAACCGACTACTACGTGCGTCATCGTGAGTTCTCAAAACTGCGTCTATCTATCCAGCTATCCATGGTAGCGGATGAAATGGCGAAAGCGATTGAAGCGGCACAAAAGGGTGGCACTCCGGGCCACTGGAAGAAAAACGTGTACGGGATTTTGAAATATTCTGTAGGCGAGATCTTCGATCAAATCGACCTTAACCAACGTGTGATGGATGAGCAGCAACAGTCTGTAAAACAACAGATTGCTGATCTGCTTAACAAAGACTGGCGTGAAGCGATCAACAACTGTGAAGCGCTACTGTCAGAAACGTCGAGCACGTTGCGTGAACTTCAAGATACGCTGCAAGCTGCCAGTGATGAACTGCAAACTCAGATCCTAGATATTCAAGAAATTGTTTACGGCGATCCTGAGCTTGAGTTCATCGAAGAAGCCTTATTTGGTCTGCAAATGAAGCTGGACCGAATCACAAGCTGGGGCCAGCAAGCGATCGACCTTTGGATTGGTTACGACCGACACGTACACAAGTTTATCCGTACTGCCATTGATATGGATAAGAACCGTGCGTTTAGCTCGCGTCTGCGTCAATCCGTCAAAGATTACTTCGATGCGCCTTGGTATCTGACTTATGCAGATGCGGAAAGGCTTTCTGACCTTCGTGATGAAGCCCTGGTACTGCGTGATGACGAGGTGACGGGTCAAGTTCCGATGGAAGTAGAATACGAAGAGTTTCAACAAGTCAATGATGAGTTGGCAGAGCGAATTGGTGACATGCTGAAAGCGCATAAAGATCAAGGCACACCAATCGACTTGAGCGTGGTTTTGCGAGATTACCTTGCACAGCACCCATACACTCATCACTTTGATTTAGCTCGCATTGTCGTTGATCAGGCGGTACGTCTGGGTTATTCAGAATCCGACTACCAAGCTGTTCAGCCAGACTGGAAAGCAATCAACGAATTTGGGGCAAAGGTACAAGCGAATGTCATCGACCGATACTAATGAATACATGTCAGAGAATCTGGCAAAAGCAATTTCTAACCCTCTGTTCCCAGCGCTAGACAGCATGCTTCGAGCAGGGCGTCATATCTCAAGTGAAGATCTAGACAACCACGCGTTGTTGTCGGATTTCGAACTTGAGCTTTCTTCTTTCTACCAACGCTACAACACCGAATTGGTGAAAGCACCAGAAGGTTTCTTCTACCTTCGTCCACGTTCAACATCTCTGATTGGCCGTAGTGTCCTTTCTGAACTGGATATGCTGGTGGGTAAGGTTCTGTGTTTCCTTTACCTAAGCCCAGAGCGTCTTGCGCACGAAGGTATCTTCACTAACCAAGAGCTGTACGACGAACTGCTTGCTCTAGCAGATGAAAACAAGCTGATGAAGCTAGTGACGAACCGTGCGACTGGTTCTGACCTTGATAAAGAAAAGCTGTTTGAAAAAGTTCGTACGTCACTTCGTCGTCTACGCCGCCTAGGCATGATCATCAACATCGGTGAAACCGGTAAATTCAGCATCAGTGAAGCAGTATTCCGCTTTGGTGCCGATGTACGTATTGGCGATGACATGCGTGAAGCGCAACTGCGTCTGATCCGTGATGGTGAAGCGGTAGTGCACACCAAAGAGCCAAGCCAAGGCAGCCTATTGTCTGAAGAAGATCAAGACGACCAAGCCCAAGAAGAAACAACAGAAGAGGGTGAAGCATGAGCATGATTGAACGCGGTAAATACCAATCGCTGACCATGGTCAACTGGAACGGCTTCTTTGCCCGTACGTTTGACATCGATGGTCTGGTCACCACGCTCTCAGGTGGTAACGGTGCAGGTAAATCAACCACAATGGCGGCGTTCATCACCGCATTGATTCCTGACCAAACGCTACTGCACTTCCGTAACACGACAGAAGCAGGCAGCAGCCAGTCGTCTCGCGACAAAGGTTTGTACGGTAAGCTACAGCCGGGCGCATGTTATGCGGCGCTAGACGTGGTGAACTCACGTAACCAACGCCTATTGTTCGCAGTAAAACTGCAGCAAGTTGCGGGTCGTGATAAGAAAGTAGACATCAAACCGTTTGTTATCCAAGGTCTTCCAAGCCATGTGAAACCAACGGATATCTTGATTGAAAGCGTATCAGCGACTCAAGCTCGTGTACGTCAAATCAACGAAGTAAAAGAATCGATCGCAGAATTTGAAGGCGTTCAATTTAAAGCGTTCTCTTCTATCGTGGATTACCACGCGCAAATGTTTGAATTCGGTGTGATTCCGAAGAAACTACGTAACTCTGGTGACCGTTCTAAATTCTACCGCCTGATCGAAGCATCGCTTTACGGTGGTATCTCAAGTGCAATTACACGCTCGCTACGTGACTACCTTCTGCCACAAAACGGCGGCGTGAAGAAAGCATTCCAAGATATGGAATCAGCACTGCGTGAAAACCGCATGACTCTAGAAGCGATCAAAACCACGCAAGCAGACCGTGACTTGTTCAAGCACTTGATCACTGAGTCGACCAACTATGTGGCTGCGGACTACATGCGTCACGCGAACGATCGTCGTAACAAGCTGGATAAAACGCTGTCATTGCGTTCAGAGTTGTTCGGTTCTCGTGAAACTCTCGTTGAGCAAAACAACCTGCTTAACCGCGTTCAAGAAGAGCTAGAGCTACTGATCGAGTCGGAATCTGCGCTAGAGCAAGATTACCAAGCGGCTTCGGACCACTTGCAACTGGTGCAAAACGCACTGCGTCAGCAAGAGAAGATCGAACGCTACCAAGAAGATCTTGAAGAGCTGAGTGAGCGTCTTGAAGAACAAATGATGGTAGTGGAAGAAGCGCAAGAACGCGTGCTGATGGTGGAAGAGCAGGCGACCGTTGCGGAAGAAGAGGTGGATAGCCTTAAGACGCAACTGGCTGACTACCAACAAGCACTTGACGTTCAGCAAACTCGTGCACTTCAATACCAACAAGCGGTTCAAGCGCTGGAGAAAGCGAAGCAACTACTTGGCGATGACAGCCTAACGGCAGAATCGGCACAAGCGCTTGTTTCTGAGCTTAAGAACAAAGAATCAGAAAGCACCAATGCGTTGCTATCGGTTAAGCACAAGCTGGACATGTCTTCTGCAGCGGCAGAGCAGTTTGAAACCGCGCTTAAACTGGTACAAAGCATCGTTGGTCAAGTTGAGCGCAAAGACGCGTCTGAACATGCGAAAACCGCAATTGCGAAAGCGCGTGAGTCACAACAAATCGCACAAAACGAACAGCAATGGCGAGCACAACACCGTGATCTCGAACGCAGCCTTAACCAGCAGCGTCAAGCACGTGAACTGGTTGCTGAATACAAAAAGCAATATCACGTTGAACTAACCGATGAGGTTACGTTTGAACAAGAACGTGAACGTCATGCGACGCAAATCGAATCACTAGAGATAGCTCAAGAAGAAGTTCGTGATCAGCGTGGTGAACAGCGCCGTCTAGAGCAAAACGCGGTGGCAGAAATCAGTAAGCTTGAAGCAATAGCACCAGCTTGGATTGCGGCGAACGATGCGCTAGAGAAACTGAGAGAGCAGAGCGGTGAAGAGCTTGAGGATCGCCATGCGGTAATGAACCACATGCAAGTTGTCCTTGAACAAGAAAGGGAGCTGTCTTTAGCTAAAGATAAGCTTGCTGAGCGCCGTAGCCAGCTAGACTCTGAGATTGAGCGTCTTGCTTCTCCTGGTGGTTCAAATGACCCTCGCCTGAAAGGTTTGGCAGATACGCTGGGCGGTGTATTGCTGTCTGAGATCTACGATGACATCACGATTGATGACGCGCCTTACTTCAGTGCGATGTACGGTCCGGCTCGTCACGCTATCGTTGTTTCTGACTTGTCAGGCATCGAAGAAAAACTGGTAGAGCTAGACGACTGTCCAGAAGACTTGTACATCATTGAAGGTGACATCGATGCCTTTGATGACAGCTCGTTCGATGCAGAAGAGTTAGAGGGCGCGGTTTGCGTTCGTATGAACGATCGCCAAATGCGTTACTCTCGCTTGCCTGAGATCCCATTGTTTGGCCGCGCGGCACGTGAGCAGCGTCTAGAGTTGCTGCGTAACGAACGAGAAGAAGTGGTAGAGAAACACGCAAAAGCGGCGTTTGATTCTCAGAAAATGCAGCGCTTGTACCAAGCGTTTAACTTATTTGTGTCTAACCACATTCAGGTTGCTTTTGACGCCGATCCAGAACAAGCACTGGCAACTATTCGTGATAAGCGTAACCAAATTGCTCGTGTGCTGGCGGATCTGGATGCGAAAGAGCAACAACAACGTTCTCAGCTTCAAACCAGCAAGCAAGCGTTGTCTTCTCTGGACAAGCTAGCGTCACACATGGTGCTTGTTGAAGATGAGTCATTGCAAGCGCGTTTTGATGAGCTAGAAGAGAAAATCGCTCAGCTTGCAGAGGCGAAGAACTTCTTAAGCAACCATGCAAAAGCCGTCGGGCAATTAGAGAATATTGCGTCTGCGCTTGATGCTGACCCCGAGCAATTCAATGCACTAGAAGCAGAATACAAAGCGGCAGACGAGCAGCTACAAGATCTTAAGAAGCAAATCTTTGCACTTTCAGATCTCGTTGAACGCCGCCACTACTTCGCTTACTCTGATTCAGTAGACCTACTGAACAAGAGCAGCGAACTGAGTGAGCAGCTAAAAGCAAAACTGGTTCAAGCTGAACAAATGCGTACACGCTCTCGTGAAGAGTTGAAACAGTCGCAAGGCCAAATGAACCAATACAACCAAGTATTGGCTTCTCTGAAGAGTTCACACCAAGCGAAACTGGAAACGGTTCAAGAGTTCAAACAAGAACTTCAAGAGTTTGGCGTGAACGCTGACGAAGGTGCAGAAGAGCGCGCAATGCGTCGTCGTGACGAATTGCACGAGCGTCTACACACGTCTCGCAGCCGTAAGAGCGAATACGAGCGCACGATCACCTCTACTGAACTAGAGATGAAAGGCTTGGCAAAACGTCTGAAGAAAGTTCAGAAAGAATACGTTGAGCTGCGTACGTTCGTGGTTGCTGCGAAAGCCGGCTGGTGTTCAGTGCTTCGTCTGGCGCGTGAGAACGATGTTGAGCGTCGTCTACACAAGCGTGAACTGGCTTACATGTCAGCGGATGAACTGCGTTCGATGTCGGATAAATCACTGGGTGCGCTGCGTCTAGCGGTTGCGAACAATGACGACCTGCGTGATGCACTCCGTTTGTCTGAAGACAACGCTCGTCCAGAGCGTAAAGTTCTGTTCTATATTGCTGTATACCAACACCTTCGTGAGCGTATTCGTCAGGATATCATCCGTACTGATGACCCAGTTGAAGCAATCGAAGAGATGGAAGTCGAGCTGGCGCGTCTAACGGAAGAGCTAACGCAACGTGAAAACCGTCTAGCGATCAGCTCTGAGTCGGTAGCGAGCATCATCAAGAAGACGATTCAGCGTGAGCAAAACCGTATTCGTATGCTGAACCAAGGCTTGTCGAACATTTCGTTTGGCCAGGTGAAAGGCGTACGTCTAAACGTGAAGATCCGCGAAAGTCACGAAGTGCTACTGAACGGTCTAGCGACACAGCAAGAGCAGCACAAAGACCTGTTTGAATCGACTCGCTTTACTTTCTCCGAAGCAATGGCGAAGCTGTTCCAACGTGTGAACCCACATATCGATATGGGTCAACGTTCTCCTCAGGTTCTGGGTGAAGAGCTACTGGATTACCGTAACTACCTAGAGCTAAGTGTAGAAGTGAACCGTGGTACAGATGGTTGGCTACAGGCCGAGTCTGGCGCACTATCAACAGGTGAAGCGATCGGTACCGGTCAGTCAATCCTATTGATGGTAGTACAAAGCTGGGAAGAAGAGTCTCGTCGTCTACGCAGCAAAGACATTGTGCCTTGTCGTTTGCTCTTCTTGGATGAAGCAGCGCGTCTGGATGCGAAATCGATCGCGACATTGTTCGAATTGTGTGACCGTCTGGATATGCAGCTTCTTATCGCGGCACCAGAAAACATCAGCCCAGAGAAAGGTACGACCTACAAACTGGTGCGTAAGGTGTTTAAAGACCACGAACACGTACACGTGGTTGGCTTGCGTGGTTTTGGTCAAACGGATAAGCCTAAGACTGAAGCGCAAGAGATGATTGAAGAGTTTGAATCGTAAACTCCGAATCTAATAAAACGCCCGCATGAACGCGGGCGTTTTTGTATCTGTTAGCGAGGTAGGCTTCGAACTACATAAGATAAGCCGAGACTGTAGGACGGCAGTCTCGGCTTATTAGCGGAACTTAATGAGGAAGCGACGTTTATTCCTCTGGAATATCGTCCCTGACTTCGATCATTTCAGCAAGCTCTTCAAGTGCTTGGACAGAAAGCTCAGACAAGCGCTGTAGGTGTTGGTCTAAGCTCTCTTGTTCTTCAAGCTCTGGTTCATCATTATTTGTTTCTTTTATTAGCATTTCCCAACCTCTCAAGTTGAGTAAGGGGAGCTCTCATCATACTCAAAAGGCAAAGTAGAACAGAAACGATCTATGTTGATTTTGTTAGCTCGATCATTGATTCAACTTATATATGAGAAGGATGTGTTTAATAAGGAGAGCAAGTGCAAGGTTTTTGGATGCGGGAACAAAAACGCCAGTAATCATGACAATTACTGGCGAGTAATAACGAACATTATGTCGGAGGGTTAGAACAACGGCTTCACACCGAACTGCTCTGCCGCGTAAGCGACGCGTTCAATCGGTTTTGGATACTCAGCAGGTGTGCCAAGGCTCTCTATGTGTTTCAAACGAGGAAGCAAGCCTGCACCATTAGCGATTTGGATTGCCAGACCAGGGCGAGCGTTAAGCTCTAAAACCATAGGTCCTTCATCTTTATCCAGCACCATATCCGTACCCATGTATCCCAAACCTGTCATTTCCCAGGCACTTGACGCAAGCTCCAGCAAGCGCTCCCAATGCGGTACTTGAAGGGTCGAAAGGTCTTTACCTGTATCAGGGTGATGAGTAACTGGATGATCGAACTGCACCGCTCTGACGGCTTTACCTGTCGCGATGTCAATGCCTACTCCTACCGCACCTTGGTGAAGGTTTGCTTTGCCGTCGGAAGCCGCTGTAGAACAGCGCATCATCGCCATAACTGGATAACCTTTAAATACGATGATCCGAACATCTGGTACGCCTTCATAACTGAAGCCATCAAAACAGTCATCAAACTTGATTAAGTTTTCAACCACAGCAACGTCATTTTTACCACCAAGAGAGAAAAGGCCAGCAAGCGCATTACTAATGTGACGCTCGACCTCATCCCTACCAATTGTAGAGCCGGAGGGTTTGGTATATACCCCGTTTTTGTGAGACGTAACAACCAGAATGCCTTTACCGCCACTACCTTGTGCAGGTTTGATTACAAAACCAGGCCAGTTCTCAACCATTTTGTGGATAGTCTTAACTTCAGCTTGGTTATGAATGACACCGATCAGGGCAGGAACTGTTGCTCCTGCTGCCTGTGCAATAATTTTGGTCTTTAGCTTGTCATCGACAAGTGGGTATTTAGAACGATCATTGTAACGGCCAATATAGCTGTGGTTACGCTTGTTCATCCCCATAATGCCTTTATGGCGAAGCTTAGACGGCGAAGTAAAACTTTCGAACATCGTTTAGTCCTCCGCTAGTGGTTTGAAGCGTCGTAGCTCAGTGAGGCGGTAACCTGTGTAAGTACCTAGTAATAGAATACCGGCCAGAACAATCAACTGTAGACCAATGAAGTTAAAGGTTAAGTGTTGAATGTATGAGTTCGTCATTGCAAGGTAAACTAATACCGCTGTCAGCAATGAACCACCACCTTGCAGAGCAACTTCCTTCGCACCTTCTTCTTCCCATAGGATTGACATACGTTCAATCGTCCAAGACAAGATGATCATAGGGAAGAAGGTAATTGTTAGGCCTTCTGTTAAGCCCATTTTAAACGCAACAACGGTGAACACCGAGATGATCATAATAACGGTAATAATGACCGCAGATATCCTTGCTACCAGCAATAAGTTCAACCTAGACAAATAGCTTCGAATAATCAAGCCTGTACCTACAATTAGCAAGAAACCGACAATACCCGTTAATAGTTGAGTTTGAACAAAAGCAACGGCAATCAACACAGGCATGAAGGTACCGGATGTTTTCAGGCCGATAATCACACGCAAGAACACAACGATCAGAGCACCAATAGGGATGAGCATGATGGTTTTGAACATCGCTTGCTCTTCCAAAGGTAGGCTATGAATTGAAATATTCAGTAATCCATCTGCTTCTATTTTGTTGTTTGTAGCTTGTTGTGGTGTCATTTCTTGCTTAATCATCGAGAAATGCACTTGGCTATTTTTACCACCAACAAGGTCAAGTAAGGATACGTTTGATTCGTCCCACACTAACAAGTTGGGTTTCACTGCTTTTTGTTCGGATTTTGGCGAAAACAGTACCCAATCTTTACCTGACCAAACCTGAACCATTGGTTGAATTGTTTGGCGTCGACGACCATCTTCTAGTTCGATAACACCGACGGTTTTGCTCTGTATACCTGCGGTAAGCAAAATGTTATGCAGTGCATCAGTACGGCTGAAATCGTTCAGTAGTAGCGACGAGTTTTGGCTATCAGGGTCATTAAGCGCTTTGATAAGCTCACGAGTAAACGTCACATTATCGGCTGAGCGACTCATCGCACGTTCGATAAGGGCATTTGCCGCTGCTGCTTGTGGTGCTGAAAGCGTTGGTGGCGTAATGTCTTCCGTTGGCGGTAAAGGAGTGACTTTAGCCTGAGGGTCTACTAAGAACTGGGCTTTGTAGTATATGGTTTGTGGCCCTTGAGCTTGGCGAATTGACCATTCTGCACGACGGCCTGAATCGTCATTGATGTAGGAAACGCCATAACCTGATGAGGAAGCAGATTCACCAATAAGTGTGTAACCACTTTGCGTATGCGGTGCTGCAAGTGACGCTTTTACTTCGTTGCCGTTAGCATTGAACTCAATACGAGCTTCTACATCCCACACCTGGCGAGTTTCGCCTGGCGTCCAAGGCACGCCGTAGTTTTCATGTCTGAAAACACTCAGAGCAATGCCCGCAATCACCAATAAGATGATAGAAAGGTAAAACGGTATTTTTGACGTCATAATCTACCTTATTATTTTTTATCTTCGTCCGTTTGGATATAGGTACGACTTACATCGACAAGTGCTATGTCGCGCATAAATTCTCTACCCAGTAAAATAGGATGGTTCATATGTGAGCGATCTGCCAACGTAAATTGCGCTTTTTCATGAATTTTTCCAACGCGCACCCAAAGTTCTACCACAGCGCGGCGTTCTAACTCTTCACTGGTAACCTGGCGGATTTTGACGTAGCGAATGACAGGTGCTTCGATCCAAGTACTTTTCTCTTCTTCGGATTTACTGGTGTCTGCTAAGTGGAATCGGACCCATTTTTTGCCATTTCTTTCGAACTCTTCAATATCAACGGCATTTAAAGACGACGTCGCGGCACCAGTGTCGATACGTGCATCAAAAGTTTGCTTAATCGACTCTACAGTGACCTTTTCGATAGAGCCAAGGACAATATCGTGAGTTGGGGTTGGTTCCACAGGAGCGGGAGATTGGACAATAATCGGCTCTTTCGGTTTTTTTACTTCTGCCATTGCTTCATCGCGAAATGTAAGAAGTTCAACCTGTAGTTTATCGACTTGTTCTTCAAGGCTGTCGATATAGTCCGATTGGTTGCTGAGCTGTAGCTCTAGGTTGGTAATGCGATTATTGACATTCGCTTCTGAATTTTGAATCGCCGCTAACGTTTCTTGGTGGTACTGTTCGCCTTTGGTTAGTGAGCATCCAGATAGTAAGGCGATGGCAACAATCGGGGTCAATCGTAATAACATTGAAAACCTTGGGATTGGATTAAGTTGTTTATTTTTTAGGAGTTTAGCTTATATCGATAAAGCCTCACAAGTAAGAATGTTTCTCTATTACTTATTGTTTGAGGAATAGTGATGAAAAGCCAAAAATCAAGGACATAAAAGCGCATCCTTATTTAGAGCGTGCTTATATTTTGACGTGAAAAATGGATTCAAAAAACAAACTCGCTCATTACGAGGAAAGAGGGTAATGTCTTAACTCGTAAAATGAGTTAAGACAATGTCAGGAATCTCAGCGAATTATGATTTGCGAGCGACAAGAACCGCGCGGCGAGGGGCAGGGTAGCCTTCTACAGTCTTGCTTGGGTCGTTCGGATCTAAGTAGTCAGGTAGAGAGTTATGCGTCATCCAATCTGTGGTACGTTGTTCATCTACGGATGTGATGTTTTCATCAACGATACGAACATCTTCAAAACCGACCAATTCTAACCACACTTTTAGGGCTTTTGCTGAAGGGAAGAAATAGACATTACGCATTTGCGCGTAACGAGAAGTCGGGACCAATACTGCATTCTCATCACCTTCAATCACGAGTGTTTCCAATACGAGTTCACCACCAGATACCAATTGATCTTTTAGTTGCACTAAATGATCGAGAGGCGAGCGGCGATGGTAAAGCACGCCCATGCTGAATACCGTATCGAACGCTTCTAACTTAGGTAGTTGTTCAATGCCCAATGGCAGTAGGTGTGCACGTTGGTCATCGCCCATTAGTTTACGAATTGCTTCGAACTGAATCAGGAACAGGTGAGATGGATCGATACCGACAGTTAAGCGTGCACCTTCGCCTAGCATGCGCCACATGTGGTAGCCGTTACCACAACCTACATCGAGTACGCTGCGATTCTTTAATGGTGAAATATGCGGAAGCACGCGGTCCCATTTCCAATCACTGCGCCACTCAGTATCAATATGGATGCCGTGTACGTGGTATGGGCCTTTGCGCCAAGGATGGAATGTACGAAGTAAGCTTTCTAGCTTTTTAAGTTCCCCTTGAGGCATCGGCTCATTGTTTGAAATCGTGACAGAATCAACAATGTCGATGCTGTCCGGTCTACCCGCTGGGATTTTGTTCAGGGCTTTCAACCAGCGACCAAAGTCACCGTGCTCTGCATTTTGCCAATCCGTTAGCTGTTGTGGAAGCACATTAAGCCAAGGTTGAAGACGGGTGTCTTGGGCAATCAATTGGTAGAAATTTGCAAAGTTAAACATAGTTAGTTAATCGCTGAGTTGATGGGTATAAATTATTAACAAAAGCCGAAATCGGTATGGTTCAGGCTTTGTATGCATGGTCTATTTAATCGCGAACATGGAGCCGAAGTTAAAGCATTGGAACCAAACATCGTAGCTAGAAAAGCCAATTTTAGCGAAACGCTCTTTATGTTCTTTCTTTGAATCTGGGCGCATTACGTTTTCTATCGCGCTGCGCTTTTGGCTGATTTCTAGTTCGCTATAACCATTCGCACGTTTAAAGTCGTGGTGAAGGTCAATTAACAGTTCGTTCGACACTTCATCTTCAAACACGAACTTTTCAGACAGAATCAAAATACCGCCCGGACGCAGACCCGCGTAGATTTTCTCTAGTAGAGCATAGCGGTCTTCTGGAGAAAGGAACTGCAGTGTGAAGTTCAATACCACAACGGATGCGTTTTCAATTTCGATATTGCGAATGTCTGCTTCTACTACATCCACAGGAGTGTCACTGCGGTAAGCGTTGACGTGAAGTTTACAACGCTCAACCATCGCAGGAGAGTTGTCCACTGCGATGATTTGGCAACCTTCTTGTTTGATATGGCGACGCATAGACAATGTTGCAGCACCCAAAGAACAGCCAAGGTCATAGATGTTTGAGTGAGGTTTTACAAAACGCTCTGCCAGCATACCGATTGCAGAAATGATATTGCTGTAACCCGGTACCGATCGTTGAATCATGTCAGGAAATACTTCCGCTACGCGTTCATCGAACGTGAAATCCCCAATTTTATCGATTGGAGCCGAAAAAATAGTATCTGGATTGCTCTTAGGGTTCATAACTAAGTCTCTGCATACAAGCCGCCTGAAAATGTCAGGCACCAAAAAAGGCGCGTATTTTATGGGAATTTCGCGCCTCTGTCATGTGTTGCGTTAGAACATCTGTAACTGCGAGTTGCCATCGTCAGCAGGGAAAGGTGCTAACTCAGGGATCGTGATACGCTTTTGTATGTCTTTATATAGGTTTGCGGCCAACTCTGGAGCAATTATATTGTCTGCGGTATGGATCATGACATATGGCTGTTTACCTTCGGCAATCCATTGTGGCAACTTGCTGAGCCATGGTTTAAAAAACTCGTAATTTTGCTGTTCTTCTGGATGACCAATAAAGCGAATCAAAGGGTGTGAAGCGGTAGCAATGGCGTGGACAGGGACTCGTGGTTTTTTCATTTGCGCATCAATGATCGCCTCATTGTCGGGCTTAGCGGCAAAGACTGGGCGGCTATCCATAATAATACGGTCAATATTATTCTCTACTAACCATTGGTTAAGTGCTCGCTCTTCTTCGCCTTTGGAGAAAAATGCCATATGACGAACCTCAACACCGAGAGGGAAGTTAGGTGGAAAGCTCGCACAGAACTTTTTCAGTCGATCAAGGTGCTCAGGACCAAATGCGGCTGGTAATTGAATTGTCCATTGGCCCACACGGTCATGCAAAGGCTCCATGACCTTCATGAAGTCTCTCAGTTGTTCGCTGCAACCTCTTAGCATTTGCTCATGAGTGATGGCTTTAGGAAGTTTGAAAGTAAAGCGAAAATCATCGTGGGTTGCGGCTCTCCAGTTTTGCACTGTATTGAGCGTCGGTGTGGCATAAAATGTCGTGTTGCCTTCCACGGTATGAAACACTTGCGCATACCTTTCTAAACGTTCAGCGGGCTTTGTCCCGCTGCCGTAAAAACTTTGTTGCCATTGATTGTGCGACCACATCGTCAATCCAAGTCGAAGAGGTAAGTTATCCATTATTCTTTACTGCTTGCTACTCGTGTGAATACTTTACGAGAGTTTTGCTGAAATAGGTAATTTCACGCTATAATCCTCCCCAATTTTTTCGCTTTGGTGCGCTTTTGAACATTTGTTGTACTAAAAAGCACCAGTGAATGATAAAACACACGTAATTGTATGTTGAGTAGTCGATTTTCGTGGACATTCAGCGTATAACTGAATCTTTACTCTGCTTAGCAATGAGGCTGACAGAGCGTAGTTAACAACATTTGAGAGATTGGGAATTTCATTATGCGTACCCATTACTGTGGTCACCTGAACAAGTCCCTTGCAGGACAAACTGTAGAACTTTGCGGCTGGGTTAACCGTCGTCGTGATTTAGGCGGTCTTATTTTTATCGATATGCGAGATCGCGAAGGTATCGTTCAGGTAGTTGTTGATCCAGATATGGCAGATGCGTATGAAGTGGCTAACACACTTCGTAATGAATTCTGTATCAAGCTAACTGGTGAAGTTCGCGTTCGTCCAGAAAGCCAAGTAAACAAAGACATGGCAACAGGTGAAGTTGAGATCCTTGCGAAAGGTCTTGAAATCATCAACCGTTCTGATGTTCTGCCTCTAGACTTCAACCAAAAGAACTCTGAAGAGCAACGTCTGAAGTACCGTTACCTAGATCTACGTCGTCCAGAAATGAGCGACCGCATCAAGCTACGTGCTAAAGCGTCTAGCTTTGTTCGTCGTTTCCTAGATGACAACGGCTTCCTAGACATCGAAACACCAGTACTAACAAAAGCGACACCAGAAGGCGCTCGTGACTACCTAGTACCTAGCCGTGTTCACAAAGGCAGCTTCTATGCGCTTCCTCAGTCTCCACAGCTATTCAAACAGCTTCTAATGATGTCTGGTTTTGACCGTTACTACCAAATCGTTAAGTGTTTCCGTGATGAAGATTTGCGTGCTGACCGTCAACCAGAATTCACTCAGATCGATATCGAAACGTCATTCATGACGGCTGACCAAGTTCGTGCAACGACTGAAAAAATGGTTCGTGAAATGTGGCAAGAGCTACTAAACGTTGACCTAGGTGAATTCCCAGTAATGCCGTTCAGCGAAGCGATTCGTCGTTTCGGTTCTGACAAGCCAGACCTACGTAACCCACTGGAACTAGTAGACGTTGCTGACCTAGTGAAAGATGTTGAGTTCAAAGTATTCTCAGGTCCAGCAAACGACGAAAAAGGCCGCGTTGCCGTTATTCGCGTTCCAGGTGGTGCATCTTTGACTCGTAAGCAAATTGATGGCTACGGTGAATTCGTTGGCATCTACGGTGCGAAAGGTCTAGCTTGGATGAAGGTTAACGACCGTGCAGCGGGCATGGAAGGTATCCAATCTCCAGTCGCTAAGTTCCTAAATGAAGACGTGATCAACGGCATTCTAGATCGTACTCAAGCGGAATCTGGTGACATTATCCTATTTGGCGCTGATAAAGCGGGCATCGTTGCAGAAGCAATGGGTGCGCTACGTTTGAAACTAGGTAAAGACCTAGAGCTAACGGATGAGTCTGCATGGGCTCCACTATGGGTTGTTGACTTCCCAATGTTCGAAGAAGATGACGAAGGCAACCTACACGCGATGCACCACCCATTCACATCGCCTCTAGGTGTGACTGCAGAAGAGCTAAAATCAAACCCTGCTGCGGCAAATTCTAACGCTTACGATATGGTTCTAAATGGCTACGAAGTGGGCGGCGGCTCTGTTCGTATCCACAACGCAGATATGCAAGAAGCCGTATTTGATATTCTAGGTATCACACCTGAAGAGCAACAGCTTAAGTTCGGCTTCCTGCTTGATGCGCTGAAATTCGGTACGCCTCCACATGCTGGTCTTGCATTTGGTCTAGACCGTCTAGTAATGCTGCTATGTGGCACAGAGAACATCCGTGATGTTATCGCGTTCCCTAAAACAACAGCAGCGGCGTGTCTACTAACAGACGCACCAAGTATTGCGAACCCAGCAGCGCTAGAAGAGCTAGCCATCGCAGTAACTGCAGCGAAAGAAAAAGACGCAGAATAAGCGCACAACATTTGAAGAAAACTCCCGCAACTGCGGGAGTTTTTGTTTAAATAAACCCAAGAAACTTCCAAAGCAATTTCCCAAGCAACGCTTTTTAGAACATGTTTTGTTATTAAGCGTCAAAATACATTAAAAGGTGAATTATGGCTGGTCATAGTAAATGGGCGAATATTCGCCACCGTAAAGCAGCGCAAGATGCGAAGCGCGGCAAAATCTTTACTAAATTAATCCGTGAAATCGTTGTTGCGGCAAAAGAGGGGGGCGGTGAGCCAGAAAATAACCCACGTTTGCGAGCAGCAATTGATAAAGCACTGTCTAACAACATGACACGTGACACTGTCAACCGCGCTGTCAGCCGAGGTGCTGGTGGTGAAGGCGACGACAACATGGAAACCGTGATCTATGAAGGTTATGGTCCAGGTGGTACGGCGGTCATGGTCGAATGTATGACGGATAACCGAAATCGTACGGTATCTGGCGTACGCCATGCATTCTCAAAGTCAGGCGGTAATCTGGGGACGGATGGTAGCGTCAACTATCTTTTCGACAAGAAAGGCGTGATTTCATATGGCCCAGGTTTAGATGAGGATGCGGTAATGGAAGTAGCATTAGAAAGTGGTGCTGATGACATTGAAACGGCAGAAGATGGCTCGATTGATGTCTACACGGCCCCAGGCGATTTTGGACTCGTAAAAGATGCTCTTGATGCCGCAGGGTTTGAGGCAGAGAACGCTGAGGTGTCGCTGATCCCATCTACGAAAGCAGATTTGGACGCGGATACTGCGCCAAAACTACTTCGTTTGATTGACGCTTTGGAAGATCTGGACGACGTTCAAGAGGTTTATCACAATGGTGATATCTCTGACGACGTTGCGGCTACGCTAGATTAAACTCAAGGTGTCGGGAGCGGTATTTGCTCCGAAGTTAGCAAGTAATAATAAAAAGACTGAGGCCGAATTAGGCCTCATTTTTAGGAACATTCATGTCAATTATTTTGGGCATTGACCCAGGTTCGCGCATTACCGGCTATGGGGTCATTCGTCAAAATGGACGCCACTTGCAATACCTTGGTAGTGGCTGCATTCGTACTTCAGAAAAAGAACTTCCGGGTCGGCTTAAACAGATTTATGCAGGCGTCACGGAAATCATTACCCAGTTTCAACCGGACGTTTTCGCGATCGAGCAAGTGTTTATGGCCAAAAACGCGGATTCAGCGCTAAAACTTGGCCAAGCTCGTGGCAGTGCAATTGTTGCTGCGGTGAATGCGGAGTTGCCGGTATTTGAATACGCGGCTCGTCTTATTAAGCAAGCTGTCGTCGGCACTGGTGGCGCGGACAAAGCGCAAGTTCAGCATATGGTTCAGCAGATGCTTAAATTGCCCGCCAAACCTCAAGCGGATGCAGCCGATGCTTTAGGTGTGGCGATTTGTCATGCCAATACTAACAAGACTCTCGTTGCGTTAGCGGGCAAAGCAACCAGTGCCAGAAAAGGGCGCTACCGTTAAAATTAACTGGATGTCTATCCAGTTCTTTATTATCCTGTCGCAAATTCATTTCCAAAGAGTATTTATAGTGATTGGACGTCTTCGTGGCATACTGATTGAAAAACAACCACCTGAAGTATTAATTGAAGTTAATGGCATTGGCTATGAAGTCCAGATGCCAATGAGCTGTTTTTACGAACTGCCAAATGTTGGCGAAGAAGCCATTATTTATACTCACTTTGTTGTCCGTGAGGATGCGCAATTGCTATACGGTTTCAACACAGTAAAAGAACGAGCACTTTTCCGTGAAGTGATCAAAGCCAATGGCGTTGGTCCTAAACTCGGTCTTGGTATTCTCTCTGGTATGACAGCAACGCAATTTGTTACTTGTGTGGAACATGAAGACGTTTCTACGCTGGTTAAGCTTCCAGGCGTTGGCAAGAAAACCGCAGAGAGATTGGTTGTTGAAATGAAAGACCGCTTGAAAGGGTGGGGCGCTGGCGATCTATTTACACCATTTACGGATGCTGCTCCTGCGGATTCTAGTGCGACATCCAACAACGCGGAAGAAGAAGCAATCAGTGCGCTTCTAGCTCTAGGTTACAAGCCGACTCAAGCGTCAAAAGTGGTATCTCAGATCGCTAAACCGGACATGAGCAGTGAGCAAATGATCCGTGAAGCTCTAAAATCAATGGTGTAACGCTGGTTGCACAGTGAACATTTGTTCAAGATAACTCATTCTCTAAGGTTAATGCCAATCGCTTAACGATGTTTTTTGTGTCATTCCAGCGAGCCTGGCGAGACTGGGAATCTAATAGCAGCACGCTGAGCGGTTAATGAAACAATTTGACCATAAATCGCTCGGATAGAAGATCCTGTATCACGCTCCTTCGTCGCTGTACAGGATGACGAGATATAGAAATATGCCACTTGCTGTTAAACGAGCGGCATTATTCTCTCAGGTAACCATTTTTCAAGGTAAAAAGATGATTGAAGCCGATCGTTTAATCGCGCCAGAAAACCCTGCCTTTCGTGATGAAGATGTCATTGATCGTGCTATTCGGCCAAAAAAATTAGCGGATTACCAAGGTCAGGACCATGTCCGTGACCAAATGGAGATCTTCATTAAAGCTGCTCAGTTACGTAGCGAAGCACTTGATCACCTTTTGATTTTTGGTCCCCCAGGTTTGGGTAAAACCACACTTGCGAACATCGTTGCCAATGAAATGGAAGTGAACATTCGCACTACTTCAGGCCCTGTACTTGAGAAAGCAGGCGATTTGGCCGCGCTGTTAACCAACCTCGAAGAAAACGATGTGTTGTTCATCGATGAGATTCACCGCTTGAGCCCGATGGTTGAAGAGGTGCTGTATCCGGCGATGGAAGATTATCAACTGGATATTATGATCGGTGAAGGTCCGGCCGCTCGTTCTATTAAGATCGATTTACCACCATTTACGTTAATTGGTGCGACGACCCGAGCGGGCTCTTTAACGTCACCATTGCGCGACCGCTTTGGTATTACTCAGCGCCTTGAGTTTTATAAGATAAAAGACCTCCAAGATATCGTGCAGCGAAGCGCGGATTGTTTAGGTTTATCAATGGAACCTGAAGGTGCATTGGAAGTGGCAAGACGTGCGCGTGGCACACCACGTATTGCTAACCGTTTGCTACGTCGTGTTCGTGATTATGCGGAAGTAAAAGGCAATGGTCACATTTGTGCCGATGTTGCCGATAAGGCGTTGAATATGCTTGATGTGGACGCCGAAGGCTTCGATTACATGGACCGTAAGCTACTACTCGCGATTATGGAAAAATTTGGTGGTGGTCCGGTCGGGCTCGACAACATGGCAGCGGCGATAGGTGAAGAAAAGGACACTATTGAAGACGTTCTTGAACCTTATCTTATTCAGCAAGGTTATTTACAACGCACTCCGCGTGGAAGAATCGCGACAGATCGTGCGTATTTGCATTTCGGAATTGAAAAATAAGATTCCCTCGCTGGGCCTTTGTTGCCCAGCGCTTCATTAAAGTTGACCAAACTCACATTTTTTGAATTTTTTCTCATACTGGTTTAGTAAGTAAAAAGCATTGATTGTTAACTCGATGTTTGCTTGCAACTGGTTAATTTCTCTCCTGATTACTCTCTCTTAACATCCGTATCCAATACTGGTTGATCTAGATCAATGTGATGGATTTTTGTGCAAATTCCGCGCATAAACATTGATGTATATCAAAGCGCGTTACGGCTATAAACCTTTTGAAACAATCTGTTTTTACAAGTAATATTAGCCCCAGCTATATTAGCTGATGCTTAACAATTAACTAACCAATGAAGCACATTTTTGCAACAATGAGTTGTGATAATTCAACATTTTTCAAGTGTAAATAACACCTGAATATGGATTGCAATATGTAGAGAGTGTCATTCAGCCGACACATAGGAGTTACCATGATTGACGTAGTTGATCTATCGCGGTTGCAGTTTGCACTGACAGCGATGTATCACTTCCTATTCGTACCATTGACCCTTGGTATGGCCTTCCTTCTGGCCATTATGGAATCGATGTACGTAATGACGAACAAGCAAATCTATAAGGACATGACCAAGTTCTGGGGTAAGCTATTCGGTATTAACTTTGCACTTGGTGTGGCGACAGGCCTTACCATGGAGTTCCAGTTTGGTACGAACTGGTCTTACTACTCCCACTATGTAGGTGATATCTTCGGTGCACCGCTAGCGATCGAAGCACTTGTCGCATTCTTCCTGGAGTCAACTTTTGTTGGTCTATTCTTCTTCGGGTGGGATCGTCTATCTAAACGCCAACACTTAGCGGTTACCTGGCTTGTGGCACTAGGCTCTAACTTCTCTGCTCTTTGGATTCTTATCGCAAACGGCTGGATGCAAAACCCAGTAGGCGCAGATTTCAACTTCGAAACCATGCGAATGGAAATGGTGAGCTTCTCTGAGGTTGTACTAAACCCAGTTGCTCAGGTTAAGTTCGTGCATACGGTTGCTTCTGGTTACACTTGTGGCGCAATGTTTATTCTAGGCATCAGTTCATACTACCTATTAAAAGGTCGTGACATTGCGTTTGCTCGTCGTTCGTTTGCTATTGCTGCTTCTTTCGGTATTGCAGCTATCTTATCTACCATCGTTCTTGGTGACGAATCTGGCTACGAGCTTGGTGAAGTTCAAAAAGTGAAACTCGCTGCAATTGAAGCAGAGTGGCACACTGAACCTGCACCTGCCGCATTTACGTTATTTGGTGTTCCTAACCAGGAAACGATGCATACCGATTACGCAATTAAGATCCCTTACGTAATGGGTATTATCGCGACACGCTCTTTTGATGAGCAAGTAACAGGTCTTCGTGATTTACGTGATGAACACGTCGATCGTATTCGTGACGGCATGTACGCTTATGAACTTCTAGAGAAGCTTCGTGCGGGCGACAAGTCAGAAGAAAACATGACTGCGTTTGATGAAGTGAAAGGTGACCTAGGTTACGGTCTACTTCTAAAACGCTACACAGACAATGTTGTTGATGCAACAGAAGAGCAAATCCAAGCTGCTGCGGACGACTCAATCCCAACAGTATGGCCGCTATTCTGGTCATTCCGTATCATGGTTGCTTGTGGCTTCATCATGTTGTTTGTCTTTGGTGCGGCGTTTATCCAAACGTGTCGTCAGAAGATTGAACAGAAACAATGGATTCTAAAAGCTGCACTATTTAGCATTCCACTACCTTGGATTGCAATTGAAGCGGGTTGGTTCGTCGCTGAGTACGGCCGTCAGCCTTGGGCTGTAGGTGAAATTCTACCAGTGCATGTTGCAGCTTCTGCGCTAACTGCAGGTGAAATCTGGACTTCACTCTTCGCAATTCTGGCGCTATACACGGTATTCCTGATTGCAGAAGTTTACCTAATGTTGAAATTCGCTCGTAAAGGCCCAAGTAGCCTGAAAACGGGTCGCTACCACTTCGAGCAAAATGCTGACTCTGTTGAAGACAAAGTTAGTCGCCAAGTAGAAGCGTAAGGTAAGGAGATAACAAGATGTTTGATTACGAAATCTTGCGACTCATCTGGTGGGTACTAATCGGTGTTCTACTAGTTGGTTTTGCAGTAACAGACGGCTTCGATATGGGTGTAGGCGCGCTTGTACCTATCATCGGTAAAAACGACACGCAACGCCGTGTCATGATTAACTCAATTGCTCCTCACTGGGATGGTAACCAAGTTTGGCTTATCACTGCTGGTGGTGCACTGTTCGCAGCTTGGCCTTTGGTTTACGCAACGTCATTTTCAGGCTTCTACTTAGCGATGATTTTGACACTAGCAGCGCTATGGCTTCGTCCTCTGGGCCTAGACTACCGCTCTAAAATCGAAGATCCAAAATGGCGCAATACCTGGGATATCTGTATCTCAATCAGTGGTTTTGTTCCGCCAATCATCTTTGGTGTAGCGTTTGGTAACCTTCTACAAGGTGTACCATTCCAATTGAGTGAGTTCTTGATGCCAACATACCATGGCTCATTCTTTGGTCTACTAAATCCATTTGCACTGTTGTGTGGTCTAGTAAGCTTATTCATGATTTTGATGCAAGGTTCTACTTGGCTACAAATGAAAACAACAGGCGAAGTGCATGTGCGTGCGCGCAACGTTGCTCAGTTGGCTGGTTTACTGACGGTTGCTGCGTTTGTAGCGGCTGGTTTCTGGATCCAAAATATCGATGGTTACGTCATTGTTGGCGGTATCGACACTAACGCTGCTTCTAACCCTCTAAACAAAGAGGTTATCCGTGAAGCTGGTGCGTGGATGAAGAATTTTGAAAACTACCCATTACTATGGGCTGCTCCTGTACTAGGTGTTGCAATGCCGCTTCTCGCTGTATTGGCATCTCGTCTTGAAAAATGTGCGATTTCGTTCATTACTTCAAGCTTGGGTGTTGCTGGTGTTATCTTTACTGCAGGTTTTGCGATGTTCCCATTCATCATGCCTTCAGACTTAATGCCAAGCCACAGCTTAACAATGTGGGATGCAACGTCATCTGAGCTGACTCTGAACCTAATGACAGGCGTTGCGTTTGTTATGGTGCCAATCATCCTTGGTTACACATCTTGGACTTACTACAAGATGTTTGGTCGCCTTGATGACCAGTACATTGAAGACAACAAAAACTCACTTTACTAAGGAGCATTTACTATGTGGTATTTCGCATGGATTCTAGGTGTACTACTTGCTTGTGCATTCGGTATCATCAACGCTCTTTGGCTAGAGCACTCAGAAATGATGGATAAAGACAGTGAGTAACCTCGCTGATAAGGTAGCGAAACTTCACGCACCAATGGATAAGACTCTGCTACGAGTCTTATCTCTCATCCTTGGCTTTATGCACGTAGGATTGGTGATGTGGGACCCTGAAGCTTACCATCAAGCAATTGGTGGTTTTAACTCAATCATCGCACCAGCACTGATTTGGTCTGTATGTTCAAGCATGGTGTATGGGGTGGGCTTCAAGCCAAGAAACTGGTACTGGCAAGTTTTGTTTAGTCCTTATTTCTCGTTAGCTATCTTAATTTATCTAACGGCACTTTATTTCATTTAGGCTGAAATATGCTGTAATAAAGTCGGTTACTAAATCACCGAATAAAAGCTAGGTATCTCGCCTAGCTTTTATTTTTTCTACAAATTTCAAAAATATTTCCTTAGCTCGGTACCAATTGCTGTCGCTTCAGTTATAGTAATTACTTTAAAGAATTGAATATATTGGTACTCCCTTGCAAGGCACATCAAATCTCTTTCACTGGCCGATCACCGTGTACTATGAAGACACTGATGCGGGCGGTGTTGTATATCATTCTAATTATCTAAAATTCTTTGAGCGCGCACGGACAGAGATGTTACGTGCTAAAGGCATTTCTCAACATGTGTTACTGGAACAAAATATCGGCTTTGTTGTCCGACACATGGATATCGATTTCAACCAAGGCGCTAGGCTGGACGAGCATCTGACAGTCGTAACCCGAGTGTCAGAAATAAAACGTGCTTCTCTGCAATTCTGTCAAGAGTTGGTCAATGATCAAGGCAAGATATTGTGCAAGGCCTCGGTTAAGGTAGCATGTATCGATAATAAGAAAATGAAACCAATAGCTATTCCAACCTTTATAAATTCGGAGCTAACAAATAGTGACTGCTGATATTTCCATTTTAGATCTCTTTCTTCAGGCCAGTCTGTTGGTAAAGCTTGTGATGCTGACGTTGCTTGGCATGTCAATTGTGTCATGGGCAATGATCATCAAGCGCAGCAAAGTGCTTTCTCAAGCATCAAAAAATGCAGAGCAGTTTGAAGACAAATTTTGGTCGGGTACTGATCTTTCTCAGCTTTACCAAAAAGTAAAAGCGCGTAAAGACGAAATTGAAGGCACAGAAGAAATCTTCTACGCAGGTTTTACAGAGTTTGCTCGCCTACGTAAGAGCAACGCAAATTCACCAGCTTACATCATGGAAGGCACTGGCCGCGCAATGCGCGTTGCTGTTTCTCGTGAAGTAGATGAGCTAGAAACAAGCTTACCGTTTTTGGCAACAGTCGGTTCTATAAGCCCTTATATCGGCCTATTTGGTACCGTTTGGGGCATCATGCACGCCTTTATTGCGCTGGGTGAAGTAAAGCAAGCTACGTTGTCTATGGTTGCACCGGGTATCGCCGAGGCACTTATCGCGACAGCGATGGGGCTATTTGCGGCTATTCCGGCAGTAATGGCGTACAACCGCCTAAGCAATAAAGTGAGTAAACTAGAGCACACTTACGCAACATTTTCTGAAGAATTCCACAGCATCCTTCATCGTCAAGCGATGGCTGGCCGAGACAGCGCGGATAAGGAATAAAGCATGGCGGGTTATCAACCTAAAAAGCGAAAAATGACAGCGGAGATCAACGTTGTTCCGTATATCGACGTAATGCTCGTACTGTTGATCATTTTTATGGCGACCGCTCCATTTGTGACTCAAGGCGTCGACGTTGATCTTCCGAAAACATCGACCGCAGAATCTATGCAAGACCTTGCTGGCGAGACTGACAGTAGCTTTATTATCATCGAAATTGATAGCGAGGGTAATTTAGGCCTAAGCGTAAATGATGAAGAAGTTCAGCGAGGTTTGTCGTTGCAAGATGTTATTGTGCGAGTGAAAGCGGAGCGAGAGGTTAAGCCGGATTCACCAGTTGCGGTAGGTGGCGACGCGGCAACACCATATGCCGATGTTGTTCTATTGCTAGATGAACTAAGTCGAGCTGGTATCCCTAAGGTAGGTCTAATGACCGATATCAGGGAATAGACATCAATTATCTATGAAAGATCACAAGAAGAAACCCAACCAATACGCCAAACCGATAGCAATATCGGTTGGTTTGCATGCAATTCTAGTTGCAGCCCTGCTTTGGGGGACGGACTTCAACATGTCTAAACCAGAGCCTACAGGGCAAATGGTTCAAGCTGTTGTCATCGATCCAAAACTTGTGCAGCAACAAGCGAAAGAAATTCGCCAGCAACGCGAAAAGGCAGCGAAAAAAGAACAAGAGCGTCTTGATAAACTGAGACGCGAAGCAGAGCAGCTAGAAAAAAACCGCAAAGCTGAAGAAGAGCAAATTCGCAAGTTGAAAGAGCAGCAAGCGAAAGATGCTCAAGCGGCACGAGAAGCAGAAGCTGCACGTAAGAAAAAAGAGCAAGAGCGCAAGCAGGAAGAAGAACGTGTTCGCAAAGAAAAAGAGCGAGCTGCTAAGCTAGAAAAAGAGCGCAAGGCAAAAGAAGAAGCCGTGCGTAAAGCTGAGCAGGAGCGTTTAGCAAAAGAAGCGGCTATAGCAAAAGCTGAGCAAGAACGTTTGGCTCGTGAAAAAGCAGCAAAAGAAGCGGAAGAAAAAGCACGTCGTGAGCGTGAAGCTGCTGAAAAAGCTGAACAAGAGCGCATTGCAAAAGAGAAAGCGGCAAAAGAGGCAGCGGAGCGAGAGCGTAAAGCGAGAGAAGCAGCTGAGCGTGCCGAGCGTGAGCGTAAAGCTCAAGAAGCCGCGTTAGATGATATTTTTGCGGGTCTCGAGAGTGAGTCAGAACAGAATCAGCAAGCGAAAAATCAACATGTGCAATCTGAAGTTGACCGCTATGGTGCAATTTACAAACAATTGATAGAGAGTCGTATCATTAAGGACGATTATCTTGTGGGAAAGTCGTGTAGGCTTAATGTGAAGCTAGTTCCAACTGGGACTGATGGTATTGTGAGTAATGTTACTGTGTTAAACGGTGACTCTCGTCTTTGTAGTGCAGCCAAAAGTGCAGTAGCCCAAGTTGGCAACTTTCCGATGCCTAAAGATAGAGATGTTATTGATAAAGTTAGAGATATCAACTTAACCGTTGAATACTAGAATAAGGAATAAGACGTGATTAGACGCCTTTTACTAGGAATGTTTGTACTGTTTAGCAGTATGACAAATGTGGCGAATGCCGCATTAGAGTTGGTCATTACCGATGGTATTGATTCAGCACGACCAATTGCTGTTGTTCCGTTTAAGTGGGAGGGCACACAAGCGCTTCCAACGGATGTTTCTGCTGTTATCGCCTCGGATTTACAACGTAGTGGTAAATTCAGCCCAGTTCCAACGAGCAAAATGCCACAAACACCGTTCAGTGAATCAGAAGTTAATTTTGATGCTTGGACCAATTTAGGTGTGGATGCGCTATTGACTGGTTCAATCAAGCAAAACGACCAAGGTGACTACGTTATCAACTATCAACTTGTTGATATTGTGCGTGGTCAGTTAACAGGTGGGAAGAGTAAGGCGCTTGGTAGTGACGGTGAATTAGTCCTGTCAAAAGATCATGTGCTGTTCAATAAAGTAGCCACTGTTCAAGGGCCTCGTATGCGTGAGTACGCTCACCGTATCTCTGATTTGGTGTATGAGCAGTTAACTGGCGACCGTGGCGCTTTCATGACTCGTATCGCATATGTGGTAGTGAACGATAAAGACCGTTTCCCTTACCAACTTCGAGTCGCTGATTACGATGGCTACAATGAGCGTCTGGTTTTACGCTCTAAGCAACCATTAATGTCACCAGCGTGGTCACCCGATGGTAAAAAGCTTGCATATGTTAGCTTCCAAAATGGCCAAGCAGAAATCTTCATCATGAACATCTACACCGGTGAACGTGAGAAAATTACTTCATACCCACGTCACAATGGTGCGCCAAGATTTTCGCCAGATGGCAATAAGTTAGCGATTGTTCTTTCTAAAACAGGCTCGCTTCATGTTTATACGTTTGACCTTAACACTCGTAAGCTGACGCAAATTACGCGTGGCAGATCAAATAATACGGAACCGTTCTGGCATCCGGATGGAAAATCGTTGATTTTCACATCGGATAGGGGTGGTAAACCACAGATTTATCAAGTAAATTTGGGCAGCGGTTCTATTGACCGTTTGACTTGGCAAGGCAGCCAAAATTTGGGTGGTCAGATTACTCCTGATGGGCGATTCCTAGTTATGGTGAACCGCAGCAACGCAGGATTTAATTTGGCGAAACAAGATTTGGAAACTGGTGCTCTTCAAGTCTTAACTAAGACCTTGCTTGATGAGTCTCCTAGTATTGCCCCAAACGGTGGCATGGTTGTGTATAGCTCGATTTACAACAAGAAAAACGTACTATCGATGGTGTCAATTGATGGTCGATTCAAAGCTAGATTACCGGCAACAAATGGGCGTGTTCGAGCGCCTGCATGGTCACCGTTTTTGTAGTAATAAGTTTGATTAATAAAGGAAAATAAGATGCAACTGAACAAGGTTCTAAAAGGGCTACTAATCGCGCTTCCTGTAATGGCTGTTACAGCGTGTAGTTCAAGCGACGACGCTGCTTCTAACACTGGTGCAGCAACAAACAACAATGGCGCAGTGGAAACAACAGTAGCTACGCCAATTGATCAAAGCGGTCAGTTGACAGAGCAAGAGCTAAAAGAGCAAGCGCTACGTGAAACTCAAACAATCTACTTTGCTTTTGACAACTCAACAATTGCAGCAGATTACGAAGAGATGCTAGCGGCTCACGCTTCTTACCTAAGCAAGAACCCAGCACTTAACGTAACTATCGAAGGTCACGCTGATGAGCGTGGTACTCCTGAGTACAACATCGCTCTAGGTGAGCGTCGTGCACAAGCAGTAGCGAACTACCTACAAGCACTAGGTGTTCAAGCTGACCAAATCTCAATCGTTAGCTACGGTGAAGAGAAGCCACTTCTTCTAGGTCAATCAGATGAAGTTTACGCTAAGAACCGTCGCGCGGTTCTAGTATACTAATTCGAGGTAATCCTCATGTTCAGTAACACTAAGCGCGCTGTTGCGCTTACGTTACTGGCAAGTGCAGCGAACTTTGCGTTCGCTGCACCAGCTCCAGTATCCGATCTCAACAGCACATCATCCGTCTCTAAGAGCCGTTCATCTGAAACGGAAGTAGAGCGTCTAGAGCGCTTGCTACAAAACCGCAATCGCGTTCAGCTCCAAATGCAACAGCAAATTGACCAAATGTCACAAGAGATCAGTGAATTACGTGGTCAATTAGAGCGAAATAGCTACGAAATGAAGCAAATGTTGCAACGTCAACGAGAGTTGTTTGTCGAGCTGGATCGTGTTCGTGGAGAGATAAAATCCGCGCCTGCGCAAGAAGCGAAACCGGCTAAAACAGGTGGTCAGTACACACCAAATGTTGATGAGCAAACGGCATACCAAAATGCAGTCGACCTCATCCTCAAGAAACGTGACTACACTGGCGCAATTGCAGCGTTCCAGCAGTTCCAGAAAGATTATCCTGATTCTACATATTCAGCGAATTCTCACTACTGGCTAGGTCAGTTGTACTTCGCTAAAAAGCAGGATGAGGATGCAGTGAAAAGTTTTGCCGCTGTGGTGTCTTACAAAGACTCCAATAAGCGAGCCGATGCGTTGCTTAAATTAGGCGAAATCGCTGAGCGTAATAACAATGCAGCTCAAGCGAAAAAGTACTACCAACAAGTGGTTGATGAATACCCAGGTAGTGCATCTGCAAAACTTGCCAGCTCTAAGCTGTAAGACGTTATGTTTTGAAAAGGAAGCCTCGGCTTCCTTTTTCTTTTCCATTTTCTGTTGGTGCAGAACGGCTAAGTCGATAGCAATGATGCAGAGCCTCTGACCTTGTGTTGTACCGAATTTCGCTACTCGGAAATGCTACCTGTAACAAAGATATACGGCTAGACCGCTAGAAATCCCCGCGACAAGTTGGTTTTTGAAAATTAACGAGGTTACAATACTCGGATTAAAGGAAGTTGCGTAGAGCAAGAGCAATGAGCCATATATTAGATAAAATCGACACTGTTTACCCATTCCCACCGAAACCAGTTCCATTAAGCGAAGAAGAAAAAGCATCTTACATTGAGCGTATTAAAAAGTTACTCAAAGAAAAAGATGCGGTACTTATCGCGCACTACTATACCGACCCTGAGATTCAAGCCCTAGCTGAAGACACTGGCGGGTTTGTTGGTGACTCGTTGGAAATGGCGAAGTTTGGTAATCGTCACCCTGCAAGTACATTGATTATTGGTGGTGTTCGCTTTATGGGCGAGTCGGCCAAAATTCTGACACCAGAAAAGCGCATTCTAATGCCAACGTTGGAAGCGGAATGTTCGCTCGACCTTGGCTGTCCTGCGGATAAGTTCAGCGAGTTTTGTGATGCTCACCCTGATCATACGGTTGTAGTTTACGCAAACACCTCAGCAGCGGTTAAAGCCCGTGCCGACTGGGTCGTTACATCGAGTATTGCGCTTGAAATCGTGGAACACTTAGACGCTGAAGATAAGCCAATTATTTGGGGACCAGACCGTCACCTAGGATCGTACATCGCTAACAAAACTGGCGCAGATATGCTGCTTTGGCAGGGTGAGTGTGTGGTTCATGATGAGTTCTCTGCTGATGCGCTACGAAAAATGAAGAGCGTGTATCCAGATGCGGCTATTTTGGTTCACCCTGAGTCACCAGCAAGCGTCGTAGAACTTGCCGATGCCGTTGGATCAACGAGTCAGCTGATCAAAGCAGCGAAAGCGCTTCCTCACAAACAAATGATCGTTGCGACAGACAAAGGCATTTTCTTTAAAATGCAGCAACTTGTGCCAGAGAAAGAACTTATCGAAGCGCCAACCGCAGGTGCAGGCGCAACATGTCGCAGCTGTGCACACTGTCCTTGGATGGCAATGAACGGTTTGAAAGCAATTGAGAAAGCGCTTAGTGAAGGTGGTGAAGAGCACGAGATTTTTGTTGACGAAGAACTGCGTGTTAAATCCCTTATACCGCTTAACCGCATGCTAGATTTTGCTGAGCAGCTAAATATGCAAGTGAAAGGTAATGCTTAAAAAGTAGGCGTAACTGAAAGTAAATCTCAAAAACCAGCCGAATATGGCTGGTTTTTTTGTGTCTTACTATCAATGAGTTACTATTGATGCAATCAATGAATATCGAGGTCATAAATTTATGGCGGTGTGGTTAGTAGTTAAAAAGTGGCTTAGTTCCCACCTTTTTAAATTGAGCAACCGAAGCCTTCTCATCTTTAGTGGCTTATATGTGAGCCTTTCATGGTGGCTGCTGGTTCTCGCTGGTGAAACCGCATTAACAGACAGTTTCGCTAACTTTATCTATTACCTCATGGTTACGGCGAGTACGGTGGGTTATGGCGACCATTCTCCTGTAACAGATTTGGGTAAATGGGTTGTCGTACTATTTGTAATCCCCGGCGGTTTGAGCTTATTCGCCGCATTATTGGGGCGTGTCGCTGGAGCAGCGATGGACTATTGGCGAGCGGGTATTTTAGGAAAACGGAGAGTAAGAGTGGAAAACCATATTGTATTGTTGGGCTGGAATGGATCGAGAACGATGCACCTTATTCGCATGTTACAACATGAAGAAGAGGGAAAGCGCCCGATTGTTTTATGCAGCCGTTCAGAAATAGAGAACCCGTTACCTGGCGAAATCAGTTTTATCAAAGTGACCAGTTATACCGATTCGCAAGAAATGAAAAACGCCAATATTGCCGAAGCCGCTTGCATTATTGTGGATAATCTCTCGGACGACATTACCTTGTCAGCCGCTCTGTACTGCGCATCTGTAAACCCTTCCGCTCATTTGGTCGCTTACTTTAAAGATGAAGCGCTAGGCCGACTTCTAAGTCAGCATTGCCCGAAAGCGGAATGCATACCTGCTGTTGGCGCAGAAATGTTGGCAAAAGCGGCGGTTGACCCGGGCTCAAGTGCGCTTCATCAGGAGCTTTTGGCTTCAACACGAGGTATGACGCAATACTCAGTTATTTATCCTGAGGGGCAGTCTGCCACCACTATTGAGAATCTCTTCGTTTTTCTCAAAAGACGCCATCATGCCACGCTGATTGCTTTTGATATTGGCGATGGTATTCAACTCAACCCAGATTTAGATGCTGAAGTACCCGCGAGTACCAAGCTGTTTTACATTGCAGATGAACGTATTGAAGATTTTGCCTGGAAAGAAATGAACAAGGAACAATAATGCACATGATTGCCGGCCTGTTAGCAGGCTTCCCAAACTTTTTACTCTATTTCTCTGTTTCTATTATTTTTGTATTGGCGTTTAAGTTCATCTACGTCAAGTTGACGCCATACGATGAGTGGCATCTGATTAAAGAAAAACAAAATACAGCAGCAGCGATTGCGCTAAGTGGGGCTTTCCTTGGTTACTGTCTCGCGATTTCGGGGGCGGCAAAAAACTCGGTCAATATCGTCGATTTTATGGTGTGGGGCGTTGTCGCAATGCTTGCTCAAATTATCGCATTTGCAATTGTACGCTTTATTTTACTTCCGAAAGTGGCAGAGCGTATCGAAAAAGATGAACTGCCAGCCGGTATCGTATTAGCCGCAGTTTCTGTTTCGGTTGGCGTATTGAATGCCGCGTGCATGACCTACTAGGAGGAACGATGAAGCGGAGTTCTAACGTTAAACGTTCTTCCATGGACAAAAGCTTAAAGCTTGGGAAAATTCTTCCCTTTGCTGCCTTTGGTGGTATTTTCTTCTTTGCTACGTACGAGTCAAAAACAGAAGGGTACATTTTTTCTGATGCTGATGAGTGTAAATCTAACTCGCCTGAGTTTAGTGAACAGTGTGACATTGCATACCAAGAAGCTTTAGCTCGTGCCGAACAAAATGCCCCTCGCTACCGCAGCGAGTTCGAATGCGAGAATGATTTCTACGAGGATGATTGTTACTACAGTTCCAGTTCCCGAGCTTATGTACCTAACTTTGGCGGTTTTTTTTACAGTCGCTCATTAAGCGGGTTGAAAGGTTATAACAAGAGCTATTACTCAGAGCCGATGTACCGTTATAAATCCAAATTCTATAATGGAGCAGGACAATTCTTTGGCTCCTACCGAAATCAGCCGACCAAAGTCGCGACGAATAGCCTTAACAAACGTGGTGGCGGCACCATTGGCAGGGCGATGTCTCGAGGCGGGTTTGGTAAAGCGGTGTCGGTCAGTCGAGGCGGTTAAAAAGCACTATGTTTCGACGAGAAATACAAGAGCGCGAAAACTGGCGTGAATTAGCACGCCAGTTTGGTTTTGGTTTCCATACCATGTATGACCAACCGTATTGGGATGAGAGTGCTTACTATCAATTCACGCTGGAGCAAATTGAGCGCGATATAGAAGCGGCCACTGAAGAGCTGCATCAGATGTGCCTGGCTATTGTGGATGAAGTCGTTCGGAGTGAGCGGTTGCTGACGCAATGTGCGATCCCTGAATCTATGTGGGAGCAGGTCGCTTCTTCATGGAGACGAAGCGAACCTTCGCTTTATTCGCGGCTGGATTTCGCGTACAACGGGACCTCGCCAGCAAAATTACTGGAAAACAATGCGGATACGCCAACCAGCTTGTTTGAAACTGGCTTTTGGCAGTGGGTGTGGCTAGAAGATGTTGTAAATAAAGGTCGAGTTCACCAGAGCGCGGATCAATTCAATATTCTTCAAGACTTTTTGATCGAGCGCTTTGCCGAAATAGCAAAATACCAACCAGGACAAACACTTCACTTTAGCTGCTGCAAGTACACTGAAGAAGATAAAGGGACTGTCCAGTATTTAGAGGATTGCGCGCGAGAGGCAGGGTTAGCAACGGCATTCGTGCATGTCGAAGATATTGGAGTGACGGAAGATGGTCTGTTTGTGGATGCTGACGACAGAGCGATTCGTTGGATGTTTAAGCTTTACCCTTGGGAGTTTATGTTTGAAGAGGAATATGCGAAGTACTTAGCGACTGCGAACGTAAACTGGTTAGAACCGATGTGGAAGTCGATTCTATCCAATAAAGCACTTTTACCGTTATTGTGGGAGCGCTTTCCTAACCACCCGAACCTTTTGCCCGCTTATTTTGCTAACGATTCAAAAGCGAACACTATGAGAGATTATGTCATCAAGCCACTATTTTCTCGAGAGGGCGCGAACATCGAGATCGTCATCGATGGAAAACGTTTTGTTAAAACGTCAGGGCCTTATGAATCTAAATTTAATATCGTCCAGCAATACCATCCACTACCTAAGTTTGGGCAAAACCATACGTTAATTGGCAGTTGGTTGGTCAATGATAGAGCTGCCGGTATTTCGATTAGGGAAGACAGTAGCTTAGTGACTCAAGATATGGCGCGGTATATTCCACATGTAATTTTAACATGATCAAAAAAGCTCTCCATTTGGAGAGCTTTTTGTCTATTCAGCCGTTCAATCTTGATGGTCGACAGCGTTGCGTCTATTGTTCTTCAGCTAATGCAACACCGCGCTGGGTAAGACCACATAACATCACTGGCATTGCATTGAAGATTTCCTCAAACTGCTCTAAGCCTTCCATACCTTGTTCGGCCAATGTTTCAATGGTCGTTTCTGGGTCGTAAAGCATAGTAAGAGAAAGTAAAACACCACCGAGTAGGGCATTATCTTCGCTATCCTCAGGCATCAACGTTTCCCAGTCATCACGCGCAAGTTGCCAGCCTTGTAATACTCCTTCACAGAAATCGCGAGCCTGACTTGTTACAATGTCTTGCTCATCTAGCGCGCACCCTGCAGGCCACTGCCAAGTGCCTTCTAGGAGAGCGGGACGAGTTTGGTTCCACATTTGTACAATCTCGTCAATGTACTGCTCTAGTTGTTCACCGTCAGTAAATGGCGCTGTTTCTTCTCCACCCCATAAGAATGGCAACCACTCTTGAGGCATTAATACGTTTGGTGCTGCAGCCATCGCTGTTACAAAGCCTTGAGTTTTTGCCAGGTTTAGTAGTTTACCGTCAAGTTCTGGGAGAGAAAGGATGTCTTGTAGTTTCAAAATAGAATACCATTTGTTAATGGGCTGGTTGATTGCGCTCATCTTACCAATCAATTAGTGATAAATCGATATTAGGGAATGATTCACACATCTATGGAAATTCGCTCATCACTTAGAAAAAAAAGCATTCTCGCCCTAACACTTTACCTGTGCTTCTTTATCGCCACTATCGGTTCTGTCGCCTATTTGGTTGTTGAGCCACCGGTTAGACAAAAGCTAGAGCAAAACCTAGAGTTACGTACCCAACTCCTGGCTCTTGAGATAAAAGAGCCCCTCCTCAGTTCTACAGGTGTATTGAGCAGCTTAGTAGGGCTAGCCCAAGGGACTGAAAATATTCAATCTCTCAACACAATAATTCCACATATTCTTCAATTGAGTGACAAGATGCTTGTTAGTGGTGGCGTATGGCCTAAACCCGAACTCAAAGCAGAACAATGGAGATATAAAAGTCTATTCTTCAATAAAAACAGTGATAGTGGTATTGACCAAATTCACTCCTACAATAACCCCGAATCTGGCGGTTATGATAATGAACCCTGGTATGTCGCTGCCGCCGATGCTCCGGTAGGTTCTGTTAGTTGGTCTACGGTTTACATCGACACCTTTACTCAGGTCCAGATGATTACCGCATCTTCTCCATATTACCAAAATGGTCGATTCGCTGGAGTTGTAACGGTAGACCTATCACTTGATGCACTTTTTCAGTTTATTCGAGAGCACACGAACCAGCATTCTTTGGGGGTAGTGGTTCGAGATGCTGACTCAAACGTGATTATTGAGCACAACTTTCAACTGACGGACGAAATTTATGTCAGCGAGCTTGATTTCGGAGAGTTCGATTGGCGCATGGAAGTTGTCAACGCAAAAGCTAAAGTCGCCGATCAAGTGTTTGAACAAGTGATGAGCGTTGAGGGGAGGATCATTCCATTTTTGCTCTTGTGTGTCTTGGTCGGTTACTACTTACTGAATCGCTATATTGTTGAACCAATTGTTCGCATTGCCGCTAAGATTGATGACTCGAAAACTGGTGGGATCATAGATATTGACTATGATAGCGATGACGAAATCGGACAGCTTATCGAGAAGTTCAATGAAAAGACGATCTATTTAGAGCAGGAGAGAATAAAAGCTCAGGCTTCGACAAACGCTAAAACGGCATTCTTAGCCACATTGTCCCACGAGATTCGCACACCAATGAACGGTGTACTAGGAACTGCCCAGATACTGTTAAAAACACCACTTACCGATGAGCAGCGTAAGCACCTGAGAACACTTTATGATTCAGGTGATCACATGATGACATTACTCAATGAGATTTTAGATTACTCAAAAATTGAACAAGGGCATGTTGAGTTTGAAAATAAGCCTTTCCCAATTGAGTCGATTATCGGCAGTATCAAGAGTGTTTATCAAACGCTGTGTGCAGAAAAAGGTCTTCGCTTTAGAGTCGTCTCGCATTTACCAACGGGTCGTTGGTACAACAATGACAAAGCCCGTTTGCGTCAAGTATTGTTCAATCTACTCAATAACGCTGTTAAGTTCACCGATCGTGGCATCGTAGAGGTAGAGCTAGCCGAGAAATCGAGTAAGGCAGGCACCAAGCTGATACTAAAGGTAAAAGATACAGGGATTGGTATTTCAAAAGAGGCACAAAAACGCATTTTTCGTCCTTTTGAGCAAGCGGAGTCATCAACGACTAGACGGTTTGGTGGAACAGGGCTTGGTTTAGCAATAGTCAAAGAAATCGCGGAACATATGGGTGGGCAAGTGGTTGTAGAGAGTCAGGAGGACGCTGGAACGACTTTTACTGTCGAAATTGCCCTTACACCTTGCAAGCCAGGTAAAGTAGAGTCAATCAATACACATAAATTGAACTGTAAAGGGTTGAAAGCACTCATTGTTGAAGACAACCGAACAAATGCGATCATTATGGAAACTTTCCTCCGAGCCAAGGGCTTTGAGTGCACAAGTGTCGAAAATGGTCAGCTTGCAGTCGATGAGGTTGCGATCAAACCATTTGATTTGATACTGATGGATAATCATATGCCTGTTCTAGATGGCGTTGGGGCCATATCAGCCATTCGAGCAATGAGTTCACCTGCTAAGTCGGTACTGATTTTTGGCTGTACAGCGGATGTGTTCAAAGAAACACAAGAACGTATGATTAATGTAGGAGCAGACCACATAATAGCGAAACCAATAGTGGAGTCTGAATTAAATGATGCACTGTATCTTCATGCGACACAGTTATATCAGTACCAATCGGACTTTGATGGAAATGCAGCAGATAGCTTTAATGCTGAAAAGTGGTTACTCAACTTCTATGTCGCTCTAGATAATGGACATCTTAATGAAGCACTTGAGGCTATTTCAGCGATCATTGCGGAGGCTCCCCTTGAACTCAGTGACGACGTTTCTTCAGTCGCTGAACGGATAAGAAGTAACTTAAAGCGTCAGCAATCCCCAGACCAAGATGATATCGATACATTAACGATTTTGCTGGCCTCACCATAACTGAATCAATATGGCGCAACTGTGAATTGTTCTTACTATTCATACGTCATCCAGCTTCGTGACAAACTCTTCTAACCTGCAATGAACAGGCTTGCAGTTTTACTTTTACGAGTAAAGCAGCAAGACCTTCTACTGTGATTATATCGGTAATACTCTGAATTTTCGCAGCTCGGTAGCATAAGCTATAGGAGTGGCTGTTTACAGTCCGAGTTTTGTTCTAACTTTACGTCAAAATAATTATCGTAACCCCTTTTTATGTAAGTGAAATCCGTGTTTTTGTACCATTTTTACGTAATTTTAGGCGTTTTTACTCGCCATTGGTGAAAAAAACTACTTTTACTTTAAAAGTTGGTTATAAATTTACAACTTAATTTTAAATACAGGACCATAAGCTAGTTTTTGTGTGTTCTAATTGCATCATTAACTGGCTTGATGTCTTTTTGCTGGTTAATAGTTTTATTATTTTCATTAATTGCAGTGTTTGATTTTAAGGGTTTTGTAAATGAAGTCTCGTGGACCATTTTGTATTCGTCACGCCGCAGCGGATACCTTTGCTATGGTTGTTTTTTGCTTTATCACAGGGATGATTGTCGAGATTTTGATTTCAGGGATGACATTTGAGCAATCTCTAGCATCGCGTACGCTATCGATTCCAGTGAATATCGCCATTGCTTGGCCGTATGGGGTTTTTCGTGATTGGGTGCTGCATCAAGGTAGTAAGGTGTCACCGTCTTCCTTTATGAAGAATATCTCTGATCTGGTCGCTTATGTACTATTTCAATCTCCAGTTTATGCGGGTATTTTATTCGCAGTTGGCGCGTCTACAGATCAAATTGTGACCGCAGTAGCAAGTAACGCTGTTATTTCTTGTGGCATGGGTGTGTTGTATGGGTACTTCCTGGACATGTGCCGCCGTTGGTTCCGTGTTCCCGGTTATTCTCAAAGCATCTAAATGCCCCAGTTTTGCTCAATTTAGTTACTTAGTGAGCAATCGATTCGAAAAGGGCGCTTTTTTTTATGTTTAGCCTTGACCATCAGGCACATAATCATTAAATTAGCGCCTCGTTAGCCAATGATGCTAACCAAAATTTGATTCGGTGAGTTGTCCGAGTGGCTGAAGGAGCACGCCTGGAAAGTGTGTATACGGCAACGTATCGAGAGTTCGAATCTCTCACTCACCGCCACATTCTAAAAGGTCTGATTTATCAGGCCTTTTTTCATATCTGCACTAAAGTAATGCGTCATTGAAAGTACATAAGAGTACTCAGAGTGCAAACGCAACTCTATCTACAAGCCAACTGTTCATATCTCACCTCGATACAACGCCAAAATTGAAGAAGCTATACAGAGGCAGCCATAATCTGATTGGTGCGGGTTAGCCCATCCGCTTTAATCTAGAATTTAGCACCCATATCACATGAGGTATGAATACGGCCACAAGAATGAACGTATTGCTACTAGATGCTAAGCAAAACAGCCATGAACACGAATACAACAGCAATCATAACAAAGAGATCTGTGTTTGGATTGAGGTCATCTGGGTTAAATTTTTCAATGCTTTGCGTCGTTTCGCATCGTATCTTCATGTTCTTGTCCTTATTTCATGTACTATTTCAACAGCAACATAACATGCAATTGAGTGTTCACAAGTCATAAAAAGCATAAGTATACTTGCACCTCATTGAGCGCAAAAAAAATACTCAAAGCGTTTTAAAGTGGCGGTCTACCTTTTGTAACATCAAATGTTCTTTCTGTTTTTGTGCCTGTATCGCTATAGTTGAGAAACGGTTATCTCGTTCTAGTTAGGAACAAACTACTGGCTGCCGCTACATTCTCTCAGCGTTCCCACTCAGTCGCCTTGGGTAGATACTTTAGTCGTTGAGTACTGCAAAAAAAACGCCGCATGAGCAGCGGCGCTTTGTTGAGGAATTACCTTTCCTACTTGTAGCTAAGTTCTGTCGCTTTGCCTTTGAAGATCCGGTATACCACAAAGGTGTAAAGCAATATCACCGGCATAACAATCATCACACCGTAGCCCACGATTATTAATGTCGCAGGTGAGGAGGCCGCTTGTTGTGCGGTCATCAACCCCGGCACAACTTCTGGGAAGAAGCTATACGCAAGCCCGAGAAAGCTCAACGCGAAAATGACGGTGACACCAAAAAAAGGCCAGCGCACACCCAGATCATTCACCATTGGAACCTGACGCAAATAGCGATCAACTAGGAAGATGGTTGCCAATACAATTAACGGAACTGGGGCAAGCAACAAGATTTCTGGGAAGCTGAACCAACGCAAGGCAACTTGTTGATTTACAATTGGGTTTACAACGCTAACCACCAAGATTCCTAAGGCTGCTAACCAACCCGCACGACGAGACCAACGCGCCGAGCGTATTTGCAAATCACCTTCCGTTTTCAATACCAACCATGCGCCACCGATGTAAACATACGCCGCCGTTACACAAAGTGCGCTTAACCATGCAAAGCCAAATGCTTCGGTTGATTGCTCAAATCCCATGATGTAACGGCCCACCATGTAGCCTTGGGTTAGCGCGGTGACTAACGAGCCAATTCTGAAGCACCAATCCCAATGAGGTTTATGATCCGAGTTCGCTTTGGCTCGGAAGTCGAACGCTACGCCACGCATGATCAACGCAATCAGCATGATGGCGGTCGGCATGTAAAGCTCCGTCAAAATCAAGCTATGAGCAGTAGGAAAGGCAATCAGCAGAATACCAACGGCTAACACTAACCACGTTTCATTCGCGTCCCAGAAAGGGCCGATAGACGCTATCATTCGGTCACGCTGAGCTTCATTATCACTCGGCAACAGGATACCGACGCCAAGGTCGTAGCCGTCAAGCACGGCATACATAAAGACCGAGAAGCCAAGCAGCAGAAGGTAAATTTCTGGTAGATAGTCGAGCATGATTAGGCCTCTTGTTGTGTCAGTGGGACTTCATGGGCCGCAACGTCTTTTCGCGCCAAATAGAACAGGGTATGGATGTACGCAACCAACAATGCAGCGTAAATGGCTAAATACATAATGAGAGAAGTCATCACACTGCTGCTCGCAACCGTGGTGACGGCTTCTGATGTACGCAATACACCGCTGACCAACCAAGGTTGTCGACCAATCTCAGTAACATACCAACCCGCCAGTGTGGCTATCCAACCAGAGAACGTCATGGCTAATACTGTGTATAGGTAAGGTTTAGGTAGCGCTTTTTTGCGTGCTAGCTTCACCGCGCCATACCAGCTAACCAGCAGCATAAGGACGCCCACACCAACCATCACGCGGAAACCAAAGAACAAGGGCTTCACTGGCGGGTGGTCAGGCGCAAACTCGTTAAGTCCCTGGATTTCCCCGTCTAAGTCATGCGTAAGAATCAAACTCGCCAACTTAGGGATGCCCACTTCAAAATCATTGCTGCGAGTTTCTTCATTTGGCATCGCAAATAGTAGAAGAGGTGCGCCTTGCTCGGTCTCCCACACACCTTCCATCGCTGCAATTTTTGCAGGTTGATGTTCAAGCGTGTTTAACCCGTGAAGGTCACCGACAAAGATTTGTACCGGGATGAACCCAGCCGCCGCGAACAACGCGACTTTTAGGCCAAGTTTGGCTGAGCGATGATCTGGCTTTTTCATTATTTGATAAGCCGAGATACCCGCAATCAAGAAGCTGGCAGTCAGCGCCGATGCTAATAGCGTGTGTAGAAGACGGTACGGTAAAGAAGGATTGAAAATGACTTCTTTCCAACTGGTCACATGAACAATGCCGTCAATCACTTCATAGCCACTTGGTGTGTGCATCCAGCTGTTAAGCACCAGAATCCAAAATGCGGACATACTTGTCCCAACAGCAACCAGAACTGTGGCGAGAGTATGAACCCATTCCGGTACTCGTCCTCGTCCAAAAAGCATTACACCCAGGAAGGTGGCTTCCATAAAGAAGGCGGTCATCACTTCGTATCCGAGCAATGGTCCAGCTACGTTTCCGACTCGTTCCATAAAGCCTGGCCAGTTGGTACCAAACTGGAAACTCATCGTAATGCCGGATACCACACCCAAGGCGAAAGTGAGAGCGAATATCTTGACCCAGAAGTAATAAACATCGAGCCATACGGGGGCTTGTGTGCGGTTATATCGCCACTTGAAAAACACCAACATCCATGCCAACGCGATGGTGATGGTCGGGAAGAGAATGTGAAAGCTGATATTGGCCGCGAACTGGATCCGCGACAGCATGAGGGTATCTAACATCTTGGTTCCTCAAAAACGTGCCATACTAAAAATCGTGTCTATCTGTAATTTAGTTACGAAAAGTCGGGCAGTTTGGATTCATGTATCGAGAAATACAGGTGATTCTGTTTTCTTCTAACCATGATTTATATCAACTAAGACAAAGAAAGGAGTGTAGGAAATTGTCTCAAAATGCCACTAATAGTCGCGAGAAGTGAGTAAAAGAAAGCAAATGTAACTGAAGGAGCATGGATTAAGATTAGTTCGAATTATCCTTATGATGGTTTCGATAATCCTGAAATAAAATTACAGAAACAATATTTTTAGTAAGGAAATTTGCCTTGCCTTCACTTTGAACCTCCATACTATTTATACACTAGTCATGTCGAGATCATCTCAAACACAGCAAGCTTACTGACAGTTAAGGTGGGAAACTTTAGCTAATTGATAAACTTAAAATTGCACCGCTAATGACATATGCATCATAAGTTTGTTAGGACTCGACCAGAAGTGCGATAGGCTACATTTTTATACTAGCGAACGATTTAAAGCTAGGTAATTCGGCTTTCACTAGATCAGCAAGTCGACTGCGGACCATTTTCGATTCCTGATGAGTTTCAATCCAAACTGACACTTACTTTTCAGCAAGTGTGCTAGTGTCTTTCTTGTTATTTATTAAATAATTAATAAATGCCGATATGGTAAAGAGAGTTGTGGACAGCTATCTCGAGCAGTAGACTGACGCTAGCCAGAGAGTCTGACTTTGAGGGGGGCATTCTACATGAATCTTGGATTCTGCCACCGCAAAGCTGATATTGAATTTGATGGAGATGGATAATGAACGACAGTTGGGCTAATTTCTTTCCTTACTTTGCTGGAGCTTTTAAGCTTATTGTATTAGGGATAGGAGCCTACTTAGCCATTAAATGGCATTTTGACGAAGAGCGAAGGGTAAGAGAAGCGGAAGGTGTGGTGTTTGATAACCCAAGTCTCATGAAAAAGTTTGCGAAGACGCTAACTCTGCCATTCCTTTTGTGTCTTCTAGTTCTTCTTGTTATATATGCTACCAACAGGTTCCTGTACTGACGGCTTTATTGTTTGTTGTAGTAAAGTTGAATGCTGCCACCTCTGAGAGTCGAGCCGTAGTTGAAGTTAACGCCTATGCCGAAATTGTCCAACCAATCAAAGGGCTTTGGTGCATAAAATAGCCATCCTATAGAAGCTTCGTAGTAATGCGGACTTCCAAGTTCGTCGCTTAAATCATGCGAAAGGTCGACTCTTTTAATCCCAGTAAATAAAGCTTGCTCACCGTGATAAATATTGTAGTAACCGGTGATTTCATTAGATAGGTACCAACCTTTAGGGTTGCCTATATTGCCGTTATTTGCGCTTCCCCAGCTGTGCCCAATGAATGAATTCAATGTCGAACTGGCATGCCATTTCCCCCAACTTGTGGGAGACGTGTATTTGGCTTTAATGGATGGTTGAACTATTGCCGCCCATGCTGAAACGTTAACGGCACGGCCGTCTAGGATTCTTCCAATGATGGAGGAAAGTTTATTATCGGTAGAGAATGAGTTTTCATAACGCATAAGGTGAGTCGTCGTTCTGGTGCTAAGGGTGACGTTTTCACTTGCTTTGTATAGATACCCATAACCAATCGATGCACCGTATGTCCTTTCCTTGAGAAGATCCTTACTTGTGCCGAATAGTTTGAGATCATTCTCTGTTTGTATCGTAAATGCCTTAAACGACAGCTCATGTAAGTCCTCGCTGCCCTCTATGTCAAAGTTAGTCGTGTAAGGGAGAACATATACGGATTTGCTTCGACGTTCATTGATTGACTCGTCAGTCCCGAACTCTGGGTTGGCGGTATCAAATAATGCATTCGGATCAAAGTCGCCAATACCAAACGCAATTGCGTCAGTGTCGGACAGCAAAACCGCGATAGAAAAACGTTGTTGGAGAAGGTTGCTAATTTCCTTATCTAGTGGATCCGCTTGAGCTGTGTTAGGAAGAGAGAGTAGGAGAGCGAGCGAAACGACTCGCCACTCCACTGAGGCGAAGTTGGGTTGGAACATTTTGGCTCTTTCAAATGGTTCATGCATGGAGTTTTTGGACGTACCGGTACGCTAACATTAGTTTAATCGTTGAATGGTCGGTGTAACTTTGAGAAATCTATGTTTTCTCATATTGATATGAAAAAGTTCCTTAAACGAGTTTAGCTTCAATGTGTATGCTGCACCAGATTTGTTTAGCAACATCATTCTTTTCTGAAGATGTAGCAAGACTTTGTGACTAGGTTGCATTATTTTCTTTAATGCGTCTCTTGAGAGGAAAATAGCAAACTTTTTTATTGCCTTGGCGCTCAAGAAAATCTGAATCGTTCACTGTGCTACTGGTTAACTTCGAAAACTTGTAAGCATCCTGTCTGCCAAGATCACGACTAACATCATCAAGGAGTACCCTTAAATACGTCAGATAAACAATGGTTTTTTTGAGCTTTAGAAGAAATGTTCGGACCTTTGCATATTCCGCGGTGGTGCTCAATCCAAGAACTGTGTTTTGTATGTGTTCTCAGTAAATCATTGAGTCGATCTATTCTTCAAAATGTGGTCCCTTTTAATTCACTTTCTGTTACATATTTTCGTTTTGAAAGAGCATTTTAATTTGCATCTTTTGAAAAGATCTCTTTGTTAAATTTTGTATAAAATCAACTAATTGTTGAAATTAGAACCCTTGTCAAAAAGTCATTAGATTTCATGTTGAATAGCCTCTTTTACCTAATAGTATACTCTATTTGTTTGATATAATTTCCGGCAGTTTGTATACCATAAATAAAGAGAGTCTATTCATGTTCCAGAACTTAACGATCAAGCAGAAGATAGTGATTCCGCTGTCATTGATTATTGGATTGTTTATTGTGAGCTCTGTATTAAACGTTATGACAAGTTGGAAGCAATCTGAATTGAGTGAGACACTCAACGAACAGATCGTGCCGAACTTATTAACGATTGAGGATGCTTACCGCGATCTTTACCAAGCTACATCTGCAATCCAAGGTGTTGCTCTTTCTGATACTCAAACCGATATTGATCACCACATCGGTGAATACAAAGACAACGCATACAAAGCGCTGCCGCGTATGGAACAAATGATTGAGCTATCGCAAGCCGGTGTGACGCCTTCTACACATGGTAATGAAGTTCGAACGCTTGTCTCTTTGGGTGAAAAATGGTTAGCAAGTTATGAGGCGATGCTACGTTTACCTCAATCTCAATGGCGTGGTTACTACAATGAGCACAAACATACCTTTGAAGACCAATTTATCGAGGTTAGAGCGCAGCTTAACGTTGTAAAAGATGCAATAGAAGAAAAGCAAAGCCAATTGAAGGACGAAATATCAGCGGCTGCAACAAGAGCAGAACTCATTCTTGAAGCGGGCATTGTGATTGTTATTCTGGCCGCTATTGCGATGGCGTTTTTGTTGTTGCAAACGGTTGTGAAGCCTATCAATGATATTAAAAATGCGATGACAGAAATTGCGTCCGGTGAAGGTGATCTAAGTCAGCGAATTGATGTAAAAACACAAGACGAAATTGGCAATTTAGCAGACGCATTTAACCAGTTTGTGTCCAAAATTCAAGTGACAGTCGCTCAGGTAATTGAAAGCTCAAATACCCTACGTAACGAAATGGCAAATCTTAGCTCGTTGACTACGACCATCGCGAACTCGACCGTTTCTCAGCAAAAAGATAGTGAGGCGGTAGCGGCGGCAGTGCACGAAATGCAAGTCACCAGCAGAAATGTAAGCGATAGCGCTAACGAAGCCGCGGTTGCGAGCCAAACAGCGAATGATGAACTTACCAATACCAATGTTATTTTGGATCAAACGGTTAGCTCAATTCGTAGCCTCGCAAGTGAAATCGAAAGCGCAAGCCACGTCATTAACACATTGGATCATGATGTGAGTAACATTGCGTCCGTACTGGATGTAATTCGTGGTATTGCCGAGCAAACAAACTTATTAGCGCTTAACGCAGCCATTGAAGCGGCTCGCGCTGGAGAGCAAGGGCGAGGCTTTGCTGTGGTAGCGGACGAGGTTCGTTCTTTAGCCAGTCGTACGCAACAGAGTACGGGAGAAATCCAAACCATGATTGAAAAGCTACAATCTGGTGCAGGACAAGCTGTAGAAGTGATGCGCGGTAGCCAAAATAGCAGTGATGAAACGATCAAGTCCGCTGGCCGAGCGAGTGAATCCCTTTCTGAAATCTTGAACGCGATTTCACGTATGAACGAGATGAATACACACATTGCAACGGCTGCGAGCCAGCAAAGTACAGTAAGTGACGAAGTAAATAGCAACGTACAAGGCATTGCAGACAGTAGCACTTCAATTGTGGAAATCGTAAACCAAGCGCAAGCTTCTTTAGCCATGTTGTCAGAGCAAACTCAACGTTTAGATCATCAGGTCAGTCAGTTCAAAGTATAAGCTTGAGAACAGCAATCTCACTGACGAAATAACCCGCTTCTTAGCGGGTTATTTTTTAGATAAGTGGCGAACCTGACTTGTGAAATTTCGACTATATTTACATTCCTTTCTCACTTTAGTTCGTATACCAGAGTGGGCAAATAACCCTAGACAGCGGTAACAAACTCTGTACAGCGTGATGATGTTTTTATCATCACTTTTGCTGCTTTTTAACCATTGCAATTGCACACAGGAAAATGTGATTTCCAACCCAAAATCTTCAAATTTGAGAACTTCATAACACCTTTACCATAAACGTTTTTCGTAAGCGTATAGAACTGTAAATTTTGTTGTATGTACAACACTGGGTATTTATCATCCTAATTAATTTGTTCTGGATATACATCCGTTAGTCATTATTAAGTCATTCTAGAAGCTTTTAATAAGGAATCTTGAAGGCTTGTCGGTAGATAAGAGAGAAAAATTCATGAGACGTAAAACCACGCTATCTCTGCTGATTGCGTCGAGCCTTTTTGTGGTTGGATGTCAACCTAGCGAAGAAGGATCGAGCCAAGGTGGTGGTCCTGCGCCCGCAACCGAAGTAGAAGTGTTAACAGTGCAGCCAACGCGCCAAGCATTGACAGTAGAGTTGCCGGGTCGTAGCCGAGCATTCAAAGAAGCAGAAGTTCGTCCGCAAGTTACTGGCATTATTTCGGAACGAAATTTTGTTGAAGGTGGATTTGTTGAACAAGGACAGTCGCTATATCAAATTGATGATTCGTCATTTCAGGCGGATTTGCTGAGCGCTGAAGCGGAATTAATCCGTGCGCAAGCTGCGGCAGAGTCGACCTATGCCACGGTAAAGCGTTACAGAACCTTGATCACCAAAAAATCCATCAGCCAACAAGACTTGGATGAAGCAGAAGCTGCATACAAAGAAGCGAAAGCGCAGGTCCTAGTCGCAAAAGCCAAGATCAACACAGCAAAAATCAACTTAGATTATACGCAAGTCAAAGCTCCGATTAGCGGGGTGATCGGTAAATCGAGTGTGACAGCGGGTGCGTTGGTTACGGCTAACCAAGCTGCCAAATTAGCGACCATTCAGCAGCTTGACCCTATCAATGTTGATATTGTGCAATCATCCGCGCAACTGCTGCGTTTGAAAGCATCACTCTCCCAAGGCCATATGCAAGAAGATGACTCTGCGCAAGTTACATTGATGCTTGAAGATGGCAGCACTTACGAACACAAAGGCACAATGAAATTTACTGAGGTCAATGTGAACGAAAGTACGGGCAGCGTGACGCTTCGTGCCGAATTCCCAAACCCTGACGGTTTGTTGCTACCTGGAATGTTTGTTCGTGCGACGGTCATTACTGGTGTCGACCCTGATGCGATTCTAATACCACAAAATACGGTATCTCGTGATGCGACAGGTAAAGCGACAGTGATGACGGTTAATGGCGAGAACAAAGTGGAAGCGAAACCAGTGAAGACTGCTGAAGCGATCAATAGCCAATGGCGCATTATTGATGGTTTGAACGCGGGTGATAAAGTCATTACCGCCGGTTTACAAAAGGTAGGGCCAGGCAGTTCGGTAACTATCCAAAACGGTGAACAGGAGTAATCATGGCACGATTTTTTATCGATCGTCCGGTATTTGCTTGGGTTCTCGCGATTCTAACGATGTTGGCGGGGGTAATGTCATTATTCAATTTACCCGTCTCGCAATACCCAACGATTTCACCGACGACGATCACCATCAGTGCTCGCTATCCAGGTGCATCAGCAAAAACCGTTGAAGACTCTGTAACGCAAGTTATCGAGCAAAACATGACGGGATTAGATTACCTTCGCTACCTATCATCGAGCAGTGATGCATTTGGTAATGCGACAATTACCCTGACGTTTGATAGCGAAGCTGATCCTGATATCGCGCAAGTACAGGTGCAGAACAAACTGCAATTGGCATTGACTTCATTGCCGATGGAGGTACAAAACCAAGGTATTGTCGTCAATAAATCCAATACGGCATTTCTCATGGTTGTCGCAGTTTATTCTGAAGATCCTGACTTTACAGAAAACGATATCGGCGACTTTGTTGTAACGAATATTCAAGACCCGATAAGTCGTGTAACTGGCGTAGGACAAGTGCAGGCGTTTGGTGCGCAGTATGCGATGCGAGTTTGGCTGGATCCATTTAAGCTTACGCAATTCAACTTGACCGCAATCGATGTAGCGAACGCGATCAGTGAACAGAACGCGCAAGTTTCTTCAGGTCAACTTGGTGCAGCACCTGCGCAGGAAGGCCAGTTGTTGAATGCAACGATTTCGTCTGCAAGTCGTTTGAGCAGTGTGGAAGAGTTCCAAGACATCATTCTTAAGTCTGACGCCAGTGGTTCTAATGTTTATTTGAAAGATGTTGCTCGTGTTGAACGTGGTGCAGAAAGTTATGATATTCGAGGCCAATATAATGGCTTCCCAGCGTCGGGGTTAGGTATTTCATTAGGTACTGGCGCAAACGCGCTTGAGACAGCCAATGCGGTAAAAGAGCGCTTAGACCAACTGAGTGCTACGTTCCCAGAAGGGTTGCAGATTGCTTACCCATTTGAAACGACGCCATTCGTCAAAGCCTCGATTCAAGAAGTGGTTAAAACGCTATTAGAAGCCATTCTTCTTGTGTTCTTAATCATGTATCTGTTCTTGCAGAACTTCCGTGCGACGATCATTCCAACGATCGCAGTGCCTGTCGTACTGCTCGGCACCTTCGCTATTTTGTACGCGACTGGATTTAGCGTAAACACGTTAACCATGTTCGCGATGGTTCTGGCTATCGGTTTGTTGGTGGACGATGCCATCGTTGTGGTGGAAAACGTCGAGCGTGTGATGCATGAGGATGGGTTAGAGCCCAAAGAAGCGACCAAAAAATCGATGGGACAGATCACTGGTGCCCTGATTGGTGTCGGTTTGACGCTTTCAGCGGTATTCGTCCCTATGGCGTTTATGTCTGGTTCTACCGGGGTTATTTACCGTCAGTTTTCAATAACTATTGTGGCGGCTATGACGCTTTCCGTTTTGGTTGCGATAATTCTGACTCCAGCATTGTGTGCTACGTTGCTGAAAAAAGGCGATGCTGAGCTTCTAGAGAAGAAAGGCTTCTTTGGCTGGTTTAACCGCAAGTTTGATGCGATGACAGCAGGCTATGAAACCGGCGTTGCCAAACTTCTAAAACGCACAGGTCGCATGTTGGTTGTATTTTTGGCAATGAGTGCAGGTGCTGGCTGGTTATTTATGAACCTTCCAACGTCATTTTTGCCAGATGAAGACCAAGGCACAGTATTCTCAATGGCTATTTTGCCGCCTAACTCAACACAAGAACAGACGGAAAAAACACTTGAGAAAATGCGTGACTTTTACCTAGTAGACGAAAAAGACAATGTAAAGTCAGTCTTCTCCGTTGCTGGATTTAGTTTCGCAGGCCAAGGCCAAAACATGGGGATGGCATTTATCGGTCTGAAAGATTGGTCTGAGCGTGAAGCGCCTGGCGCCGATGCCGCTTCCATTACTGGTCGAGCGATGGGGTACTTCTCTACCATTAAAGAAGCTTTGGTGTTTGCGTTCGCCCCTCCAGCGATTCAAGAGCTAGGTAACTCGACAGGTTTCGATTTCTATCTCCAAGACTCGTTGAATAAAGGGCACGATGCATTAGTTGCGGCTCAAGGGCAACTTCTGGGCATGGCAGCACAAAACCCGAAACTTGTCGGTGTTCGTCCAAACGGTCAGGCAGATGCGCCAATGTACAAAGTTAACATTGACCACGTCAAACTTCGTGCTTTGGATGTCAGTATCAATGACGTAAACCAAATCCTGTCAGCTGCATGGGGCGGGGCTTACATTAACGATTATATTGATCGCGGTCGTGTGAAGAAAGTGATGGTGCAAAGTGATGCGGAATACCGCATGCAGCCAAAAGACTTCGATTCATGGTACGTACGCAACGCTAAAGGAGAGATGGTGCCTTTCTCTGCTTTTGCGAGTGGCGAGTGGACCTATGGCTCTCCTCTTTTGCAGCGCTTTGATGGTTTGCCAGCAATGAATATTCAAGGCGGTGCAGCTCCTGGTGTAAGTACTGGTGAAGCCATGGAAGAAATTGAAGCAATGGTAGAAAAGCTACCAGAAGGTTTCACGGTGAACTGGAATGGTATTTCGTATGAAGAGCGCCTTTCCGGAAACCAAGCGCCGATGCTATATGCGCTATCTATCCTCGTCGTATTCTTAGTTCTCGCCGCTTTGTATGAAAGTTGGTCAGTACCTTTCGCCGTGGTGTTAGTTGTGCCTCTTGGTGTGCTTGGTGCTGTGCTCGCGGTAATGACGCGAAGTATGGACAACGATGTGTTCTTCCAGGTGAGCTTATTAACGACGGTCGGCTTGGCAACCAAAAACGCCATTCTGATTGTTGAGTTTGCAAAGGACTACTATGAGAAAGGCGCTGGGCTTATCGAAGCAACCTTACATGCTGTTCGCGTTCGTCTGCGCCCAATTATCATGACATCGCTTGCTTTTGGTTTGGGTGTGGTACCACTTGCTATCAGTTCAGGTGTGGGATCGGCAGGTCAAAACGCAGTAGGTACCGGCGTACTTGGTGGCATGATCAGTGCCACGATATTGGGTATATTCTTCGTCCCAATCTTCTTTGTAGTGGTTGAGCGATTGTTTGATCGACGTGCGAGAAAAGAGTCGGAGGCAGAGTTGTCTGAGACCAGCACTAAACCCACTCAGCAAAGCGAGTAGGACTTGCTTGTTTTAACTGAGTTATACTAGTGATAATAAACACGATTAAAGGGCGCTTCGGCGCTCTTTATTTTATGTTTTCACTTGGTGGTTACCGTCTATGACGCGAGCCTGAAAGACGGCGTGTTGTGTGCAGTATCAGCACAGCCTTTTCGGCCGAATGAAAGCCTAAAGAAGAAAAACGACGATGAAAGATCAGAAAATTTCCCCAATTTCCGTTTTGGATCAAAGCCCTATGTTTGTCTGCGGTGTGATGCAGCGCATGTACCGCAATCGTGCCCAAGCCGAGCTGTCTCGGCAAAATTTGATGACACTAGAAATGGCAAGTGCACTGGCCGCTTTAGAAGAATTTCAACCTATGAGCCAGCAAGCGTTGGCTGATGCGGTTCGAACTGAGCGAAGTGTAGCAAAGCGGATGGTGGACAATCTGGAAAAGAGAGGGTTTGTTCAAGTTTCTAAAAGTAAATCGAATCAGCGCCTTAAAATGCTAAGCATGACAAAAGAGGGAGCAAATGCTTTAAAGCAAGTTCATCAAATCATGACGAATTTACAGAAAGAGTTTTTTTCTTGTTTGTCGGAATCTGAAGCGAGTGAATTTTTTCGTCTGGTAAGAAAGCTCACTTTTGCGAATCACGACCAGTAACTGACATCAATGCCGTTTAGCGTCTTTATTTTATCGCGGACCAATTATATTAAGCTGTAGAACTTAAGAAATAGGATGCCCAACGTACAGGTCACGGTAGAAAGCACCGTAGTGAGTGCGATGATATTTGCAGCTAACGTGGCATTGCCTCCCATGGAACGCGCCATGACATAGCTGGCAGCAGCGACTGGAGAGGCGTTCATAAAGAAAAGAATACCTAGCTCAATTCCTCGAAACCCTACTAAGTAAGCTCCCATGGTGATGATGACTGGCGCTACGATGAGCTTGTAACTGCTCGCAAACCAAGATGGACCTTTCTCTTTTCTCATCAAGCTAAAGTCAAGTGAGCCGCCCGTACACAACAGCGCCAAAGGCAATGTCATTTTGGACAAGTAGTCTCCTGCGTCAATAACCACATTCGGTACTGGAATAGCGAGTAAATAAAAAGCCATTCCTAGAACAATGGAGATTATGAGCGGATTCCTAGTCAGTGTTCGGCCCATCATCTTTGCTGCTTGCGAGGCAGACGTTGCCCCCTTGGGCGATAAGCAAATTACCGCTTGGACGTTATAAATAAATGTGGTGACCGCGACATAGAGCGCTGCTAGCGCCACACCTTGAGAACCATACGCATTGGCAACGTAAGCGATGCCAATAATACCTGTATTTGCTCGGAACCCACCTTGGATAAGAACGCCTTGGTCAGGCGATGCTTTGAACAGAAGTTTGACGGAAAGGTAGGTGAAAATGAAAAACGAAATACTAGCGATGACGCCGAAATTGACAAATCCACTTGCCGCGGAAAAGTCGTGTTCTGAAGCCACAATGCTGACAAATAACATTGCAGGCAAGGTAACTTGAAACACCAGTTTAGAGCCTACTTCGATAAAATTATCGTTGATTAGACCAAAGCGCTTAAAAAGAACGCCAAGTACCAACATCAAACAGATAGGTCCGGTTATCGACAAAGAGAATTGCAACTGATGTAAAACAGCTTCCATGTAAGTATCCGCAGCAAAAGAAAAAAGTGTTCCTGTTGCCTATTAAGCCACAAACCCGGAGGGTAGGATAGTAACGTGATGAAATTTTCTTCTGTTGTAGGTTCCGGAGTCATTTACACTCCAAGTTATGGACGAGGTCCCAATTTAACAAAGCGGTACTGGTCCTACGTGCGATATGTTGGTTAACTCGTTGTCGTGATGCATCCACATGCGTATTAGATGTGAGGGCTGGTCATCGTAGTTATGGATAGGAGTTCATCAATGAAAAGGAAACACAACAAAACTGTACTGTGTGCGTTTGTCTCTGGTTCGGTATTTGGTGCGGTTTTGGTCATTGCGATGTCTTTACCAATGTAATCCTCTTAATTGGCTGTTGGAACACTCACACTAATTCAGTACAAAACAGATTGAGTTCTGCGGTGTGTGCTGTTAGTTTAAAAAACATGAAAATACACGTTCGCCCTTCATTAACAACCTTCTCTTGGTGGCGCTCTAAATAGAGCGGCGCGGAATACTTACATTCTTAAGCTGCTGGATGGTAGCTAAGAGTGTTTGATCTTTTTATCTCCAGTAGCGATCTATTAAATACTTGGAGACAAATATGAATAGCCATAAAAATACATCTCAGCGTGAAATTATACTTACCGGAGATCGAGCAACAGGTCCATTACACCTCGGGCACTATATTGGTTCATTGCAACAACGAGTCAAATTGCAAACGGAGCACGAGCAAACGATCTTGGTTGCGGACATGCAAGGGCTGACGGATAACGCGCATAACCCATCAAAGGTATCCTCTAATATTCTCAATGTCGTTGCAGATTATTTGGCTGTTGGTATCAACCCCGCTCAAACTACGATCACGTTGCAGTCTCAAATTCCAGCGTTAGCCGAGTTGACAATGTATTACAGTAATCTTGTTTCTATCGCACGATTAGAGCGAAACCCCACGGTTAAAAATGAGATTCAAAGTAAAGGCTTTGAACGCTCTATTCCCGCAGGCTTTTTAACGTATCCAATTTCTCAAGCTGCTGATATTACGGGGTTTCATGCGACGCTAGTACCAGTGGGTGATGACCAGCTGCCGATGTTAGAGCAAACTAATGAAATCGTGAGAAAAATAAACCACCTGGGTGGGAAAGAGGTTCTTAGGGAATGCCGTCCATTACTTAGCGATGCACCTCGTTTGCCGAGTACTGACGGTAAAAATAAGATGTCTAAAAGCATGGGGAACGCAATCAACTTAGGCGCCTCCGAAAAGGAGATTTCCGCGGCAGTGAAATCTATGTATACCGATCCCAATCATCTGAAAATTGAGGACCCTGGCCAAGTCGAAGGGAATATTGTATTCATCTACCTCGATGCTTTTCATCCTGATAAAAATTATGTAGAACAGCTAAAAGACCATTATCGACGAGGTGGATTAGGTGATGGTTTGACCAAGAAAGTGTTAGAAGAATGCTTACAAGAGATGCTTCGCCCTATTCGAGAAAAGCGCGCTATGTATTTGAATGATAAAGCGCAGCTGATTGATATTTTAAAACAAGGTAGTGAGCGTTCTCGCGAGAAAACCGAAAAAGTGCTATTTGATGTGAAAGATGTATTTGGTTTAAATTTGTTCTGAATTAAAAGTAGAGAGTTGAACATAAGGCACGACGGCTGGTTAGCAACGTGCCTTTTTAAGTTCCCAGTCAGTCAAAGCGCATTATTAAGAAGAAAAAAATTCACGACGAAAATCCGCGACTTCTTGTTGGTAATAGCTTTGCCATTCCGGTTCTGACAAATGTGAATGGCTAGAGGCTCTTTGCGTTCTTAGTTTGGACTCAAGTTGCTGTAATGCTTGTTGATAATCTTTGACTCGTTTTTTTTGCTCTGTAATTTGCTGCCGACGAGCATGAATGTTTTTACTTTCTTCTTTCGTTAAGTAAGTTCGTTCTAGCTCTGCGATGAGCGCCAAGCGATCTGGTAGGCTTATACTATTAGGAATCAGGGTGACCGCACGCTCATATTTTTCCTGGTCGCTTGTTAGCCCGATAGCACCTGCATGTTCTTGCCAGTCAATGGTGAGTTGCTCGAAAGCTCGCAAAAAGTTATCTGGGCTTTGAGTGTCCAGCTTTTGGGCTTCTAAGTTGAAATCGTACAGCGCGAACTCATCCGCGAAAACAACATCAGCCAATTCTCCCCAGATGCGTCTTGCTTCGTTCTTCAGCTGTGCAATACGCGACGCCAGTGATTGCTGCTCATCAAATAACAAATTTCCTACACTCTCTTGCCATTGGCTGCTGAGCTGAGGGTAGTTCGCCAAAAGCTGGAATCGAGCTGAAGATAAATGCGCCTCAAACAAGGCGACCTGCTCTTCACAACTACGGTCCAACATACACTCTTGCCAAAACGTCTCAAGTTCAGCGACAAGTTTCCTGCCTTTGAGTTGAGTTAATCGCTCAGTCGTTATTTGAACTGTGGAAGGGAGCTTAGTTGTTTGTGGTGAAGTATCTGTATCGGGCACGATGCTGCTTGTTTGTGGTGAGGTACTGGAGACACTCTGATTTTTTGTCTTAGGGGAAGGAGAGGAAGCGAGCTCTTTTTTTTGAACATCGTGATTGAAAGTTAAAAATATCATGCCCGCCATAATGGCGGACATGATTATCAAAGCGATTTTCTTCATGGCTTGATTGTTGCGCTTACTGGGAAATGGTCAGAAAGGTTGTAGTGTTTCCATAAACTCTCTGCGGTTGTGCGGGGCACGTCTACACGGTTGTCATTGAATGATTTCACCCCGTACTCACTACTCACCATAACATAGTCAAGGTATTCCACGTTTTCGCCACCTGATAACGCTTCACCTGCGAAGTTATTGATACGGGGATCAAAGGTTGACTCCGTGTAACCAGAGTAGTGAGGCTCTATGGCACTTAAGTTAGCGATCATTTGTTGGTAGTCACCAGGGAACTTTCTTTTGTTTACGTTAAAGTCGCCGCTGTATACCACAGTTTCGCTTGAAGGAATGTTAAGAGATTGGGCGAGTGTGCGGATTTGTTTGAACTGGCGCTGACGATACTCACGGGCGGTGTCTGTATCGAAAGATGCGGTATGGGTAGCAAACACATGGTAAGCCTGACCACCTTTAATTATTTCCGCATAATTTACGCCTTTATCGGCAAAGCAGTCTGTACCAGAGCAATCGGGAAAGACATATTGCGCTTCATTCACGATAGGGTAGCGACTAACTATGATTACGCCACCATCATGAATATTAACGCCTTCTTTATCTAACATCTTTGTTTGGTAAGGATATTCCTTGGCTAACTCACGTAAGAATGCATCACGGCCGCTGGCAAACACCTCTTGCAGCGCCAAAACATCGTAACCTTTTACATGTTGAGGAATCAGTTCGTAACGATCTCCAATGTGCGATGCAATAGCCGTCAACGCCCAGATGTTATAAGTCATCAACTTAAGGTTTTGTTCTTCGTTGTCGACAGACTCCGCTACCTTGCTTGGCGTGATGGTGTAGTAAAGATCATCATATCGAGCGGTACTGTCTGACTTAAATGCCAGTTCGGTTTCTCTCGTACCAAAAGCGTTAGTGTTGGCACGATGAATGTTACGATCATCTTTGAGAGATAACTCGACATCGGCTGCGGATAAGCCGTATTCAATGGTCGAATTGTACCAATGGCCTTCCATTATTTGATTGAGTGTTATGCTTTCACCTTCGGGGCTAGAAACCACAGTTTCAAAACGGTAAGTTTGATTTGATTTCACGCCCTCCCAGCGGTTGAAGCTTAATACAGATTTAGTTTCCCACGGACCAAGTACCTGCACATGTTGTTGCCACTCTTCTCCGTATTGAAGCAAATCACTGCCTTCATGTTTTACTTGAATAGTTAACGGTTGATCAGAGTTATTCGTTAGGTAAACGTCGGTATCTGCAATGCAGGGTAACGCTATCAAGCTACTTAATAAAAGGCTCCACTGCGAAAATTTCATCTTATTTTTCCATCATTTGAACTAGAGCAATCATTCTTGTTTATAAATGTTACTTGCACGTTAAATATGGATGACATCTAAGCCAGCGCTGAAAATTGTTATCAGAATGTGATCTTTATTCAATGGTTAGGATGGGGGTATTGAGTGTGTGGCCGTTGAAGCGGTGGAAAAATAATACCAACAGTCAACGAATTGCATTCACTGCAATCAAGCTGTCATCTTTGCTCTATAAGTTGTGCGGCGTCATTCATCTAGCCATATGGCTAGAACTCAAATTGATAGATGGAGCACCATGGCTAGAGCAGTAAATCCAACCGATGAAACCATCATTAAATTGTTACAAGAGCAAGGTCTGATTAGAAGTGAAGCAGAAGCGCGTTTAAAGAAAGAGGTGTACCGCTTGCAGCCTAATGAGATAGCAAAAGTAAAAAATTATGCCCAGCATTTTGGGATAAACGCGAAAGAAAAGCTCATCGATGAGATCTTGGATCTGCGCCGAGAAGCGCTCATGAAAAGATGTAGACACAATACGGAGCATGCGAGCCTATCTCTAAAATAGCTTGTGATAAAACTATCAATTACTGGTCAAGATTTGATCTCTCAAGCCGATGTATATAAGAGCGTTCAATGATATCGAGCGCAAAAAACAGTGTGTTTTAGAGGTTAAGCTTTCACTTAAGTGAGAGGTTTGGAAAGGCTGCGGGGAGAAAGTGCATGCGTATTAAAGACTTAAGTGTCGTAAAGAAAATATCGGTTAGTTATTTAACCGTTTTTGCCGTGTTTGGTTTAGTGTCAGTAATGTTGGTGCAAGGTTTGTTAACACTGAATAAAGACATCTCAGTGTTAACAGATAAAAGTTTACCTTCTGTTGCGATTTTGAAAGGTATCCAAGTTGATATTACTAAAGTGCGTAAAGATGAGTTCTCTTTATTGCCAAACGCAAATCACCCCAAAATTGGTGAGTGGTTAAAAGGCCTCGACCAATGGCGTTCTGATGTGCAGGCTGGTATTGCAGAATACGAAAAGCTCGACCTTAATAAGCGTGAAACGCAGTCTTTTAGCGTTTTTAAAGAAACTTGGAATCAATACATCAAAGAAACGAAGACTTACAACGCACTGCTAAGCCAAGGTGATGCTGAAAGTGCAAATGATGTGATTTTATCGAGTTTCGATACCTACTCAAAAGCGTTGAGCAGCTTGGATGATACCCTCGCGTTGAACGATGAGTTGGTGAATTTGATTGGTGAAGAAGTACAAAGTGAAGCGGCATTTACACAATACAGCGCTGCTGTTGGTGCGCTCGTCGTCGCATTGGTCATGGTAATGTCTGCCATGTTGCTTTCTCGAGTCATTTGCGGGCCTGTTGATCGAGCATTGGAATTCGCTTCCAAAATCGCCAAGGGTCAATTGAATAATCAAATCGACGAAAGTGAATTGAGCAAAGACGAGTTAGGAACGTTGCTTAAAGAGCTTGTCGGTATGCAAACAAACTTACATTCGCTGGTTTCTGAGATTAATGACTCAACGATTCAGCTAACGGCAGCAGTAGAGGAAGTGAGTGCTATTTCTTCTCAGACCGCCTCTGGTATGCAAAATCAACAAATTGAACTTAGCTCGGTGGCTTCTGCGATGACAGAGATGCAAGCTGCTGTAAGTGAAGTGGCACAAAATACCGAAGTTGGCGCAACCTCTGCTTATTCGGCTGCGGAAGTGGCAAAGCAAGGAACGGCGACGTTACAACAAACTATCGCAGTAATTGAGCGTGTATCACATACGATCCAAGAATCAGATGAACTGGCACGTGAGCTTGAATCGAGCTCAAACAATATCAATGTGGTCGTCGATGTGATCCGCGGGATTGCCGAGCAAACAAACTTGTTAGCACTGAACGCCGCAATTGAAGCCGCTCGGGCTGGTGAACAAGGACGTGGGTTTGCTGTTGTGGCAGATGAGGTTCGTTCTCTGGCGCAACGCACTCAAGACTCCACTTCACAAATTGTGGAAATTGTTAATCAGCTACAAGAGAGCAGCAGTAAAATAGGGCATTCAAGCCGTGATTGTCAGGAGGGTATTTCTCAGTGTGTTGAGCAAGTTAATGATGCTGATAGCCAGATAAAAGAAATTGAACATTCTGTCGATAACATAGCGCAAATGAGCACACAAATCGCAACGGCGTGCAGTGAGCAGAATTCTGTATCCGAAGAGCTGAATCGCAGTGTGGAGCATATTAATAGTGCTTCAACAGAGATGGCTGAGGGAGCTTCACAAACGGCTGTGGCTTGTCAGCAGATTAGTAGCCTAGCGCACAACTTGAAAACTCGAATAGGTTCATTCCAGCTCTAGCTGTTGTGTTTCAGCTTTATTCCTAACCTCATTGCTACAATAAATAAGCCGGACGAAATGTCCGGCTTATTTATTCTCTGTCTATATAAGTTCAGAGTATGCTCAACCTTGGGAGAATATGCTCGCTAGGCTGGAATACCACTGTGAAACTTAAAATCTGTATCTGGCGTAGAAATTAAATCTGCCTCTATACGTCCAAAGTAGGCGATGCGCTCGCTGATATCTTTGCCTGCGATTTGCTCCGCTAATACAAGATAATCCTGGTAATGGCGTGCTTCAGAACGTAATAAAGAAATGTAGAACTTTGCGATATCGTCATCCATATGTGGTGCTAGTTTGGCAAAACGCTCACAAGATCGGGCTTCGATGTACGCACCAATGATGAGTTTATCGATCAGCGTTTCCGGCTCATGAGTCTTCATATGCGAAATCAGTCCTTTAGCATAGCGACTTGCTGGAATATTTTTATACTCAATTCCACGACTTTCCATGATCTCTAAAACTTGATAAAAGTGGTGTAACTCCTCTTTTATCAAAAGCACCATCTTATCGATCAAATCTTGGCTGTATGGTGAGTCGGACTTAGCCATGATTGACTTAGAAATATTGCTCTTGCCTTTTAAAGTTTCCAATGAGCCTACGTTACGGTAAGCAAAATCTTCGTAGGGCTTAAACCAGTCAAGTAGAGCATGTGAACTGGATTGGTCAACGGCATACTTACGAATTAAAAACATGGCAGATTGGCCAGCTTTTAGTTCGCACAGTAGGTGGTCTAACAAAATGGTTTGAAGGTTCTCTGGTTTCTTTGCTTCCTCTACCCATTCATCAGGTGTACTGCATTGCAGAAATTGGTTAATGGGAGCAAGAAGATCTTGATAGGCGTCTAGATTCATCATTTTAGTTTTAGTACTTCACATTTTTATTGGGCATATCCGTTGTCTTGCGGATAGAAAAAAGGCTGCAATTGCAGCCTTTCTTGACCTGAAGTGAATGTTACCACTTTTTCTTCTCGCCGAAGAGTGCTTCCATGTCATTGTCACGCTCTTTGTCAGCAATCTGCTGCATTTCGGCATCGCTTTTATCTTGGCGCTTTTTATCTAAGTCACCCAACATCTCTTCAAGCTTTTGTTTCGCTTGAATAGAATAAGGATCGCTCTTAGTGCTCAAAGCATCGATACCTTTACGCAGCAGTTGAAGCGCGGTGCCTGGTTGGCCACGAGCGATAGAGTCGTTTGCTCTTTTGATGACATTTTCAATGTTGATGCGAATTTGCATCGTTTCCAAGCGCGCATTTTCAGTGACGTAAGTCTGGGTATCCAATCGGCCTTTGTTGTGCTCGTTACGGATAGTGTCGCGAAGTCGTTTAACCAGCTTAAGCATGACGATAGCTTGTTTATCACTACTCGGCATCTTGAAAGTGGTACTCTCGCCAGTAGGACCATTCTCTTTTAGCTGCGTAATCTGCTGCTTCATATTTTCGATACGTTGAGCAAGTTGCTTGTTCTTCGGGTCCAGCTCATGCATGCTCTCTAGCGCGTCAAGAATACGATTGTTTAGACACAGCAACAGCTCTTTACTAAAAGGGATATGGTGTGCATGACCAATCAACTCTTCAGTACCATCTATCAAGGCTACATATCGCGCTGATTCCTGCCTTTTTGCGGTTTCAACTTTAACCTTATATTGCAACATAATGTTATAGCCTAGGATTAACACCAGTAGGATGGCTACCAAAGCGATTATTAAACCAATATTCATATCTTTGCGTCTGCTTTACTTTTCTGCGGCTAGCGTTAAAGAATACATGAATCTTATCTTACTCGGCACCTTATTTGTTTGATTATTTTGTCTCTCCCACGTTTTAGTTACTGATAGAAGTCACATCATAGAACTTCGGTCATTTATTGGCTCAACTTTGTGCATATTGTTTCTTGCTTGAAGATTATTAGTATGTGATTGAGGTATAAGTTAGAAATTGCTGTTCATTTCGATTTGAACGCGTTATAACTAATTATTATATCGCTCGCTTGAGTGGCCAATAAACTCTCTCATGAATAAGTAAGGGATTACGATGAAACTGCAGCAGCTGAAGTATATTGTTGAGGTTGTAAACCATAATCTGAATGTATCTGCAACGGCGGAAAGCTTATATACCTCTCAGCCAGGTATCAGTAAACAGGTTCGGTTGCTGGAAGACGAGTTAGGCATTCAGATTTTTGAACGTAGCGGTAAGCACTTAACGCAAGTGACGCCAGCTGGAGAAGAAATTGTACGTATCTCTCAAGAAATTCTCGCTCGTGTAGAAAGTATCAAAGCGGTGGCTGGAGAGCACACCCATCCAGAAATGGGGACGCTGAATATCACCACGACACATACGCAGGCTCGTTATGCACTGCCAGATGTCATCAAAGGTTTTACTTCTCGTTATCCAAAAGTGTCGTTACACATGCACCAAGGTACACCATCACAAATGTCTGAGGCGATAGCTAAAGGCACAGCGAATTTTGCGATTGCGACAGAAGCTCTTCACTTATATCAAGATGCCATCATGCTGCCTTGTTATCACTGGAATCGTTCAATAGTTGTGCCTAAAGACCACCCACTAGCGAAGAAAGACAAAGTAACAATCAGTGATCTTGCCGCTTACCCATTAGTCACTTACGTGTTCGGTTTTACTGGCCGTTCAGAGCTGGATACAGCATTCAACCGCGAAGGTTTAACCCCGCGAGTGGTGTTCACGGCAACTGATGCAGACGTCATTAAAACTTACGTTCGTATGGGTATTGGTGTGGGTGTGATTGCAAGCATGGCTGTGGATGAAGAGCAGGACGGTGACTTGGTTGCAATAGATGCGAGCCATTTGTTTGGCGCGAGCACCACGAGCATCGGCTTCCGCCGTGGTACATTCTTACGCTCTTACATGTTCGATTTTATGGAGCGTTTTGCACCGCACTTAACGCGTCCAGTGGTTGAGCAGGCGATTTCGTTGAAGTCTAATGCAGAAATCGAAGAGATGTTTAAAGACATCGAGCTTCCGGTGAGATAACACTTCATTGATGTTTCGATTCCCTCTACAATGCGCTCGTTGTAGGGGGAGCTATGAAAACGCAATTTCAATTTATTAATGACTGCTTAATCGAAAACCAATCTTTGTGGCGATTCGAGCCTTTTAAAAGCAGCATTCACACATCATTACCTTGGCAGGAGCAACATCCTCGACTGTGCCAATGGCTAGCGTCTCTTACTCCCTCTCAAATCGAAGAATACAAAGCAGCACCAGAACTCGCGTTAAAAGCACTTAGTCCGTTTTTGCCTGAGCTTGAACAACTCGCAGAACTGACTCATTTAGAGCTTTTGTCGTTAAACGGCTTGGAACTCGCTCGTGGTTTAGATAACGGTATTCCGGGACGTAAGTTGGAGCAAATTAGCTCGATGGGTGAAGCTGCAATTCAACAACACTGTGGCGAAGAATGGCTAGAATGGTGCTCAGGTAAAGGTTACTTGGGGCGAATCCTGACAACGCAAACCGATCAGCCTGTAACCAGCTTTGAATACCAACAAGCACTGTGCGATTCGGGGCAACAAGCAGCCAATGAACATCATTGGAAGATGACGTTTATTCAAGGCGACGCGTTTGATAGCAAAGCGAAAGCCGTGTTTAAGCCAACGCAACACGCAGTAGCACTGCATGCATGCGGTGACCTTCACGTTCGTCTAATGCAGTACGGCAGTGAAAATGGGATTGCTGCGATGACCATATCACCTTGTTGTTACCACTTGATTCAGTCGGAACAATACCAGCCGATGTCGGAATCGGGCAGGGCTTCTTCTCTCTCATTGTCTAAGCAAGAACTGCGTATCCCATTACAACAAACGGTGACGGGAGGAGAGCGCGTGCGTCGTCATCGTCAGCAGGAAATGATGTTTCGTCTTGGGTTTGATTTGATCACGCGACAAGCTTTGGGAATGGCAGAGTATCAGCCTGTGCCGAGTATCCGTAAGTCGCAATTAAGTGATGGTTTTGAATCGTTCTGTCGCTGGGCAGCGGAGCAAAAAGGCATTGTTCTTCCTCAAGAAATCGATTTCTCTCATTTTGAAAAGTTAAGCGAACAACGCTTCTGGCAAATGGAGAGAATGAGCTTAGTGCAACTTGTTTTTCAACGTCCGTTGGAGATCTGGCTCGCATTAGATAAAGTGCTTTATCTTGAAGAACGTGGTTACCGTGTTAGATTGTCAGAGTTTTGCCCTAAATCGGTCACACCTAGAAATATTTTAATTTGTGCATATAAGATTTAGTTATTCTTTATAGCCAAATGCTCTATATGAAAAAGCCCACTTATGAGTGGGCTTTTGTAAACAAAACGTGACAAGTTATGTTTTATTTTGTCATTAATTAAACATAGCGATAGCTTGAGTTGGTTCAACGTATTCCAAGTCAAAGCTTTCTGCTACTTCTTTACACGTTACTTTTCCGTGAATAACGTTTAGACCTTCAAGGAAGCCTTTATCTTCTAGAAGTGCTTCGCGGTAGCCTTTATTTGCTAACTTCACGATGTATGGAAGTGTAGCGTTGTTGAGTGCAAATGTTGAAGTGCGAGCAACTGCGCCAGGCATATTTGCTACACAGTAGTGAACCACTTCATCAACGATGTAAGTTGGATCTGCGTGAGTTGTCGCGTGCGAAGTTTCGAAACAACCGCCTTGGTCAATTGCCACGTCAACCACTGCCGCACCAGGCTTCATCTTAGCAATGTGCTCTTTAGTGACCAGTTTAGGTGCTGCTGCGCCAGGAATTAGAACGGCACCGATAACAAGGTCCGCTTCTAGAACATGCTTCTCGATAGCGTCTTCAGTAGAATAAACCACTTTTGCGCGACCTTGGAATTCTTCGTCAAGCTTACGAAGTGTGTCTACGTTACGGTCTAGAATGGTGACGTCAGCGCGAAGGCCAACCGCCATACGAGCAGCGTTTGCACCAACAACGCCACCACCAACGATAACGACTTTTGCAGGTTCAACACCAGGTACGCCGCCTAGGAGCAGACCACGACCGCCGTGCGATTTTTCCAACGTTTGCGCGCCAGCTTGGATAGACATCCGACCTGCCACTTCTGACATTGGTGCTAACAGTGGCAAACGACCCATATTATCTGTTACAGTCTCATAGGCTATACAGACAGCTTTGCTCTTGATTAGCTCATCAGTTTGTGGAAAATCTGGTGCTAGGTGTAAATAAGTAAATAAAATTTGCCCTTCGCGGAGCATTGCTCTCTCTACTGCTTGGGGTTCTTTTACTTTTACAATCATGTCTGCTTGCGCAAATACGTCAGCAGCATGAGGGAGAATGGATGCGCCGACAGCGATGTAATCATCGTCTGAAAAACCAATGCCGGCACCTGCATTGGTCTCAACTAAAACTTGGTGACCATGTGAGATGAGTTCTCTCACGCTAGCTGGGATCATACCAACACGATATTCGTGATTCTTGATTTCCTTAGGTACGCCAATGATCATCCTGTATCCTCTTTCTATAATGGTTGTATTAACTGTTAGTAGGGTGTTATTGTCGAATTAATAACTAGTATAGTTATAGATTTGTAAAATTTGGCACCAAATATTAAAAAGTTGTAGTATATTTTTTTGCAAGGAAGTAATAAGGTGGAATAAAAAATGGCAGACAACTATAAAAAGCCGTCCAAGGAACTAGACCGTATCGACCGCAACATTCTTAATGAGCTGCAGAAAGACGGTCGTATTTCAAACGTTGAGCTTTCAAAACGTGTGGGACTTTCTCCAACGCCATGTTTGGAGCGTGTACGTCGCTTAGAGCGTCAGGGTTATATCACAGGGTATACTGCATTATTGAATCCGCAGTTCCTGGATGCATCACTATTAGTATTCGTTGAGATTACGCTAAACCGTGGTGCGCCGGATGTGTTTGAGCAGTTTAACTCAGCTGTTCAAAAGCTAGACGACATACAAGAGTGTCATCTTGTTTCAGGTGACTTTGACTATCTTCTTAAAACCCGTGTATCAGATATGGGTGCTTACCGCCGACTATTGGGCGATACGTTACTACGTCTACCTGGCGTAAATGACACTCGCACATACGTTGTTATGGAAGAAGTGAAACAATCTAACCAGCTTGTGATCAAAACTCGTTAATTTCTTGCAAAGAAAGCGGTATATGCTTCCGCTTTCGCCAGAGAGTAATTGGGTTTTTCTCCTTGATATGGTTAAATCAATTTACCGAGCGGCTTGATGCCGCTCGGAATGTTTTGCAATTTCCTATTTCATTTCCATATTCAAGTTGATTTATGTTCAAAGAGAACGCAAAGAAAGTCGAAACCATTATCAAAACCAGTGAAGAGCCCCAGTCTTCACGCTTAAATGGCTTCCAACGCTTAAAAGAGTGCTGCTTTATCGTTGGCGTTCTTAGCTCGGTATTGCTTGCGGTTGCACTATTTACCTTCAGTCCGGCCGATCCTTCTTGGTCCCAAACCGCATGGGGAGGGGATATCGATAATGCTGGTGGCCTTTTCGGCGCTTGGCTAGCCGATACTCTATTCTTCACATTTGGCTCTCTCGCTTATCCCATCCCTTTCTTGCTAGCGGCGGCTGCATGGGTGATTTGCCGTAAACGAGGAGAAGATGAGCCAATTGATTTCATGCTATGGGGTACAAGGCTGCTCGGTCTTGTCGTCCTTATTATGACCAGTTGCGGTCTTGCCGATATTAATTTTGATGACATTTGGTATTTTTCATCCGGAGGTGTGGTCGGGGATGTATTGTCTAGCCTCGCTTTACCTACATTGAATGTACTCGGTACCACATTGGTACTGCTGTTCTTGTGGGGAGCGGGCTTTACGCTCTTCACTGGCATCTCATGGCTTAACATCGTGGAATGGCTTGGTGATCGTGCATTAGCACTAATTGCCGCGCTTGCAAATAAGGCAAGAGGTTCAGAGCAGGAAGTTTTAGAACCTCAGCTTGATGAGTTTGTAGAAGATAAAGTCTCTACGCCTAAACATAATGTAGCCTATGAAATTGATGATGAGCCGCTTCCTCATTTAACGGCATACGACGTCGATGAACCGAAAGAATCGGCGCCAACGCATGAGTATCCTATTTATATGCCGCAAGCTAAACCTGATAAGTCTGCGGAACAGGCGATGGTAGAACCGACGCCACCACAACGCAAGGCTACGGTTAATGCTGCGCCAGTTTATGCTGAACCTGAGCCTCAAACACAACCTATCCATACGGTTAACACTGATAACGTTGATCCGCTCTTGGAACGCACCAAGCAACTGAATGTTACGATAGAAGAGCTTGAAGCAGCGGCGCAACAAGCAGATGACTGGGGAACTGAAGAACAGGCAGCCCCATCATTTGCAGACACTTACTCTTCCTATGTAGAGCCACATACAGCTACAGAAGAACCGATCAGTGTTGAACCAGATTATGCGGAGTACGAACAATTTGAAGCAGAGCTAGTACAGCAGCCAAGTATTGAGCATCCTGTACATGAAGAGCCTGCAATTGATTCTGCTGTATTAGATAGCATCACGGCGCAAACAGAATCGAGCCAACATATTGAGCCTACGATCTCTGACTTTGATGTGTTAGATGATGAAGACGAAGTGGAATCTCAGCCTGCACAGCAAGCACAGCCAACAACGCCTCATCAGCAAGTTGCAACACCTTCAACAACATTTGAACCTGCACCTCAAAAAGTGGAGGTGGAAGAGGTCCAAGACAACGACCAAGATGTTACCGCATTCCAAGATATGGTTTCCAATGCGCAAGCCAAAGTCGCTGCAACACAGAACCCATTTTTGGTACAGAAAGAAGAAAACTTGCCAGTTCCGGAAGAGCCACTCCCAACGCTCGAGTTGCTTTATCATCCAGAAAAACGTGAAAACTTTATCGACCGTGATGCGCTAGAGCAGGTCGCTCGATTGGTAGAGAGCAAACTCGCTGACTACAAAATCAAAGCCGATGTGGTTGGTATTTATCCTGGTCCAGTGATCACTCGTTTTGAGCTTGATTTGGCGCCGGGGGTGAAAGTAAGTCGTATTTCTGGTCTTTCAACTGACTTAGCGCGTGCATTGTCTGCGATGGCGGTACGTGTTGTGGAAGTAATCCCTGGCAAGCCTTACATCGGTTTGGAACTGCCAAACATGAGTCGTCAGACGGTCTATTTATCTGATGTCATCAGTAGCCCTCAGTTTGAGCAAGCAACGTCACCAACAACGGTTGTGTTAGGTCAAGACATTGCGGGCGAAGCTGTGGTGGCAGATCTTGCGAAGATGCCACACGTACTAGTAGCAGGTACAACAGGTTCTGGTAAGTCGGTGGGTGTGAACGTGATGATTTTGAGCATGCTGTATAAAGCAGGCCCAGAAGATGTACGCTTCATCATGATTGACCCGAAAATGCTAGAGCTTTCTATTTATGAAGGTATCCCTCATCTTCTTTCTGAAGTTGTGACTGATATGAAAGACGCATCAAATGCTCTACGTTGGTGTGTGGGCGAGATGGAACGTCGTTACAAATTGATGTCGGCATTAGGTGTACGTAATGTGAAGGGCTTCAACGAAAAATTGAAGATGGCAGCAGAAGCGGGCCACCCAATTCATGACCCGTTCTGGCAAGAAGGCGACAGCATGGATACTGAACCGCCATTGCTAGAAAAGCTGCCTTACATCGTCGTTGTTGTTGACGAATTTGCTGACCTAATGATGGTGGTAGGTAAGAAAGTTGAAGAACTGATTGCTCGCTTGGCGCAAAAAGCGCGTGCGGCAGGTATTCACTTAATTCTTGCGACTCAGCGTCCATCGGTTGATGTTATTACCGGTCTAATTAAAGCGAACATTCCAACTCGTGTTGCGTTTACGGTATCGACTAAAACGGACTCTCGTACAATCCTAGATCAAGGCGGCGCAGAATCACTACTTGGTATGGGTGATATGTTGTATCTACCGCCGGGGTCAAGTCATACAACTCGTGTTCACGGTGCATTTGCATCAGATGATGATGTTCATGCTGTTGTAAACAACTGGAAAGCGCGTGGTAAACCGAACTACATTGAAGAGATCATCAGTGGAGATCAAACTCCAGAAAGTCTATTGCCAGGTGAGCAAATGGAAGCGGATGAAGATGTAGACCCGCTCTTCGATCAAGTTGTTGAGCACGTGGTTCAATCACGTCGAGGTTCGGTTTCCGGTGTTCAGCGCCGATTTAAGATAGGTTACAACCGTGCCGCCCGTATTGTAGAGCAGCTTGAAGCGCAGGGCATCGTAAGTGCTCCGGGTCATAACGGTAACCGTGAAGTACTGGCACCTGCGCCACCAAAAGATTAATGAACTTGTGTTACTCACCTCAGTCCAACTGAGGTGAGTGGTTCTAATAATAGGTATCTGAATGAAAAAACTATTTTCAGCGAAACTTTTCTCCGCGCTTGTTTTAAGCTTTTCCCTCTTCTCTACTGCACACGCAGCGTCTCCTAAAGATGAATTAAACAAACGCCTTTCTATGAATGATGGCTTTAGTGCAGATTTCTCTCAGCAGGTTATCAGCCCTGAAGGCGAAACGGTGATGGAAGGAGAAGGTACGGTTGAAATTGCCCGTCCAAGCCTGTTCCGTTGGAGTACAACATTCCCTGATGAGAACCTATTGGTCTCTGACGGTAAGACATTGTGGTACTACAGCCCATTCATCGAGCAAGTGAGCATCTACTGGCAAGAGCAAGCAACAGAGCAAACGCCATTTGTTTTGCTAACGCGTAACCGAGCAAGTGATTGGAATAACTACAAAATATCTCAAAAAGGTGACCAGTTCACTCTCATTCCTACTGCAGTAGACTCCACACAAGGTCAATTCCAGATTAATATTGATGCCAAAGGTGTGGTGAAAGGCTTCAATGTGGTTGAGCAAGACGGCCAAAAAGGTTTGTTCACCTTTAACAACGTGAAGCTGGGTAAACCAAAAGCAGACAGATTCACATTCACAATTCCAAAAGGTGTGGAAGTGGATGACCAAAGGAATTAATTGGTAGTGAGTAATTACACATTAGATTTCTCGGGGGACGAAGATTTTCGTCCCCTTGCTGCTCGTATGAGACCGGAAACGATCGAGCAATATATTGGACAGCAGCACATTTTAGGCCCTGGTAAGCCACTGCGCCGTGCGCTAGAGGCGGGTCACATTCACTCTATGATCCTTTGGGGACCACCAGGCACAGGCAAAACGACATTAGCGGAAGTGGCTGCAAACTACGCCAATGCTGAAGTAGAGCGTGTGTCTGCCGTAACGTCTGGTGTGAAAGAAATCCGTGCTGCAATCGAGAAAGCACGTGAGAACAAAATGGCGGGCCGCCGCACCATCTTATTTGTGGATGAGGTGCATCGCTTCAACAAATCTCAACAAGACGCTTTTTTGCCGCATATCGAAGATGGCACGGTTACCTTTATTGGTGCGACGACAGAAAACCCATCGTTTGAGTTAAACAACGCATTGCTGTCACGTGCACGTGTCTACAAGCTAACGTCTCTCGATAAAGATGAAATCTCACTGGCGCTGAATCAAGCGATCAGTGACAAAGAGCGTGGCTTGGGCAATACACCCGCACACTTCGCTGATAACGTATTAGACCGCCTAGCAGAACTGGTAAACGGTGATGCTCGCATGTCTCTCAATTATCTTGAGCTGCTCTACGACATGGCAGAAGACAATGCGCAAGGTGAAAAAGAGATCACGCTTAAGTTGCTTGCGGAAGTAGCAGGGGAGAAAGTCTCTCGCTTTGATAACAAAGGTGATATCTGGTACGACTTAATCTCTGCGGTCCACAAATCCATTCGTGGTTCAAACCCGGATGCGGCGCTTTACTGGGCTGCACGTATGATTGCAGCGGGATGTGATCCTCTTTACATTGCCCGTCGATTACTTGCGATAGCATCGGAAGATGTCGGCAATGCGGACCCTAGAGCCATGCAAGTGGCACTCTCCGCGTGGGACTGTTTTACGCGCGTTGGTCCAGCAGAAGGTGAACGTGCGATTGCACAGGCGATCGTGTACTTAGCGTGTGCGCCAAAAAGTAATGCGGTATACGTGGCGTGGAAACAAGCGCTCACGGACGCTCATAACTTACCTGAATATGAAGTGCCGCATCACCTTCGAAATGCACCAACCAGTTTGATGAAAGACATGGGTTACGGTGCAGATTATCGTTATGCTCACGATGAGCCTGGCGCTTACGCTGCGGGTGAGCAATATTTGCCACCTGAAATGGGCGATCGTAGGTACTATCAGCCTACAAATCGTGGTCTAGAGACCAAAATCGGCGAAAAGTTAGATTACTTGGCTACTTTAGACGCAAATAGCCCACAAAAGCGCTATGAAAAGTAGGCGTTTTTGGATACATTTGTGCAGTAAATTTTTTTAACGCGTACGCTTGGAAAGTGCGCGTGATTTCACAACAAAAAGCATAGGATTAACAATGCTGGATTCTAAATTACTTCGTACAGAGCTGGATGAAACAGCTGCTAAACTGGCGCGTCGTGGCTTTAAGCTAGACGTAGATACTATTCGTAAACTTGAAGAACAACGTAAGTCCATTCAAGTAGAAGTAGAAAATTTACAATCCACGCGTAACTCCATCTCCAAGCAAATCGGCCAAAAAATGGCGGCTGGCGACAAAGAAGGCGCAGAAGAGATCAAGAAACAAATCGGTACGCTAGGTAGCGATCTTGATGCGAAGAAAGTTGAACTTGAGCAAGTAATGGCTCAACTAGACGAATTCACGCTTTCTGTACCAAACATCCCAGCAGACGAAGTGCCAGATGGCAAAGATGAAAACGACAACGTTGAAATCTCTCGTTGGGGTGAGCCAAAGTCTTACGACTTCGAACTGAAAGATCACGTTGACCTAGGCGAAATGGGCGACGGTCTAGACTTCGCAAGTGCAGTTAAGATCACTGGCGCACGTTTCATCGTGATGAAAGGCCAATTCGCTCGTCTACACCGTGCAATCGCTCAGTTTATGCTAGATCTTCACACTGAAGAGCACGGCTACACAGAAATGTACGTACCTTACCTAGTAAACTCTGACAGCCTATTCGGTACTGGTCAGCTTCCTAAGTTCGGTAAAGACCTTTTCCACACAGAGCCTCTAGCGGAAAAAGTAAACGACGAAGAGCCACGTAAATTGTCTCTAATCCCTACTGCAGAAGTACCTGTAACGAACCTAGTTCGTGACACGATTTCTGACGAAGCGGATCTACCAATTAAGATGACAGCTCACACGCCATGTTTCCGTTCAGAAGCAGGTTCTTACGGTCGTGATACTCGTGGTCTGATTCGTATGCACCAGTTCGACAAAGTTGAACTAGTACAAATCACTAAGCCAGAAGATTCAATGAACGCACTAGAAGAGCTAACAGGTCACGCTGAGAAAGTTCTACAACTTCTAGAGCTTCCTTACCGTAAAGTGGTTCTATGTACAGGTGACATGGGCTTCGGCGCTCGTAAGACTTACGACCTAGAAGTTTGGGTTCCTGCCCAAGAAACTTACCGTGAAATCTCCTCATGTTCTAACATGTGGGATTTCCAAGCTCGTCGTATGCAAGCGCGTTTCCGTCGTAAAGGCGAGAAGAAACCTGAGCTTGTACACACGCTAAACGGTTCTGGTCTTGCTGTAGGTCGTACAATGGTTGCTATCCTAGAAAACAACCAAGAAGCAGACGGCCGCATTGCAATCCCTACAGTACTTCAGAAGTACATGGCAGGCGCAACGCACATCGGTTAATTCATTAACCACTAGAACACCAAAACCCAGCCTTAGTGCTGGGTTTTTTGTTATCTGCGTCGAGTGAAAATACGTTGTTATGTAAATATTGGATGAGGTATTGCATAGTTGACCTAAATTATTGAAAACAATTCTTAATGATATTTTTCTAAGCTTTATTGGGCATGACAATCTCCTCCAAAATTTAAAAAGGAGGTACTTTCATGGCTTCAATAAGAATAAGCGGCTCTGTTGGCTTGGGTGGTAAAAATGTGGATGTTGATATTCGTACGGTACAAAGGTCTATTAACCAATTGCTTGGTTCTTTAAAGGGAGTAAAGGAGCTTAAAGTGGATGGGAAACTAGGCTCTAGACCGGAAAACTCCAAGACTGTCGCCGCAATTAAAGCTTTTCAGAAAAACCTTGTTGGGATGGCTCGTCCAGATGGAAGGATAGATGTGAATGGAAAAAGCCATCGTAAGCTAAATGAGTATTTAAAACGAACACCTGAGACTGCGGTGGCATATACGTTACCCTTGGTTGGCTCAAGAGATGCGTTGACGGACTTGGATTATAGCAAAGTAGCTGAAACTCTTGGATGCGAAGTCGCTGCTATTAAAGCTGTAGCTGAAGTTGAGAGCCGAGGAGAAGCCTACTTTAGCAATGGTAAGCCAAAGATTTTGTTTGAGGCTCATATATTTTCGAGACTCACTTCAAGAGCCTACGATAACAGTCATCCAAGTATTTCAAGTCGGCATTGGAATCGAAGTCTGTACGTTGGTGGTGTCTCAGAATACGTACGTTTAAATAAAGCGATTGAACTGAATTCAAATGCAGCAATCCGCTCCGCATCTTGGGGACGTTTCCAAATTATGGGCTTTAATTTCAAGTTAGCTGGTCATGTTACCGCTGAATCCTTTGTTAAAGCTGTATTCGAGTCGGAGAAGAAACAACTTGAGGCTTTTGTTACGTTTATCCAAAAGTCTGGCTTAGGTGAACATATAAGAGATAAAAATTGGGCTGCCTTTGCTCGTGGTTACAATGGTTCTGAGTATCAGAAAAATCAATACGACGTCAAATTAGAAAAGGCTTACAAAAAATATGCTTCGATTAAAAATGCTGCGTAACATTTCTTTGCTTGGACTTATTTTTAGTTCATCTGCTTGTGCTTCCAGCCACACTAATACTGCGCTATTTAAGTGTGATGTTTCACATCCTAACCGTCTAGAAATATCAATAGAAAATATAAACAGTCAGGTTCTACTGTCGGAGCTTAATTTAGGGGGGAGCAGTATTGAAAGAACCTTAGTTATAAAGGACTTTAAATTAGACCAGTATCATCGAGCGTTGGTAGATGAGAAGTCACTGGAATTTAGTATTGGTGAGCGCGTCATATTAGTCAGTGAGTACTTTAGCGAGGAGTTTGGTGAGGTAGAGAAGATACTCAGTGTTACTTTGAGAGAGCCTGAGCAAACGCAGTACTTTGAATGTGAGGAAGGGAGTATGAGTAACCTTGCATTGCTTTTCCATGAGAGTGTTGAATAATCGATTGCAGAGTAATTATTACCAAAGCGTAATAGTGTTTTCGAATTTACCCTAATTATCTTGTTATTTGTAATCGATATAATCGTCCACCTTACCACGGTAAGTAGATTTTCTCATTCAAGTAACGAGGAGGGCTTATGGCCGTAGGGTGGGCAAACGACGATAGTGTCAGCCAACAAATTCAAAACACAATAGACGACGAGATTTCTCGTGTTCGTGGCAGTATCACAAAGGGTGAGAGCGCCCATTACTGCGATGAGTGTGGTGATGAGATTCCGGAAGCTCGTCGTCTTGCTATGAAAGGCGTTCGTCTGTGTATCGAATGTCAGTCAACAATCGAATTGGTATCTCAACGCCAAGCATTGTTCAATCGACGAGCGAGTAAAGACAGTCAACTCCGATAACTTTACTGTTCTAATAAATAATGAGACGGTTTGAGTCTCATACTCAAACCGTTTTCGTATTGAATTGGACTATGAAGCGAAGCAGTCTTTACGTTGCAACGCCGCATCAATCGCGTTAACTAGCTTCTCAATATCTTCCGGCTTGCTGATGAACGGCGGCATCATATAAATCAGTTTGCCAAATGGACGAATCCAAACTCCGTGTTCAACAAACAAGGCTTGGATGGTTTCCATATTCACAGGGCGATGCGTCTCCACTACGCCAATGGCACCTAGCCAACGGGTGTTCTTCACCAACTCGTATTCTTCAAGTTTTGGTAGTAACTCAGAAAACAGCGTTTCAATTTGTTGGGTTTGTTGCTGCCAATTACCTTGCTCAATCAATTCCAAACTTGCGGTGGCAACAGCACAGGCGAGTGGATTCCCCATAAAGGTTGGACCGTGCATAAAACAGCCTGCATCACCACCACAAACGGTGTCTGCTACGTGTTTGCTCGCCAGGGTCGCAGAGAGGGTCATGTAGCCGCCAGTGAGTGCTTTCCCGACACACAGAATGTCTGGTTGAATGTCTGCATGTTCGCAGGCAAACAACTTACCGGTACGACCAAATCCGGTAGCGATCTCATCTGCAATCAATAACAAGCCGTATTTGTCGCAAAGCCTACGCACGCCTTTGAGAAATTCTGGATGGTAGATGCGCATGCCGCCTGCGCCTTGAACAATAGGTTCTAGGATCACCGCAGCAAGTTCTTCATGGTGCGTTTCAATCTTGTGCTCGAAGTCGGTAAGGTCCTCTGGCTTCCATTCATCCCAATAACCACAAGTTGGTGACTCCGCAAAGATATGCTCAGGCAAAAAGCCTTTGTAAAGAGAGTGCATTGAGTTATCAGGATCGGTAACCGACATAGCCGCAAAGGTGTCGCCGTGATAACCGTGTCGCAAAGTAAGAAACTTCGGTCGGCGTTCGCCTTTTGCATGCCAATATTGCAGTGCCATTTTTAAGCTGACTTCTACGGCAACGGAGCCTGAATCGGCAAGGAATACATGTTCAAGGTTATTTGGTGCAAGGGACAATAGCTTCTTACACAAACTGATTGCTGGCTGGTGGGTAATCCCGCCAAACATCACGTGAGAGACCTGATCGATTTGCTGGTGAGCGGCTTGATTTAAATGCGGATGGTTGTAGCCGTGGATCGTCGACCACCAAGAAGACATGCCATCGACCAGCTCAGTACCGTCTTCCAATTTAATATGAACACCATTTGCCGATGCCACTGGGTAGCAGGTCAGAGGTGTCAATGTCGAAGTGTAAGGATGCCAGATATGCTGGCGGTCGAAGGCGAGATCCATGTGCGATTCCAATAATAATTGAGGTTAAAAAACAGACAGATGTAAACTTTGTTCTTTTGCGTTGTGTTGACAGTTTATCGAGACTCAGTAGACTGTCAACACAACAACAAAAGTGACTAAAGGAATACACGTGGAAGTTCGTCATAACTGGACGCATGCTGAAGTGCGCGATCTCATGGAAAAACCATTCATGGATCTCCTATTCGAAGCGCAGCTTGTACATCGTCAATATCAACAAACCAACCATGTTCAAGTAAGCACGCTTCTGTCGATTAAGACAGGTGCTTGTCCAGAAGATTGTAAGTACTGTCCTCAGAGTGCTCGTTACACCACAGACATCGAGAAAGAGCGTCTGATGGAAGTAGAACGCGTACTCGATGCTGCGCAAAAAGCCAAAAATGCTGGTTCTACTCGATTCTGTATGGGCGCAGCATGGAAAAATCCAAAAGAGCGTGACATGCCGCATTTGACCGACATGATCAAAGGCGTGAAGGACATGGGTTTAGAAACGTGTATGACATTAGGTATGTTGACACCAGATCAAGCAAAGCAATTGGCAACCGCAGGTCTGGATTACTACAACCACAACCTAGATACCTCACCTGAGTTCTACGGCAACATTATTACCACACGTACTTACCAAGACCGTTTAGATACTTTATCTCACGTACGTGATGCTGGCATGAAGATCTGTTCCGGTGGCATCATCGGCATGGGTGAAAGTGCTAACGACCGAGCAGGTTTGTTGGTTGAATTGGCTAACTTGCCGGTACACCCTGAAAGCGTTCCAATCAACATGCTCGTGAAGGTAAAGGGGACACCACTGGAAGAAGTGGATGATGTTGAGCCTTTCGATTTCATTCGCCTGATTGCGATTGCACGAATCATGATGCCTCAATCAGCCGTTCGTTTATCCGCCGGCCGTGAAAACATGAACGAACAAATGCAAGCGCTGTGTTTTATGGCGGGTGCAAACTCCGTTTTCTATGGCTGCAAACTTCTGACCACGCCAAACCCTTCTGAAGACAAAGACATGATGCTGTTCAACAAGCTCGGTATTAACAGCCAAGAGGTGTCTCAAAAACCTGATGAAATCGAAGAAAACGAGTTACTCGATCGCGTCGTAGAGCGCGTTGCTGCTCGTCCAACAAAAGACGACCTTTTCTACGATGCCAGCGTTTAAATCTCGTATCGAGTCCGCCCTTGCTGAGCGTAAAACGCAAGGGTTGAATCGTTCTATGAATGTGGTGTTTGCCGGTAACCAGTCCGTTTTGGAACACGAAGGCAGACGCTACATTAATTTCTCAAGTAATGATTATTTGGGCTTGGCCAATGACCAAGCGCTTGTTCGGGCTTGGCAGCAAGGTTTAAGCGTATACGGCAGTGGCAGTGGGGCATCACCAATGGTGACTGGCTTTAGTGCAGCACACAGCAATTTAGAAGCCGCACTAACTGAATGGTTGAGCTACGACAGAGCAATTCTGTTTGGTTCTGGATTCAGTGCTAATCAAGCCTTGTTGTTCACCTTGTTAGAAAAAACAGACGTATTGATCCAAGATCGTTTGAATCATGCTTCACTGATGGAAGCGGGGATGTTGTCACCAGCTAAGATGAAGCGCTTCAAACACAATGACATCGAGCACCTGAAGTCGCTGATTAATAGCGAAGGCAACCATCTAGTTGTGACTGAAGGGGTATTCAGCATGGACGGTGACTGTGCACCACTCGCTGATATCGCTGCTGTCGTTGATAGCCACAATGCATGGTTTGCTGTCGATGACGCTCATGGAATTGGTGTTCTCGGTCAATCCGGTGGTGGTTCTTGCGAGTTGGCAACGGTTAAGCCTGAGTTATTGGTCATTACCTTCGGTAAAGCGTTTGGTATGTCTGGCGCGGCTATTTTATGTGACCACGCAACGGGGGACTTTTTAACTCAGTTTGCTCGTCACCATGTGTATTCCACGGCGATACCGCCAGCACAAGCGTATGCGTTGACTCATGCAGTCTCGATGGTTCAAGAGCAGTCTTGGCGACGTGAAAAGCTCTCTGAGCTTAGTGAAGTGTATCGAGATAGCCTTAGCGACCTTGAGGGGTTTGTTGAGACTCAAACTTCGATTAAGCCCTTTTTGATTGGTGAATCTGAATTGGCTTTGCGAGTAGCAGGTGCTTGTCGCCAAAACGGTATTTGGGTGACTGCTATTCGCCCTCCGACGGTGCCTAAAGGAACGTCTCGTCTTCGAATCACACTCACTGCCAATCACACTAATGAACAAGTTAAAACGCTTTCAATCGCATTGAAGCAAGCATTAGGAGCGCTGTAATGGATAATGCAACTACCGCATTAGCGCAAACGCTCGCGTTAGAGAGTTTCCATCAAGATAAAGACGCGATTGCCTCTTCGTTTGGTAAAGCAGCAGAAACATACGATAAACATGCGGCTTTTCAACGTGATGTCGGGCATCAGCTGCTTGATAAACTTCCTGAAAACTTGACGGGAAAACGTGTATTGGATTTAGGTTGTGGCACGGGTTATTTCTCCCAACTACTTCAACAACGCGGTGCGGAAGTAGTCTGCGGCGATATCTCTCAAGCCATGTTAGATAAAGCAGAGCAGCGTTGTGGTGCAGTACGAATGCACTACCAAGTTGCTGATGCTGAAAACTTACCATTTGACGATGATAGCTTCGATTACGTGTTTTCAAGTTTAGCGCTGCAATGGTGTACAGATTTAAGTTACCCACTAAAAGAAGTGCGCCGCGTGCTAAAAAATGGTGGGAAAGCGTGGTTCTCTACACTGGTTGATGGATCACTGTATGAGCTGCGTGCATCATGGGAAAAAATTGATGCATATCAACACGTCAATAACTTTCTAACGCTCAATCAGGTAAAAATTGCGTTAGCGCAATCTCGATGTGACAGCCATCAACTAGACTTGACCACCATCACAGTTTGGTACGACTCTGCATTTTCAGTTATGCGTGACCTCAAAGGTATAGGTGCAAATCACGTAAGCGGGCGCTCACACGGTTTAACTAGTCGCGAGACTTTGTTAAAAGTTGAGCATGCGTACCAAGCGTTTAAAAACGATCAAGGTCTTCTACCTGCAAGTTATCAGGTTTGTTTTGGAGTAATACATCTATGATTGATGCTTTTTTTATTGCTGGTACGGATACTGATGTTGGAAAGACGGTAGCGTCTAAAGCCATTTTGCAAGCGATCGCAGCAAAAGGACTAAACACTATTGGTTATAAGCCAGTGGCAGCAGGGAGTGACAAGACTGAAGCGGGATGGCGTAACTCTGATGCTTTACACTTACAAGACGCCGCAACACTCGATGTGGCCTATGATGATGTGAACCCATACGCTTTAGAGTTGCCTGCTTCTCCCCACATTGCAGCGAAGCATGAACATGTCGAAATAAGTTACGATGTTCTGAGTCAAAAACTGGCTCAACATAAGCAGCAAGCCGATGTTGTTCTCGTTGAAGGTGCTGGAGGCTGGCGTGTGCCAGTATCCGATACGGACTGTTTATCTACATGGGTAAAAGAAGAGCAGTTACCTGTTGTACTGGTGGTTGGCATTAAATTAGGCTGTTTGAGCCACGCTTTACTCACAGCGGAGAGTATTAAAGCGGATGGTTTGAATCTTGTTGGCTGGGTGGCAAACCGCGTCAACCCAGGCACAGAGCACTACGCTGACATTATCGAGATGCTAGAAGCACGTATCGATGCACCTAAGCTTGGGGAAATTCCATATATTCCAAGTGCTAAACGCAAAGAGCTAGGCAAGTACATTAATGTAGAGCCGTTGCTAAACACTGACTAATGGTGTTTAGGATAAAAGACTAAAAAACCCAAAGGGCTGCGCAATGCAGCCCTTTCTTGTTGGTGTAACCTAAAAAGTCAGATTACTTATCTTGGCTGAGCCCCATCAATGCTTGTTGTGTTTCTGCAACACGCTGAGACATATGATGATCGGTTGAAATACCAAGTTGTTGCTTTGCCTCGTCCTCTGAGATGCCTAGGTGACAACGTAGTAAATCAATAGCCATTTGATAGTCGTTAGTTTCTACCATGGTTTTTCCCTCAATACATGGAGTTTTTGAGCTCACCCAATGCACTTTTTGCAATGTACTTAGAGTGACTCTGTTTTGTTCATCTCATTCGAATTTAGCATGTCCATGTGGCCGCACAATAAGACCAAAGTCTATAGCAGAGCTAACGTACTGTTTTTGGTCTATTAAAAAATTTCTAGCTAAGTTGCTAAGAGGTGATAGATTTAACACCAAGATCATCTATCAATACATGATGGGTAGCTCAGAGCTTATTTCATCATTTTGATAAATGTATATGAGCGGAGGTTCCAGCTCCTACCAAAGCATGTTTTGAAATCGCTTGAATCAAATATTTCAGTCCCGAAAACAAATGTTGCAATTTATTGCTTAACCTTGTTTTTATCGCGGATAGACTATATCTATAACGCACGGAACATGAAAATCAACGGAATTGGCTTTTATAGCGATTACCATTTGTTCCTTATAACAATCCGTTTTAAAAAAACGATAAGCTTCCTCGGAGAAAAGTAATGAAGCGAATTATGTTATTCCTAGCAACTAACCTAGCTGTCGTGCTAGTGCTTAGTGTTGTTCTGAATATTGTTTACGCTGTAACTGGAATGCAACCAGGCAGTCTGTCAGGTTTACTTGTAATGGCTGCTGTATTTGGTTTTGGTGGCGCATTTATTTCGTTGATGATGTCAAAGGGTATGGCGCTACGCTCGGTTGGTGGTATGGTCATTGAAAGCCCGCGCAACGAAACGGAGCATTGGTTAGTCGAAACTGTGGGTCGTCAAGCTCAACAAGTGGGTATTGGTATGCCAACGGTGGCTATTTATGATTCACCAGATATCAATGCATTTGCGACTGGTGCAAAACGAGATGACTCTCTTGTCGCAGTTTCTACTGGTCTTTTACACAATATGACTCGTGATGAGGCAGAGGCAGTACTTGCACACGAAGTGAGCCATATTGCAAATGGTGATATGGTCACAATGACGTTGATGCAAGGTGTCGTGAACACGTTTGTTATCTTCCTATCACGCTTTATTGCCAATATCGTGGCATCGAACGATGATGAAGAAGGCCAAGGTACAAATATGATGGTTTACTTTGGCGTATCCATGGTGCTTGAACTGGTATTTGGTTTCCTAGCTAGCTTCTTGACTATGTGGTACAGCCGTCATCGCGAATTCCACGCGGACGCAGGTGCAGCGCGCCTCGTTGGCAAAGAAAAAATGATTGCGGCTCTAGAGCGTTTGAAGGTGAGTCATGAATCTCAACTGGATGGCACCATGATGGCATTTGGTATCAACGGCAAGCAGTCGCTGACTGAGCTACTAATGAGCCACCCTCCGCTAGATAAACGTATTGCAGCGTTGCGAGGCCAGCAATACTAATTGTTCCTACTTAAATAATTGTTAATCTGCTGAAAAGGCTTGGTTTTGACCAAGCCTTTTTTTTCGCCGATTGATCGCGTGCGAACTTCATCACGTACTACTTACAGAAATAAAGTTATACAAAATTATTTTTGTACAACTTTGGTGGAATGAACTATCTTGTACATATAATAATTTTGTACAACTTAATGGGCGTGTAGGAGTAAAAAATGGACATACAGTCTGTTGGCAATATCTATCAAAAGCTCAACAAAGCGAACTTACATCTACTTAAGGATATATATCACCAAGATGTAGTATTTGAGGACGCAGCGCATCGTTTAGAAGGATGGCCAGCACTTTCGGATTATTTCACCTCATTATATGCCAACGTCATCAGTTGTGATTTTGTAATCCATGAGCATCAACAAGTCGGAGATACAGGCTTCCTAACTTGGACAATGGACCTTCAGCATCCCAAACTTCAGAAGGGTGCGCCTATTCTCGTCAATGGTGTTTCGCACCTCAAATTTAGCGAAGGTCAGGTCATTTATCACCGAGACTATTTTGATCTCGGAGAGATGCTCTATGAGCATTTACCGTTACTTGGTTCAGTCGTTAAAACCATCAAGCAGAGGTTAGGACAATGAACAACACCATCTTAATCACAGGCGCCACCTCCGGAATAGGAAGACAGCTTGCCCTAGATTACGCGAACTCAGAATGGAATGTGATTGCTTGTGGTCGGAATCAAGATGTTCTTGCAGAACTGGAGGCAGTTTCCTCCAAAATTCATACATTGCAGTTTGATGTGACAAATTATGAGGAAACTCAGCAGGCGCTCTCTAATTTGCCCTTTACGCCAAATACATGGGTTTTTAACGCAGGCGATTGTGAGTACATGGATGAGGGAGTGGTCGACGCGAAACTCATGGCGCGTGTGATGAACGTAAATGTTGTCGGTGTTGCCAACTGCGTTGAAGGCTGCCAAGTGCATTTAGAGAGAGGGCACCGCATTGTTATTGTTGGCTCTATCGCATCAGAAGTGGCACTGCCTCGTGCAGAAGCTTACGGCGCATCCAAAGCGGCAGTCAGTTATTTTGCACGCACGCTCGCCGTCGACTTGAAAAAGAAAGGGATCAAAGTGGTAACGGTGTTTCCTGGTTTTGTTGAAACGCCGTTGACTGACAAAAACGACTTCGAAATGCCAATGATCATTTCTACTCAGCAAGCGTCGGACTCTATCAGGAAGCAGTTAGCCGCCAACAAGACCTATATCTATTTCCCGGCGAGATTTACCAGTATTTTACGTTTTATCTCGTTACTTCCATACAGTTGGCAAGCTCGCCTAACTGCTAAACTCGTATCATAAGAAGGAATAAAAATGAAAACAGCAGGAAGAAAGAAGATAGCGATTGTGGGAACGGGAATCTCTGGCCTTACTTGTGGTTATTACTTGCATAAAGAACATGATGTAACGCTGTTTGAAGCGAACGATTACATCGGTGGCCATACTGCAACCGTTGATGTGAGCCTTGATGGTAAAGAATACGCGATAGATACTGGGTTCATCGTCTATAACGACCGTACGTACCCTAATTTCATTAAAATGATGAGCGAGATTGGCGTTGAAGGTCTGCCGACTCAAATGAGCTTCAGTGTCAGAAATGATGGGAACGGACTAGAGTACAACGGCCACACAGTGTCGACATTGTTTGCTCAAAAACGTAACTGGGCAAACCCTAAATTTTATCGATTTATCTTCGAGATACTTCGTTTCAATAAACTTGCCAAGCGCTTCGCTAGCGAGCAGTCCACGCACTCTCAGACGTTAGGTGAGTTCCTTGACGAACACAAATTCAGTGCTTTCTTTACCGATAACTACATTTTACCGATGGGTGCTGCGATTTGGTCGTCGACTTTAGCTGACATGCGCGCATTCCCTCTTATGTTCTTCTTACGTTTCTTCCTCAACCACGGTCTGCTAGATGTGACTAACCGACCACAATGGTATGTGATTAAAGGTGGTTCACGTTCATACATTCCACCATTGACCAAAGGCTTTGCCGAGAATATTCGTCTTAATAGTCCTGTCGAAAAAGTGGTTCGCAACGAAAAAGGGGTTGGCGTTCAAGTTCGCGGAGAAACGCATTGGTTTGATGACGTTATCTTTGCTTGTCACAGTGATCAAGCAATGAGAATGCTAGAGGATATCAGCCCAATTGAGCAGGAAATCTTGGGGGATATGACATACCAAGCAAATGAAGTTGTTCTTCATACCGACTCTGCCGTACTACCAAAACGTAAGGCAGCATGGGCATCATGGAACTACCTATTGGAAGGCAGTGAAGAGGAACAGCAACGCCTCCCTTCGCTCACTTATAACATGAACATTCTTCAGCATATTCAATCAGAACACACGTTTTGTGTAACGTTGAATAGTACTGAGCAAATTAACTCAAATAAAGTCTTGCGTTCGTTCACTTATCATCATCCAGTATTCACCACTGAGTCTATTGCAGCGCAGCAGCGCAAAAATGAGATACAGGGTAAACAAAGTACCTGGTTCTGCGGCGCTTATTGGTACAACGGTTTTCATGAAGATGGCGTGCGTAGCGCGCTTGATGTTGTGAAAGAACTAGAAGAAAAGTACCGCGAACAAAATGTGGTTCCTTTCGAAAAAGGCGCAGCGTGATATGGATAGCCAAATGAACAGCCGATTGTTTATAGGCAACGTTCGTCACCGTCGATTCACGCCTGTGAATCATGAGTTGAACTACTCTTTATTTATGCCCGCCATCGATGTAGACGAGATCGATGCTTTAGAGAAAAAAGTATGGGGTTTTGGTTCGCGTTGGTGGCATTGGGCTCGCTTTAAGCGCAGTGATTACATTGGTGAAGGTAGCGTCAAGTCGGCAGTGCACAGCAAAATTGAAGAACTGACAGGTGTTCGCTGTACCGGCAAGGTAATCGCAGTCTGTCACTTGCGTTATCTAGGACTTTATTTCAGTCCCGTTAATTTCTACTACGTTTATAACACGGAAGGAGAATGGAAGTATCTCCTCGCAGAGGTGAGTAACACTCCTTGGAATGAACGACATTACTACGTGGTGTCAGCAGATAAAGAAGAAGAAAAGTTTGGTTGGGAACAAGATAAAGCATTCCATGTTTCACCATTCAACCCGATTGACCAACTCTACCGCTGGAGAATTAAACCTTTGACAGACAAGTTGAATATTCATCTTGAATGTCACAAAGGAGAGAAACACTTTGATGCCACCATGGTTATGAAAGCCAAGCCACTTTCAAGCAAAACCTTATTGAGGTGTTTGATCGTTACACCAATACAAACGGTAAAAGTAATGGTTGGTATTTATTGGCACGCATTAAAACTTTGGGTGAAAGGCGCACCTTTTTATTCTCATCCTAAATATTCAACGCATGAAGAAATAGAAGCCGATACTGAAAAAACAGACAAAAAAAATAAAAAGCACAAGGAGAATTCTGCATGTTAAATACTAGTTCTATGACATTGCCGCGTAAATTGACGACAACGCAAAAAGCGGCTCGCGGAGTTATTTTTCAATGTCTGCAAAAAATGGAAATCGGCTGCTTAACAGTTATTGAAAGTTTTAAGACGGAAACGACAGAGCGAAGCGAGCGTTTTAGTGCGCCAAATGGGGAGTACAGTGGTCAACCTGTTGTCGCTACTATAGAGGTAAAACATCCAGGCTTTTATTCACGGATCTTGCAGGGCGGCAGTATTGCTGCTGGTGAGGCTTATATGGATGGGTGGTGGGATAGCCCCGATTTAACCTCATTAATGAAACTGATGGCCCTTAACATGCGTGCTCTAGATAAACTCGAAGAGCAAGGCAGTTGGTTGACTAAAATACTGTACAAGTTCAGTCATTGGTCAAACAGAAACTCTGAAGAGAACTCACGTAAAAATATCCATGCGCATTACGACTTGGGTAACAACCTATACGAAGCGTTCCTTGATACCAATATGCTGTACTCGTCGGCGCTTTACAATCATGCGGATGACTCTCTAGAGCAGGCTCAAATCAACAAAATGGATCGTCTATGTCAGCAACTTGAGCTGAAGCCCACTGATCATGTTGTTGAAATTGGCACAGGGTGGGGCGCTATGGCGATTTACATGGCCGAACAATACGGTTGTCAGGTCACCACAACAACGATATCTGAAGAGCAACACGAGTACGCGGAGCAAAAAATCAAAGAGCGTGGCTTAGAAGACAAAATCACTCTACTCAAAGAAGATTACCGCAACCTAACCGGCACTTATGACAAGCTCGTTTCTATTGAAATGATTGAAGCTGTGGGCAAACAATTCCTGCCTTCGTACATTAAGGTCTGTGAGTCTTTATTAAAGTCCGGTGGCTTGATGGCGATTCAAGCGATTACGATTGCCGATCAGCGTTACGATTACTACAGTAACAACGTCGACTTTATCCAAAAGTACATTTTCCCGGGTGGTTTTTTACCGTCGGTAACCTCACTAACCCAAGCCACAACAAAATACAGTGACTTAGTGACGCGAGACTTGTTCGATATTGGTTTGGACTACGCTAAGACGCTGAATGAATGGCACCTACGTTTTAATCGAGCAGAGGGTGAAGTGCGCTCATTTGGCTACGACGACCGCTTTGTGCGTATGTGGCGCTACTATTTGAGCTACTGTGAAGGTGGCTTTTTGGCTCGCACGATCAGTGCCGTTCACATGACGTTTCAACGCCCGTAGTTCGTTATGAAGGTGTTTCTTGCTTCGACATGGTTCCAACTCTGCTGGTTTGCAGCGGTGCTTGGAACCTATCAATGGCAATGGGTGACGTTATTCCTTACTTTGGCAACCCTACTATATTGTTTGAAAACTGACGCATCTTCGCTCAAAAGTATTGGTGTTATCGCCACGATTGGTCTCGTGCTTGATACATTAAATCAGCAATTTTCAATTTTCATGTTTGCCACTCAATGGTTACCCCTTTGGCTTTTGTGCCTTTGGATTCTGTTCGCCTGGTATGCCTATCAACTCAACTCAATTTTGTACCGTTTCCCAAAAACCTACGTATCAATAGTAGGCGGTATCGGAGGAACAGCGAGCTACTTTGCTGGCTATAAGCTCCAAGCCGTTGAATTTGGATTTAGCACTGGCGCTACACTGGCAATGTTGTTTGCCGAATGGTGCGTCATGATGCTCTTGATACTCAAGGTGTACGGAAATGAAAAGCTTGAAGAGAGTTTTAACTCAGAGACTGACTAGGTTGCTTGCGTTGGTAATAGTAACTGGTTCTTTTGCTCTGCAAGCTCAACCCGTTGGAAACAGCGAAGCTGCTAGCAACATTGCTAATTGGAAGGGATGGAAAACTGTTGGAGAAGCCCAACTTACCTGGTTCATCTTCGATATTTATCACTCAAGATTAAAAGCGCCTGATGGAAAGTTCATCGTAAGCAATGACATATCGCCACATCCCCTTGCGTTGGAAATTAATTACAAGAGAGACATCAGTAAACAACAGCTGCTTGATGTGACGGATGAGCAGTGGGCGAAATTGGGTTTTACTGACTCATATCGAAAAACTTGGATCAGCGAGCTCGATCGTATGTTTCCTGATATTCAAAAAGGTGACGAGCTTACTTATCTAACAGATGGAAAATCTGGTCAGCTGTTTTATAAGCAGGTTGGGGACGTGCAAGTAAAGAACGTTGGCATCATTGAAGACGAACGAATGAACGATGCATTTTTAGCTATATGGTTATCACCCAACACAGAATTTCCGAAACTCCGAAAACAATTGATAGGGCAGGTTAGATAGTGTTTAAACGAATTTGTAAATCAGCGACTTTAGTGGCAGCTGTTTTTCTTTCGGCATGTTCCGCAGACATTGATAATTACCGCTCTTCTACACCGACTTTTGACGTATTCGGTTATTTCGAAGGCGACATAAAGGCGTGGGGGATGGTGCAAGATTATACCGAACAGCAAACCCGTCGCTTTGAAGTCGATATAGTGGGTACTGTAGAAGGTGATACGCTGACGCTGGTGGAAGACTTCGTGTTTGATGACGGAGAGGTGGACCAGCGAATTTGGGTTATCACTAGATTAGAAGACGGTAGTTATGAAGGTAAGGCAGACGATATTATAGGTGTAGCAACAGGGGAAGAGCAGGGCAATGCGCTACAGTGGCAATATGACTTTGAGCTACAAATGGAGGATTCATCAGTGACGGTTGCTTTTGATGATTGGCTTTACCGTCAGGATGACAGACACGTTTTCAATCTAACGAAAATAAAAAAGTTTGGTGTGGAAGTAGGAACAATAACCTTGTTCTTCCAAAAGCAGCCATAACAAATGGGGCAGATCTTCAATTAATAATCCATGCCATATAACTAACATTATTTTCTCCCGACCTAACTCTCCTAACTAAAAAAGGTTGACGCTTTCGCGTCAACCTTTTAGGTATCTGGTCGTTACAGGAGGATTACAGCTTATCTGTCAGCTCGATTGCTTGACCGATATAGTTCGCTGGCGTCATCTCTTTCAGACGTGCTTTCTCGTGCTCAGGAAGCTCAAGACCGTCGATGAAGTTACGCATTGCTTCGCCGTCTACACGCTTACCACGAGTTAGCTCTTTCAGCTTCTCGTATGGCTTCTCGATGCCGTAACGACGCATAACTGTTTGTACTGGCTCAGCTAGTACTTCCCAGTTCTTGTCTAGTTCAGCAAGAAGCGCTTCACGGTTTACTTCTAGCTTGCTGATGCCTTTAAGCGTAGAAGTGTAAGCGATGATAGCGTAGCCAACACCAACACCAAGGTTACGTAGAACCGTTGAGTCAGTTAGGTCACGTTGCCAACGAGAGATAGGCAGTTTCTGTGCTAGGTGGCCGAATACAGCGTTCGCAAGACCTAGGTTGCCTTCTGAGTTTTCAAAGTCGATTGGGTTAACTTTGTGAGGCATTGTTGAAGAACCAATCTCACCAGCAATAGTTTTTTGCTTGAAGTGGCCTAGTGCAATGTAACCCCAAACGTCACGGTCGAAGTCAATCAGGATAGTGTTGAAACGAGCGATAGCGTCGAACAGCTCAGCGATGTAATCGTGCGGTTCGATTTGAGTTGTGTAAGGGTTCCAAGTTACGCCTAGAGACTCTGTGATGAACTCTTCAGAGAACTTGTGCCAATCTAGTTCTGGGTAAGCAGAAAGGTGTGCGTTGTAGTTACCTACTGCACCGTTGATTTTCGCTAGGATCTCAACGTTTTCGATTTGCTTGAATTGACGCTCCATACGGTACGCCACGTTTGCCATTTCTTTACCCATAGTAGATGGAGAAGCAGGCTGACCGTGTGTACGAGATAGAAGAGGAATGTCGCGGTATTCCACTGCTAGTGCTTTGATAGCGTCGATTAGGTTACGGATTTCTGGAAGAATCACGTTCTCACGCGCTTCTTTAAGCATTAGAGCGTGTGATGTGTTGTTGATGTCTTCAGAAGTACATGCGAAGTGGAAGAACTCGTTTACTGCGTGCAGTTCAGGAACGTCTGCTACTTTCTCTTTTAGGAAGTACTCAACCGCTTTTACGTCGTGGTTAGTTGTACGCTCGATCTCTTTGATACGGCGTGCATCTTCTTCAGAGAAGTTTGCAGCAAGGTCGTCTAGGAATTGGTTTGCTTCTGCGCTAAACGCTGGCACTTCTGCAATTTCAGCAGTAGCAGCAAGCTTTTGTAGCCAGCGGATTTCAACGATAGTACGGTACTTTAGTAGACCGTATTCACTGAAAATTTCGCGTAACGCAATTGTCTTGCTTCCGTAACGGCCGTCTACTGGTGAAACAGCAGTCAATGCTGACAGTTCCATGATGTTCTCCTGAATTGGGTTTCTAAATTTCGTGAGCTTTATACCAATAACTGTGGCAATTGTCACGAATATTGCGCAAACGTTTGCGCGAGATTTATTTTAGTCGAAAAAAATGAGCTCGCGATAAACGCGAGCTGCTTATTTGATATTTTACTACAGACGAGCAAGAAGGATTTGTGCTTGCTCTACCATCTTCTTGCGCCCGAAGATTAGGTGGCGACGCTTACCACCAACTTGACGCCAAAGAACTGCACTACGAATGCCAGATAACAACAGCGCACGAACTTTGTGTTGGCTTGCCGTCTGCTGCAGTACAGATGGCGTGCCCGTTACTTGAATGCGTGGGCCAATAGGGCTAACGACATCCAGATAGATGCTCGCTAAATTGCTGATCATTTGATCGTCTAGTAGCTCAAAGTGCTCTGACTGACGCTTGGCCATTTGAATACGATCACCAAGCTGAGACATAGCATCGTTACGAGAGCTTAACTTACGTTCTAACGCCATTAAACTAATAATGTAACGAGTAATTTCACTGCCTGATGGTGTGCTATCAATCCCTTTAACCAAGCATTCTAGGCCGAGCTTTAGATCGGCTTCGCGACCGAATACGCCAACTGTGTTAGCAGGGTTCGTGCTCAAAATAGCGTTGATTGATGTTTCAAAAGCATCTTGATCACAATGTCCGTTTCTCGCTACCTGTTGAACTAAAGCAACAGCTTGGCAAATCCCAGCGAAAGCGATAGTACGGTCATAAAGTGTATTCGCCACGTAACGACTCCTAAGCTTGAGAATATTTAATGCGTTGCTCGATGATGCCGCCACCTAGGCACACGTCACCTTTGTAGAACACTGCTGATTGACCTGGAGTTACAGCAATTTGTGGCTCGTCAAAGATAACTTTAATGTTTTCATCATCGATAGGGATGATTGTACAAGGAATATCTTCCTGACGGTAACGAGTTTTCACTGTGCACTTCATAACATCGCGAATTGGCTCACGATCTACCCAGTGAAGTTGTGATGCAAGTAGACCTTCTGATTTCAACATTGGATGGTCTTTACCTTGAACGGCAATCAAAACGTTACGTTCTAGATCTTTCTCACCAACGAACCATGGGTCCTCGTTACCACCGCCGCCTTTACGGCCACCGATGTGTAGACCTTTACGCTGACCAAGTGTGTGGTACATCAGGCCTTGGTGTTGACCAATCACTTCGCCTTCTGGCGTCTCGATATTACCAGGCTGAGCTGGAAGGTAGCGACCTAGGAATTCCGTAAACTTGCGTTCACCGATGAAACAAATACCAGTTGAATCTTTCTTCTTAGCAGTAATTAGGTCTTGTTCTTCCGCAATGCGGCGTACTTCTGGTTTCTCTAGGTCACCAACAGGGAATAGGCTACGTGCGATTTGCTCGTTGCTTAATGTGTACAGGAAGTAGCTCTGGTCTTTGTTGCCATCTAGACCACGTAACATTTGTGGTTTTTCACCATTTTCTGGGAAAGAGCGACGCACATAGTGGCCCATTGCAATGTAATCAGCATCAAGTACTTCATCAGCGAATTCTAGGAATGCTTTGAACTTGATTTCTTTGTTACAAAGAATGTCAGGGTTCGGAGTACGGCCAGCTTTGTATTCAGCAAGGAAGTACTCAAATACGTTATCCCAGTATTCGGCAGCAAAGTTGATAGTGTGTAGGTGGATGCCTAGCTTGTCACATACTGCCTGAGCGTCAGCAAGATCTTCTGCCGCTGTACAATATTCTTCGTTGTCATCTTCTTCCCAGTTCTTCATGAAAAGGCCTTCTACTTGGTAGCCTTGCTGCTTTAGAAGATACGCGGAAACAGATGAATCAACGCCGCCGGACATACCGACGATGACTTTCTTTTGGCTGTTATCAGACATTACTAAACACCACTTAAATAAACGGGATGCAGATTCTATCAGAATCCACAGACCGGTGACAGATCCGAGATCGAAATCACAATTCGTTTCGCTGGATTTTTCTTCAACAAAGATTCGAACGAGTAATTTCGCAAGTATAGAAGAGGTATATATGGCATAGTTGGCCAAAATCCAAGAGGAAACACCAAATGACAGAAGAAAACCAATTTATGCAAGAAAGTGAGTTGATTGAAATTGTTGAAAATCAGCTCGAAGATGACAACCCGCTTAAAGTAAAAGAAACCCTTATGCGTTTAATGATGACTGGCACACCACGTGAAGATGCGGTTGCGATGATGGCATGTGCGATGTCAATTGAGATTTTTGATGTAATGAAGAATGAAGGTGAGTTCAACCTAAAGCGTTATAGCGAGCACCTTGAGCAACTACCAGATCTCAGCTTTATGGAAGGTGAATAAGCCACCTAAAAGAAAAAAGTAGTCAGCAAACGTTTGCTATAATCGCTTTTATTGCTGCTTTATTATTAGCGGTATAGAATCCGCTCTCCTTTTCATCCCCTTACTCAGACTGACAATATGAAATTTCCTGGACAACGCAAATCGAAGCACTATTTTCCTGTTCATGCTCGTGACCCGCTGGTGAGCCAAGCACAAGAAAGCAAGAAGATGACGCGCACTCACATCATTGGTATTGACCAAACCTTGGTTGATATTGAAGCAAAAGTTACAACGGATGTGATTGAAAAGTACGGTCTGAGTAAAGGTCACTCTCTGGTTATCGATGACGAAAGAGCAGAAGAGTTATACCAGCAACTGAAAGAAGAGAACTTGATTACCAATGAGTATGCGGGCGGTACAATTGGTAACACGCTACATAACTACTCCGTGCTAGCGGATGATCGCTCCACACTACTTGGAGTGATGAGCCAGGATATTAAGATTGGCAGCTACGGTTACCGTTATCTTTGTAATACATCAAGCCGCATGGATTTGAACTACCTACAAGGTGTAGATGGTGCAATTGGCCGTTGTTTTGCTCTTATCACAGAAGACGGTGAACGTACTTTTGCTATCAGCGAAGGGCAAATGAACCAACTCCATCCTGATAGCATTCCAGAGAAAATCTTTAAAAATGCATCAGCACTTGTACTGACGTCATATCTAGTACGTTGCAAAGACGGCGACCCAATGCCGGAAGCCACAATGAAAGCGATTGAGTACGCGAAAAAGAATGATGTGCCTGTTGTTCTGACTTTAGGCACAAAGTTTGTTATTCAAGATGACCCTAAATATTGGCAAGAATTCATTCGAGATAACGTTTCAGTCGTTGCGATGAATGAAGATGAAGCAGAAGCTCTGACGGGGGAATCTGATCCACTTGCTGCGTCTGATAAAACATTGGAGTGGGCTGATCTAGTATTGTGCACGGCGGGTCCTGTAGGTCTATTTATGGCTGGGTATACGGAAGATAGCGCGAAGCGCGAAACTTCTTTGCCATTACTTCCAGGGTCAATTGCTGAATTTAATCGTTATGAATTCAGTCGTCCGGCGAAAAAAGACTCATGCGAGACGCCAATAAAAGTGTACTCGCATATCTCGCCATATATGGGTGGCCCAGAAAAAATTAAGAATACAAATGGCGCAGGTGATGCCGCGTTATCTGCTGTTCTTCATGATATGGCAGCAAATAAATACCATAAAGAAAATGTGCCTAATTCAAGCAAGCACAGTAACGAGTATTTAACTTACTCTTCTTTTTCTCAAGTCTGCAAATACGCAAACCGCGCGAGCTACGAAGTTCTCGTGCAACATTCACCACGATTGTCGCGCGGACTTCCTGAGCGAGAAGATAGCCTAGAAGAAGCATACTGGGAACGTTAATACGAAGCGGTTTAATTAACTATTCTGTAACTAAAGTAAAAGGCGCATTAAGAAATGTGCCTTTTTTATTTGTAATGTTTTAAATAAAAAAGGCTCCCTATGGGAGCCTTTTAAAAATAGCACGGATCTAGATTAGGAACTCATCCAGAGATTTACCTGCATCAAGTTGCTCTTGAATTGCCGAAGGTGTACGACCTTGGCCAGTCCAAGTTTTCTCATTACCGTTTGAATCTGTGTATTTGTATTTAGCAGGGCGAGGTGCGCGCTTCGCTTTGCCTTTCGTCTTAGTTTCGCCAGATAGCGCAGTAATAAGTGCTTCTACATCAATACCGTCTTGAGCGATTTTCTCAGCAATCTCTGCAAGCTTAGCTTCTTGCTCTGCTTGTGCTGCGCGTTCTGCTTCTTCTGCTTCACGACGCTCATCTACGACAGTAGTGAGTTTATCTAGAGCTTCTTCCAATTGTTCTAGAGTCAGCTCACGAGAAAATGCACGAAGGCTACGGATATTTAGAAGGGTTTTAGTCAGCTCTGACATAACGATTCCTATTAAAAGGTTAATGTGTTGGGCACTTTTTATCGTTACGATTAAATAATGCCAATCTATAAATAAACAAAGAGTCCTTATATTTAACTTTATCTTTTCCTTATGTGCAAATGCTAAATCAAGATTTTGTTTAAATTTGACTATTTTTTAAAGCAATTAATATTATTACACTCGAAATAAATCATTATTAGATGAGAACTAAAATCAACAATCATTATTGTATAGAGAGAGTGACAGCTTGGTTTTTTATAAAAAAATTTGAGTTATTACTTAAAAATATGAAGCATCCATCTTTAATGGTGTGTCATATATCCTTAATTTATTGATATAAGATAAACCATGATATTTCTAAGGTAGTAATAATGTTTCATAAATAACATGATTGATGTGATTTCAGTTGCACAAAACTTATGGAAGTAGGCAAGGTTTATAAATTATCTCAGTCATTATTTATTTGTTTAATTTAGTTTGATGTGTTGCATTGACTCTCATCATAAGTACAATGGCTGCCACCTGATGCAATATTGCAGACAATTTGTTGTTAATTTGTACAGTTAGTGGTTAATTGTTTGTTGTTGCCGTAGAGGCGCGGTCTCGAAGAGTAGCTATTATTGGGGTGATGCCAATGAATAATAGTGGAAGGCGAAGATTGCCGAAGTAAGTAACTCATCAAAGTTACTTGCTGGGGTTGTATCTGAAAGGAACAACACTGCCATAGTATATATTCACATTAAACTATGGAGCGCTACTGTAGGGTTGGGTGGAGTGTTCGCTTCCCTGTCGCTAAGTTCAACATGAGCACGTATCGTATGCTACGTGACTTGTCTGCAGTAGATCTCTAGCCAAACTTTGGTTTTTGAAGATCATGAATTTAATAGATTTTTCTAGTTCTCCTGTTTCATTATTGCCACCTATTGTCGCTTTGACTTTGGCGATTTTGACTCGACGTGTATTAGTTTCCTTGGGTGTAGGTATCGTGCTAGGTGCGGTGCTACTTAATAGCTGGTCTATCAGCGACACCGCAGGTTACGTCAGTTCTCAAGTTTCTTCTGTCTTTATTGAAGATGGCGGAATTAACACTTGGAACATGAGCATTGTTGGTTTCCTAATCTTATTAGGTATGACAACAGCTTTATTAACGCTATCTGGCGGTACTCGTGCTTTTGCTGAATGGGCACAATCTCGAGTGAAGAGTAAACGCGGCTCCAAACTTCTTGCCGCCTTTTTAGGCGTATTCATTTTTGTCGATGATTACTTTAATAGCCTTGCTGTTGGTGCGATCTCTCGCCCAGTAACCGATCGCTTTTATGTGTCTCGCGCTAAGCTTGCGTACATTCTAGACTCAACCGCTGCTCCAATGTGTGTAATTATGCCTGCTTCTAGCTGGGGTGCTTACATTATTACTATTATTGGCGGGATCTTAGTCTCACATGGGATCACAGAGTATTCGGCTCTTGGCGCATATGTTCGTCTTATTCCAATGAACTTCTACGCCGTTTTTGCGCTGCTAATGGTGTTCGCTGTTGCGTGGTTTGGTCTTGATATTGGTAAAATGCGTGAGCATGAGATCTCTGCATCGCAAGGTCGTGGCTTTGATAAAGACAAAGAAAATGACTCGCAAGAAGCGCATGACCTAAACGAAGAGCTAGATATCCGTGAAAGTGAAAAGGGTAAAGTGTCAGATTTGATACTTCCTATCGTGACGCTGATTATCGCGACTATCGCTTCAATGCTTTACACGGGTGGCCAAGCATTGGCTGCTGATGGTAAGGAGTTTGCGCTTCTTGGTGCTTTTGAAAATACAGATGTAGGTACATCACTAATCTACGGTAGCTTGCTTGGCTTAGCAGTTGCACTGTTTACTGTTGTGAAGCAAGGTCTACCAATGGCTGAGATCGCACGTACACTTTGGATTGGTGCTAAGTCTATGTTTGGTGCGATTCTAATCTTAGTATTTGCCTGGACCATTGGTTCTGTTATCGGTGATATGAAGACAGGTACTTACCTTTCGACAATGGCGCAGGGCAATATCAACCCTCATTGGCTCCCAGTTATCCTATTCTTGTTGTCTGGCCTGATGGCGTTCTCAACAGGTACTTCATGGGGTACGTTCGGCATCATGCTTCCAATCGCTGGAGACATGGCTGGCGCAACAGACGTAGCGCTAATGCTACCGATGCTGAGTGCGGTTTTAGCTGGTGCGGTATTCGGTGACCATTGTTCACCAATCTCAGATACGACTATCCTGTCATCGACGGGTGCACGTTGTAACCACATTGACCACGTATCAACACAGTTACCTTATGCATTATCAGTCGCGCTTGTTTCATGCGTCGGCTTTATTGCCCTTGGTATGACTGCTTCAATTGCGTTCTCGTTCATTGCAGCGTCGATAACATTCGTTATCGTTTGCGCTATTTTGTCATGGCTTTCAAAGTCTAAAATAGCGTCTTGCCAGAGTGCGTAAGTTGTTTTGAATAGATTCGTTACAGAGGGAAGCTCCGCTAATTTAGCGGAGCTTTTTTTAACGCGACTTAGGTGAGGGGGGCAATCGCGTTTTTGGGGATAAAAGTCTCGTGTTAAGAGCGAATTGTTTGTGTACCGAGCTCTCCTTGATGGGCTGTAATGGAAAAGCAATCCATCTTCTTCTTAGTTCTAAGCAAAGACTATGCCCATTTTAAGCTTTTGATTTTTTAATACAGCAAAATCCGCATGGTTGCGATGCAGAGTTAACTAAATGATATCTAAAGAGTTACCTGTTACACAGTGTTACGTTACACCTATACAGTATTTAAACATTTAAGTTGTATTTCTTTATTAATCGATAAAGCGTTGTTCTTGAAATGCCGAGGTGACGTGCAGCCGCACTCATATTGTGTTTATTTTCTTCGATAGCTTGCAGTAGGTAGTCGAGATCAATTTGGTCCACAGAAGGGAGCAATTGCCTCTCATTGTTATCAAGGCCCAAGTCAGCGACGAGAAGCGTGTGATCTTCACACATGACAATTGCTCGTTGGATGACATTCCGCAGTTCTCTTACGTTGCCTGGCCAACGATGTTTGAGGAGCTTGGCTTTTACCTTATCAGACATTTTTTGTACCTGACCATGAGACAGGTCTGCTAGGAAGTGCTCAGATAAAATAATAATGTCTTTTCCACGCTTTCTCAGTGGAGGGATAGTTAATGGCAATATATTAAGCCGATAGAATAGATCTTCACGAAATCCTCCTTGTACGACTTCATTTTTCAGATCCACGTGGCTTGCTGCAATGACCCTACAGTCCACGTCAATGAATTTATCCGCTCCGACTTTATGGATTTGTTTACTCTCCAAAAAGTGAAGGAGGTGGATTTGTAGGTCTGGTGGCATGTCACCAATTTCATCAAGAAATAGGGTGCCTTTATGTGCCTTTTGAATAAAACCTATACGCTCTGAGATTGCGCCTGTAAATGCTCCTTTTTCATGGCCGAAAAGCTCGGATGCAATAAGACCACTTGGAATGGCTCCACAGTTGACTTCCACAAAAGGTGCTGAGTGTCTGTTCGACAATTGATGAATAAGGCGAGCGCAAAGACCTTTCCCAACACCAGTTTCACCCTGAATGAGGACTTCAGCATCACATTGAGCGTACTTTTGTATTGCAGTACGAAGTTCTTGGATACAGGCACTATTGCCGATCAACGGGTATAGTGCCGTATCGTCGAAATCTACAGCTTGTTTATTACTACCGTTACGCAGTTTCATTGTTAATCACTATTTTTTGCCCCGCTCTAATAATAGTTTTGAATGAATTGTCTCAAACGTGAGTTGCTGTCTCTTTATTGAGAAAAGTGTCAATTAATGGGTTGGGTACGGTCTAAATATTTGATTTGGTGGATATTCATACTATTCTTCGTTTTCTTCGTCAGAGTAGAGCTGATTGGAGGTGTTCTTTCTACCAGAGTATTCAATATGGAAAAGAATTTAATTTCATTTAAATCAATATCTTGTGAAAAATATTTAGAAAATATTCAATTGAGTATTGAAAAATATAGAATCCTTAGTTAGTGTGGTTACTAACAAAGCAACTCAAAAAGAGCCTTAAATAAGTATGCGTAATTTTGTAATGAACATTCATCACCATCATCACCCAATCTAGTCTTTCGGGCGATGTACGCATACCCGGGAGGCAGGAAACTCCCGGAGGTAAAATCAAAGTAAAAGCAGATTTTAAACCCTCGGGAGACTTCAATCTCCCGAGGGTTTTTTAGTTTTATTAGTTTGAAAAATACTTAGATATCAAAATCTTGCATAGGGACAAAGCAATGCAAACACAACGTTTAAGAATCGCAATTCAGAAAAAAGGTCGTCTTAGCAAAGAGAGTCAAGCTCTACTAAAACAGTGCGGCGTAAAGTTCAACGTGATGGGCGAGCGTTTAGTTGTCCATTCTGAAAATATGCCAATTGATTTACTCTTGGTTCGTGACGACGACATCCCAGGTTTAATTATGGATGGCGTTGTTGACCTTGGCTTTATTGGCGAAAATGAACTAGAAGAAGTTCGCCTTGACCGCAAAGCATTAGGTGAACCCTGCGAGTTTGTTCAGCTTCGTCGACTTGATTTTGGTGGCTGTCGTTTATCTATCGCAATCGACAAGGACGAAGAGTACAACGGTCCACAAGACTTAGCTGGCAAGCGTATTGCTACAACGTATCCTCAACTTCTAAAAGCGTACATGGATGAAGCCGGCGTTCCATTCTCTACATGTATGCTGACAGGCTCTGTAGAAGTTGCGCCTCGCGCGGGTCTCGCTGATGCTATCGCTGATTTGGTTTCTACAGGTGCAACACTGGAAGCGAACGGCCTTAAAGAAGCTGAAATTATCTTCAAATCAAAAGCGACATTGATTCAACGCACAGGTGAGTTCGACGCAGACAAAGTGGCGCTAATCGAAAAGCTGTTAACTCGCATGCAAGGCGTGCAGCAAGCGAAAGAATCTAAGTACATTATGCTTCACGCCCCAGCAGAGAAGTTAGATCAAATTAAAGCGCTACTGCCAGGTGCTGAAGACCCAACTGTTCTTCCTCTTTCTGCAGATAAGCAGAAAATGGCTGTTCACTTGGTGAGTTCTGAAAACCTGTTCTGGGAAACAATGGAACAGCTGAAAGAGTTGGGCGCAAGTTCAATTCTCGTTCTACCAATTGAAAAAATGATGGAGTAAGCATCATGAGAACAGTCGTTTGGCAATCATTAAGTGAGAATCAGCAAGACTCTATTTTGGAGCGCCCTGCTATTGCAGAAGGTGCCAATATCACCACTGCTGTGGCCGAAGTTATTGCTAAAGTTCGAGAAGAAGGTGACTCTGCTCTTATTGAGCTGACCGAAAAGTTTGACCGTGTTAAGCCTGAATCCATTCGTGTTTCTTCTCAGGAAATTAAGGCAGCGTCAGAGCGTTTGTCAGAGTCAATGAAGAGCGCACTAGAGCAAGCTTACGCCAATATTTCTAAGTTCCACAAAGCGCAAAAGCCGCAACCGATCAAGGTGGAAACCCAGCCAGGTGTCCTTTGTGAACAAGTAACACGCCCAATTCAAAAAGTGGGTTTGTACATTCCTGGTGGCAGTGCGCCTTTGCCATCGACTGTTTTGATGCTCGGCGTTCCTGCAAAAATTGCAGGTTGTCGTAAAGTCGTTCTTTGTTCTCCACCCCCAATCGCTGATGAGATTTTGTACGTAGCGAAACTGTGCGGTATTGATGAAGTGTATAACGTCGGCGGTGGCCAAGCGGTTGCTGCAATGGCTTACGGCACAGAGACTGTATCTAAAGTTGATAAGATCTTTGGTCCAGGTAACGCTTATGTGACAGAAGCAAAACGTCAGGTAAGTAATGATTTCCGCGGTGCTGCGATTGATATGCCTGCAGGGCCGTCTGAAGTGCTTGTGATTGCCGATGAAACCGCAGATGCAGACTTTATCGCTGCGGATCTTTTGAGCCAAGCAGAGCACGGTCCTGATTCTCAAGTGGTACTTGTGACTCCTTCTCCTGTGATTGCTGATCAAGTGACGGATGCGGTTCAACGTCAGCTTAAGGAGCTATCTCGTGCAGACATCGCAGAAAAGGCTCTGGCATCAAGCTTGATCATTATTTCCGAGTCGATGACGCAGTCAGTTTCTATTTCCAATTACTACGGTCCTGAGCACTTGATTGTTCAGACTAAGAACCCTCGTGAGCTTCTACCTCTACTTGATAATGCAGGCTCTATCTTCCTTGGAGATTGGTCGCCTGAATCTGCGGGAGATTACGCATCGGGGACTAACCACGTCCTTCCTACTTACGGTTACACACGTACTTATTCAAGCTTAGGTTTGGCGGATTTCTCTAAACGAATGACGGTTCAGGAGCTTTCTGCTGATGGTTTAAAGAACCTTGCACCAACGGTAGTCACGATGGCTGAAGCGGAAGGTCTGGACGCTCACAAACGTGCTGTTACTATCCGCGTAGAAAAATTAGCAAGTAAGTAAGAATAAGAGAGTAATGAGATGGAAAAGCTAGCGCGTAAACAAGTCCAACAGCTTACCCCTTATATGTCGGCTCGCCGAATCGGTGGTACGGGTGACGTATGGCTAAATGCCAACGAATCACCATTTAACAATGAATACAAAACAGACTTTGCTCGTCTTAATCGTTACAGCGAATGCCAACCGAAAGAACTGATTTCCGCTTACGCAGCGTATGCGGGTGTTAAACCAGAACAAACACTGACTTCTCGTGGCGCAGACGAAGGTATTGAGTTGTTAATTCGTGCATTCTGTGATCCGGGTGAAGATGCGATTCTTTACTGCCCACCGACTTACGGTATGTACGCCATCAGCGCTGAAACCATTGGTGTTGAGCGCAAAACCGTGCCGCTAACCTCAGATTGGCAACTCGATCTTGCAGGCATCGAAGCTAATCTGGATAACGTGAAGCTGGTTTTTGTATGTTCGCCAAACAACCCAACGGGTAACTTGGTTAAGCGTGAAGACATTGTGTCTCTGCTTGAGATGACAAAAGACCGTGCAATTGTGGTGATGGATGAAGCGTACATCGATTTTTGTCCAGAAGCGTCAACGGTAGATTTGCTGGCGCAATACCCGAACCTTGCAATTCTGCGTACTCTGTCGAAAGCTTTTGCGCTTGCAGGTCTGCGTTGTGGATTTACGCTTGCGAACGAAGAGCTGATTAATGTACTTCTTAAAGTTATCGCACCTTACCCAGTCCCAGTTCCAGTGGCAGAAATTGCGACTCAGGCGCTTTCGGAAGCTGGTTTAGCGCGAGCGAAGTTTCAAGTTCTCGATTTGAATGCAAACCGTGCTTACTTGCAAGTTGGCCTTTCAATGATTCCGGGCTTGGAAGTGTTTGAAGGGTGGGGGAACTACCTATTGGTGAAATTCCCAGATGGCGATGACCTTTTCAAAGCGGCTTGGGATACGGGCATTATTTTGCGTAACTCGCCAATTGAGAACTGTGTACGTATCAGTGTTGGTAACCGCGACGAGTGTGAAAAAACGCTTGGATTTATTAGAAACTACTACGCATAAGTAGAGACAAAATTAATCGCTCTCGCTCAATAGCGGGAGCGCCAAAAGAATAGCAATAAGGAAGTTCGAGTGAGCAAACAACAAAAAATCCTCTTTATCGACCGTGATGGCACCTTAATTGTTGAGCCGCCGATTGATTTTCAAGTAGACCGTTTAGATAAACTAAAACTGGAGCCATTTGTTATCCCAAGCCTGTTGTCGTTGCAGGATGCAGGATACCGTCTAGTGATGGTCACGAACCAAGATGGTTTGGGTACCGACAGTTACCCACAAGCTGATTTTGATGCACCACACAACATGATGATGGAGATCTTTGAATCTCAAGGTGTGAAATTTGATGACGTGCTGATTTGTCCTCACTTTGATGAAGATAACTGCTCATGCCGTAAGCCTAAATTAGGCTTGGTAAAAGAGTATCTTCAAGGTGGCAAAGTGGATTTCCAAAACTCTGTTGTGATTGGCGATCGTCAAACCGATCTTCAACTTGCAGAAAACATGGCAATTCGTGGCATTCAATACAACCCGGAAACCATGGGTTGGAAACAGATCCTGAAAGATCTCACGGTGAAGGCGCGCGTTGCTGAAGTCGTTCGCACCACAAAAGAAACAGACATCAAAGTATTCGTTAATCTTGATGAACAAGGCGGCAATGACATCTCTACTGGTCTTGGCTTCTTCGACCACATGCTGGATCAAATCGCGACACACGGCGGGTTCCAGATGGTGTGCAAAGTAGAAGGTGACCTGTACATTGATGATCACCACACAGTGGAAGATACCGCTCTTGCGTTAGGTCAAGCGTTGAAAGAAGCACTGGGTGACAAGCGTGGTATTGGTCGCTTTGGCTTTAGCCTTCCAATGGATGAGTGTTTGGCACAATGCGCACTAGACCTATCAGGTCGTCCTTACCTTAAGTTCGACGCGCAGTTTAGTCGTGAGCAAGTGGGTGATCTTTCAACAGAGATGGTGGTTCACTTCTTCCGCTCTCTGACTGACACATTAGCGTGTACGTTGCACCTTTCTTCTGCGGGCAACAATGATCACCACATCATTGAAAGCCTATTTAAAGCGTTTGGCCGTACTTTGCGCCAAGCAATCAAAGTAGAAGGCACTGAGCTACCAAGTAGTAAAGGCGTGCTTTAAGGCTAACGTTAGCAAGGAGAAAAACAGTGACAGAACAGAAAGTTGTCATTATCGATACTGGCTGTGCCAACGTCTCTTCGGTGAAGTTTGCTATTGAACGCCTAGGCTATGACGTGACTATTTCAAAAGATCCGCAAGTCGTATTGTCGGCAGATAAGTTATTCCTACCGGGCGTGGGAACCGCCAGTGAAGCGATGAAAAACCTAGAAGAGCGTGACTTAATCAGCTTGGTAAAACAGGTAGAAAAACCGCTATTAGGTATCTGTTTAGGCATGCAACTGTTGGGCAAAGTGTCTCAAGAGAAAGGCCAGAAAGCCGACGAGTTAGTTGAGTGTCTTGGACTTTGTGATGGCGAAGTGAAGCTACTACAAACAGGAGACTTGCCGCTGCCGCATATGGGTTGGAACACGGTGTCAGCAAAAGCAGGTAATCCACTTTTCAAAGGTATTGAAGAAGGTGAGTACTTCTACTTCGTGCACAGCTTTGCAATGCCTGTTGGGGATTACACGATTGCGGAATGTGAGTACGGCAACCCGTTCACAGCAGCAGTACAAAGCGGTAACTACTACGGCGTGCAATTCCACCCTGAGCGTTCTTCAAAAGCGGGCGCGAAGCTTATTCAAAACTTCTTAGAATTATAAAAGGGATTTAGTGTGATTATTCCAGCTCTTGATTTAATTGAAGGACAGGTGGTTCGCCTTTATCAAGGTGATTACGGCCAAGTAACCGAGTACAAAGTCGACCCAGCAAAGCAGTTCAACTTGTACCACCAAGCGGGTGCTAACTGGCTGCACTTGGTGGATTTAACTGGCGCGAAAGACACGGCAGCACGCCAGCTTGATTTGATTGCAAAGCTATTAGCAAGCACGCCAGCGAACATCCAAATTGGTGGCGGAGTGCGTACAGAGCAAGACGTGATTGATCTGTTAGAAGCCGGTGCGCAGCGTGTTGTAGTCGGTTCTACAGCAGTAAAACAGCCAGAGCTTGTGAAAGGTTGGATGGAAAAATACGGCGCAGAGAAAATCGTTCTCGCGCTAGATATCAACATCGATCAAGACGGCACACGTAAAGTGGCGATCTCTGGTTGGCAAGAAGATTCAGGCGTGACCATCGAAGCTTTAATCAAAGATTACCTAACGGTAGGTTTGCAGCACGTGCTTTGTACGGACATTTCTCGTGACGGTACGCTAGAAGGCTCAAACGTAGAGCTTTATGTCGACCTATGTAAACAGTACCCACAAGTGCAGTTTCAATCTTCAGGCGGCATTGGCTCATTAGCAGATATCGAAGCGCTAAAAGGCAGTGGTGTGGCTGGTGTGATTGTTGGTCGTGCGCTGTTAGATGGTAAGTTTACAGCAGAGGAGGCATTTGCATGCTGGCAAAGCGAATAATTCCATGTCTTGATGTTCGTGATGGACAAGTGGTAAAGGGCGTTCAGTTCCGCAATCACGAGATCATTGGCGACATCGTTCCTCTGGCACAGCGTTATGCGGAAGAGGGTGCTGACGAGCTTGTGTTCTACGATATTACCGCTTCAAGTGATGGGCGTGTCGTTGACAAAAGTTGGGTCGCTCGCGTTGCTGAAGTGATTGATATTCCCTTCTGTGTCGCTGGTGGTATTAAATCAGCGGAAGATGCAGCGCGCATTCTTGAGTTTGGTGCAGACAAAGTGTCTATTAACTCACCTGCATTGGCTAACCCGCAACTGATTACTGACCTTGCTGATAAGTTTGGTGTGCAATGTATCGTCGTTGGTATCGATTCATACTACGACAAAGAGACAGGCAAGTATCAGGTTTACCAGTTTACTGGCGATGAAGAACGCACCAAAGCGACCCAATGGGAAACGCGTGATTGGGTGCAAGAAGTACAAAAACGCGGCGCTGGTGAAATCGTACTGAACATGATGAACCAAGACGGTGTGCGTAACGGCTACGACATCGAACAACTGAATATGGTGCGCGAAGTATGTAATGTACCGCTGATTGCATCGGGTGGCGCGGGTGCTATGGAGCACTTTGCGGAAGCATACCAAAAAGCCAATGTGGATGGCGCGCTTGCCGCATCGGTATTCCACAAACAAGTCATCAACATTGGTGAATTAAAGCAGTATTTGAAACAACAAGGCATTGAGGTACGACTATGAGTGTGAAAGCCGCCGAAGTAAGTTCGCTAGCTGAGCGAATCAACTGGGAAAAGGTGGATGGTCTGGTACCTGCCATCGTACAAGATTTCCAATCAAGCCAAGTGCTGATGATGGGTTACATGAACCAAGATGCGTTGGCAAAAACGGGCGAAACGGGTCAAGTGACGTTTTTCTCTCGAACCAAGCAACGTCTTTGGACGAAAGGTGAGACTTCTGGCAACGTATTGCAATTGGTGAACATGCAGCTCGATTGCGACAACGATACGCTACTGGTGAAAGTTAATCCCATTGGCCCTACGTGTCACCTGGGTAACACAACTTGCTGGGATGTGGACCCTCAAGAGGAGTCACAAATGGTGTGGCTTCATCAACTTGAGCAGTTACTGGCTGCCCGCAAGAGTGCCGACCCAGATTCCTCTTATACTGCCAGTCTTTATGCCCGTGGCACCAAGCGTATTTCGCAAAAAGTGGGCGAAGAAGGCGTTGAAGTCGCGCTTGCGGCGACGTCGGGCGATAAGGCGGAGTTAGTGTGTGAATCAGCAGATTTGATTTATCACTTAATGGTATTGCTTCAAGACCAAGGCTTATCGATGAATGACGTAGTGAACAAACTGAAAGAGCGTCATAAGTAAGCTTGCTATAGATAAGTGAAAGCCCCTATGCTCTCGAGCTTAGGGGCTTTTTTAATTTAGTGTTCTTGATTCGGGGTAAAAACCGGCAACAGTGCTAGTAGCGATTAGATTCTGAATCACACTCGTTCCTCGCTGTTCAGAATGACGGTATATTTTCTAATGGTGCTTGCAGTAGAGTTATTTACTTCAAACAGGTACATATATTCACGTCACTCCAACGAGCCTAGACGAGTTCAGGAATCTCATTAAAGAGAGCTCAATAAGCTAGGAGTGGATGATCTTACCCACAACACTTCTTAAATTTCTTACCGCTTCCACAGATACACGGGTCGTTGCGACCTACTTTTAGGCTACTCACTGGTTGGTTTAGGCGAGGATCTTGTTCTGGTTCTTCTTCTAGCTCTTTTTCTGGAAACGTGCCGTCAATGTAGTACCAAAGCCCATTTTCTCTCACGAAACGAGAACGCTCGGTCATGCAGTAGCGTTTGCCGTCTTCATCAAAATAAGCGCTAAACTCTACAAAGCCTTCATTGTCATTACTGCCAGCTTCTGTTTTTACAACTTCAAGTTTGCACCAATCGCTGTCGATGGATTGGGCAATGCCTTCACGTTGCTCTTCTGCATTACAGCTTGGGTGGTACGTGTTCACCACGTAATCGACTAGACCTAACACATGCGCACTGTAACGAGAGCGCATTAACTGCTCTGGAGTGGTGACGTCAGCATGGTTGTTGTGGGCAATTTCACAACACTGTTGGTAGGTGCGGTTAGATCCGCAAGGGCAAGAAGAAGCCATAAAATGAAATCTCGATTAATTAAGCGGTAAAAACAAACAACCTCACAATTGCGAGGCTGGAGGTGAGGCATTATAGCGATTTAGGGCGTTTGAGACAGCAGTTCTTGCGCCCACTCGGTAGATTGATTAAAAGCGTCCGCTAATTGAGGTTCGGTTAATTTAAGAACGGTGCAATATCGCTCGGCTAACTCCCAGTCCGCTTGTTCATAGGCGATCGTCATCGAAAGTAAGTGACCAAGTACGCCTTTTCGACTGGTTAATGCGAGTTTTATATCTTCGTCAACGGGGATATCTTCAATGACATCCGAGAGCGGTTGATCGAGCAAAGAGCCGAGTAAAGAAAACATGCCTGTCAAAAAAGCCTGCCCAGGGTCATACCTAGTGTTCATTTGACTAAGTAACAGTTCACACATTCGTGCACGCTGAATCGCTAAAGAGTAAAGAGAGTCAGGTTTATCTTCTTGAACGGACGCAATTGCAACTAAGGAAATAAAGCGTCGTAGTCGCTCTTCACCCAGATAAATAAGCGCCTGTCTGAACGATTTGATCTTAGTCGTTAATGTATATCCTGAATTTACGTAAGTAAGCAGCTTGTATGACAGCGTCACATCAATCGAAAACAGACGTTCAACCTCATTGAAGTCGATGGGCTTATCTGCAATCTCTTTACAAAGTTGGATGACGGTAAGAAACGCGGGGTTCAACCGTTTTTTCTGGATCATCTCAGGTTTGCTAAAAAAATACCCTTGAAAATAGTTAAAACCGGCTTCTAGAGCTTGCTCAAACTCTTCATAGGTCTCTACCTTTTCCGCAAGAAAGTCGATTTTAAATGGGCTCAACGCCTGAATAAAAATGGCAGCTTTCTTGATCGGCACAAGTCTAATATCAAACTTGATCATGGAAACGTATGGAAGAAAACGCTTCCAAGCTTTCGTCGGAACAAAATCATCCAGAGCAATTTTGTATCCGCACTCATGAAGGTGCTTGATGGCTTCTAACAGTTCTTCTGTCGGTTCGCAGTCTTCAAGGACTTCAATGACGAGAGATTCTTTAGGAAACAAAGTTGGGACCAAGTTCACCAAGCTTTGATGCGGAAAGTTAACAAAGCCAAGTTTGTTTCCTAATGTGTTGTAATGCGTCGACAAAAAATGATCGGATAGCAGTCGACTAGTAGCCAGCTCTGGTTCTACTTCAGGGAAGGTATTTTTAGGGCCGTCTCGAAAGAGGAGTTCGTAACCTATGGTTCGTTTTTCTCTATCCAGAATCGGTTGGCGAGCTACGTAAGAATACTTCAATTAGGTACTTCGTTCTGTTTAACTTAGTATTATGATAATAGCGATTTTTTACAAAATATCTACGACTTGAGCGTGAATCTTCTACACGCTCTACATGCTTAACGCAAATTCTGTATGAACGGTCTCGTTTGTAGGTCAAAACTATCAGAATTTACTTTTAAAACTGAGCCTTGCGTATACCAATCCCCTAAAACAATTCGGGTCTTTTTAACGCCATCGACGTCAAAAAAATGTGTGTTCGGGCGATGCGTGTGACCATGAATCATTAAGTTGACGCAGTTCTGAGACATCACTTTCTCGACCTCATTTTGGTTAACGTCCATGATATCTAATGACTTGCTCATTTTATCATCACGAATATCGGATTGAACTTTTGAGACAATTTTCTTCTTAATAAACCAAGGAATACGGTTAAACAACCATTGTAGCCATGGCTTGTGAACGGTTTTTCTAAACTCTTGGTATTTCACATCGTCAATGCAGAGCGTATCGCCATGTAGGATTACGGCTTTTTGACCATAAAGATCAATCGTGCAGACATCGTCGAGTAATGTCATACCGGTTTCTTTGCAAAAGCGTTTGCCGAGTAAAAAATCTCGATTGCCTTGGATGAAAAAAGTTGGCACACCCGCATCCGTCAGTGCTTTAAATTCTGCACGGATTTGGTCTGCAAAAGGGGTGTTGTCATCGTCACCAATCCAGAATTCAAACAGATCGCCGAGTACATAAAGTGCATCAGCTTTTGTTGCTTCTGTTCGCATGAACGTCACAAAACATTCCGTGATATCAGGACGTGATGGGGTAAGGTGAAGATCGGAAATAAATAATGTCGTCATAGAAATAAGGGGAAGCTATGCCTCCCCATTAACTTATCTTTTAAAAATAATTCCTAAGAATTACTCTTCAATTGTTGTACCAGTGATTACTACGTCTTCTAGAGGTACGTCTTGGTGCATGCCGTAAGAACCAGTGCTAACGCCTTTGATCTTATTTACGATGTCCATGCCTTCGATTACTTCACCGAACACACAGTAACCCCAACCGTCTAGGCTTTCGCTACGGAAGTCTAGGAATGTGTTGTTGTTTACGTTGATGAAGAACTGAGAGCTTGCTGAATGCGGCTCCATAGTACGTGCCATAGCAAGTGTACCCTCTTTGTTGCTAAGACCGTTGTTTGCTTCGTTCTTGATAGGTGCACGAGTCGCTTTTTCACGTAGACCAGACTCCATACCACCACCTTGGATCATGAAGCCGTCAATAACACGGTGGAAAAGCGTGTTGTCGTAGAAACCGTCGCGGCAGTACTGAAGGAAGTTTGCGCTTGTCTCTGGCGCTTTCTCTTCGTTTAGTTGAATCTTGATGTCACCAAAATTAGTGTGAAGGGTGATCATGCTACTTTCCTTTACTGTGTTGTGTTGAGCCCGAGATTCTAGCCTAAGTTCTAGTGCTTTAAAAACTCAGGAAGAGGAAATTCTTCGTTTTGTGCTTGAAGTTTAGCCGATTATCGTTTTATCGGTTAATTGCTATTACCTAACTAGGTTGGAGTTGATATACTCATCTTCTTTTATTCATTCACAATCATAGATAGAGATCATGTTAAAGATATATAACACACTCACAAGACAGAAAGAGGAATTCAAACCAATTACAGCTGGCAAAGTCGGTATGTATGTCTGTGGAGTTACCATCTACGATCTCTGTCACATTGGTCACGGTCGCACTTTCGTCTCTTTTGACGTTGTATCACGTTACCTTCGCTACTTGGGCTACGATCTGACGTTTGTACGTAACATCACAGATATCGACGATAAGATCATCAAACGTGCCGCAGAAAATGGTGAGTCTTGCGATTCATTGACTGAGCGTTTGATTGGTGAAATGCACGCTGATTTTGATGCGCTGAACATGAAACGCCCGGACGTTGAACCTCGTGCGACACAGTTTATTGCTGAAATCATCGAATTGGTTGAGAAGCTAATCGAGCGCGGTTTTGCATACGTTGCAGATAACGGTGACGTAATGTTTGAAGTGGGTAAGTTCAACGAATACGGCAAGCTTTCTAAGCAAGACCTTGATCAGCTTCAAGCTGGCGCGCGCGTTGATATCGAAACAGCAAAACGCAGCCCTCTAGACTTTGTACTTTGGAAGATGTCTAAGCCGGGTGAACCAACGTGGGAGTCACCATGGGGTCCTGGTCGTCCAGGTTGGCACATTGAGTGTTCAGCAATGAACTCTTCAATCCTAGGTAACCACTTCGACATTCACGGCGGCGGTTCTGATCTTCAGTTCCCACACCATGAAAATGAAATCGCACAATCATGCTGTGCACACGATACACAATACGTGAACACATGGATGCACAGCGGCATGGTAATGGTAGACCGTGAGAAGATGTCTAAATCTCTAGGTAACTTCTTTACTATCCGTGACGTTCTTGGTCACTACGATGCTGAAACAGTGCGTTACTTCCTAATGTCTGGTCACTACCGTAGCCAGTTAAACTACAGCGAAGATAACCTAAACCAAGCACGTGCTTCGCTTGAGCGCCTGTACACATCTCTACGTGGTTTAGACCTAAACGCGGCGCCTGCTGGTGGTGAAGAATACGTATCTCGCTTCACTGCAGCGATGAACGATGACTTCAACACACCAGAAGCTTACTCAGTACTGTTCGACATGGCGCGAGAAGTTAACCGTCTGAAGACAGAAAACCTAGAGAAAGCGAGCGAACTCGGTGCGCTAATGCGTGAACTGGCTGACGTGATCGGTATTCTTCACCAAGATCCTGAAGCTTTCCTAAAAGGTGATGCGGGTAACGATGATGAAGTGGCTGAAATCGAAGCTCTGATCAAGCTGCGTAACGACTCTCGTGCTGCGAAAGATTGGGCGAATGCAGATATGGCTCGTGACAAGCTGACCGAAATGGGCATTGTTCTGGAAGATGGTCCAGAAGGCACAACGTGGCGTCGTAAGTAATTGAATTTTCATTTTTAAAGGGCTGATAATTCAGCCCTTTTATTTTCCATTTCCATAAATTAAAACTTTAACTTTAGGTAATGCTCTGTGGCTCAGATGTATTTCTATTACTCAGCAATGAATGCGGGTAAATCAACAACGCTTCTTCAATCCTCTTTCAACTATCAAGAACGTGGCATGACGCCAGTTATTTTTACGGCTGCGCTAGATGATCGTTTTGGTGTCGGTAAAGTGAGCTCTCGTATTGGTCTTCAATCTGACGCACATTTATTTCGTCAGGATACCAATTTGTATCAGGAGATCGCAGATCTGAATGAGGTTGAAAAACGTCACTGTATTCTTGTTGATGAGTGTCAGTTCTTGTCGAAAGAACAAGTTTATCAACTTACTGAAGTCGTTGATAAGTTGCATATTCCAGTATTGTGTTACGGCCTTCGCACCGATTTTCTAGGCGAACTTTTTGAAGGCAGTAAGTATCTATTATCTTGGGCAGACAAGCTGGTTGAGCTCAAAACAATCTGCCATTGTGGCCGCAAAGCGAATATGGTTATTCGTACCGATGAACACGGCGTGGCAATTAAAGAAGGCGATCAAGTTGCGATCGGCGGTAACGATAAGTATGTCTCCGTATGCCGCCAACATTACAAAGAAGCGCTCGGTAAATAAGCCGTATTGATAAAGAAAAGCCACCGTACTTGGTGGCTTTTTGTTGTCGGTTAGAAAAAGCTAGACTAAGTCAAAACCAAATCGCTCGAGTAAAGCCTGGTAAGAAGATTCGACTTGCTGAGGGATGTTCTGCTCGGTTTGAAATCCTTTCTCTGGATAGCTTTTTACGCGAGAGAAATCTTCCATTAGTGCTTCTAGCACCATCATTAAAGGCATGTCTTCATTAATGTATTCAAAAAATGGAAGAGCCGCAGAGCTTACTTGGAGCTGAGTGTAGGGTGACTGCCACTGTTTTTCAAATGTCGCGATTGCTCTACGCTCCATAAACGGTTTTTGTACCAGAATAAACGAGGAACACTGTTTTCCTTCCTCTTTTAATCGTTGCTCAGTAAAGCGAACGTTTTCTCCACTGTTTGTGGATTTAGTCTCGAGCAAAATTGCTTCACTTGGAACGCCCGACAACTTTGCAATCTCGGCAAAGGTTTCTGCCTCGCTTTTTTCAAATAGTCCATCTGTGAAGCGACCTTCACCCCCTGAAAATACAATAAAAGGTGCCAACTTTTGGTGGTAGAGCTTGGCAGCGTGCTCCGCTACACGCACATCATTACTGCACATCACAAACAAACAGTCCGCAGGTTTCAGTTCATGTTTGAGTTGCATGTAATCCCAAAGCGTTTCTATATGTCTATAGAGTCTCATAGCGCATCCAAAGTTGAATTGAAGTGAAATCGATAACCAAGTGAGAGTAGTTTGTCAGCAAGAATACGTTTGTCAGCTTGCTCTGTGACGGGGGGAAGAGGTATCTCACTTCCGATTTTGTTTATGGCAGCTTGGTAGAACTCAGCCTTGCTGACAGTATGAGGTGTCGTAACGTTAATGACTTGGTTGCTTAAATTGCCTAAGGCAAATTTCGCAGCCGAGACAGCATCATCTTGATGAAGCATATTAGCTGGTGCTTTACGACTAACTTGTTGAAGCCTTGCTGCAAAGCGAGATGGGTGTCTATCTGGCCCGATTAATCCGCTACAACGTAGAATAACAAAGTTAATATTCGAGTCGATAACATGCTGCTCTGCTTGAAGCATAATACGTGCATTGTCAGAGAAATAAGGGCTTTCGGCTGCTAAAGAGAGTGACGCGTCAGCTTCTTCCATATCGGAAGCAAGGTTAGGGTAAACCGTGGTAGAGCTGATCATGAGAAGTTTTTCAACGTTGTTTTGCTTAGCTGCGTTGGCAAGTATTTGCCATTGCTGTGCATATTCTTGACCGCGTCCTTTACGAAATCCTGGAGGAAAAGCACCGATAACGTGCGTAATTTGATGCTGTTTGAGCAGCTCATCTAGCCGTGCTGTGGCGTTCAATTGATTGAAATCGAACAATGCGGAGTGAGTTAATGAGGTGGGTAACTCTTTTAATCGAGTTTGGCTACGACGAGTGACGACAACAGAGTGTCCATCTTTCATCAATGTTTCTGCTAGCGGAGTTCCGAGCCAGCCTGCACCTACGATCAATGTATTTGCCATTTGGGTCTTCCTACTTACTTATGTCTGCCCGAATAGGGTGAGCAGTTCTGCTTTGGCTTGTTGATGGAGGGGATCTGAATGCCATTTCTGGTGCTGAATAAGGTCAACATTGACTTGCCAAGCCAGTTTTGTGAAATCATCCCCAACTTTTTTTAATGTATTAGGTGAATACGCGACTAAATGCTGTGGTAGAAAGCACCAACCAAACCCTTTATTCGCCAATTCCAACAAAATATAGTAGTTATCAGCGTACCAGATATCTGGGCTAAATGCTTGATTGAGACCACATGGCTCTGCACTTTTGGATCGTATGACCAATTGACGATGTTGTTTTAGTTGATCAATGTGAGTGATTTGCTGCTTTGCTAAAGGATGCGTTGAAGAGACATAGACATCAAATGCAATATTGCCAAGATTGGTGAAATCGATGTGCCTTGGCATTTGTAAATCACTCAAAATAATCCCAGTCGTGGCGCGTTCCGACTTAACCAATTCAATGATATCAGGGCTTGATGCCGTTAAGCATTCAACTTGTAAGTGTGGAAAGCGTTGCTCTAACTTCTTTAGCACATCCGGCAAGCGAGTCAGAGGAATCCCTTCATCAATAGCTAAGACTAATTTGTTCGTTGGCGTGGAAAAGAGCTGCGATGCCCTATTGTTTAGGCGGTCGAGTTGGCTGATTGTTGCTTGTGCATAAGGTACGATCGCGAGGCCATTCTCAGTTAATTTAGGGTACCTGCCTGATCGATCAAAAAGCTCAACGCCACAGTCGATCTCCATATTCATGATATGCTGGCTCACTACAGATTGAGCTCGCCCCAGTTTTCTAGCTGCTCCTGAAAATGATCCTGCTTCTGATGTAGCAATGAAAGCTTGCAGTTGTTCGATGGTAAACATATCGCTTAAACCGATGGTATCTAACTTTTGGTTATCTAAATAATAGATAAAATTCTAAGCATTGAGTAGAACTATTTGGACAGAGAAATATGACTCGTAACGAACGAATTTTTCATGCAGTACTTTTTGAGTTAATCGCACTCGCGATTATTGTACCAGCGGCTTCATTGATCACTGGAAAGGGTTCTAGTGATCTCGCGTTGGTTGGGGTCGGGTTGAGCATGTATACCGTGATATGGAACTACATCTACAACTTGTATTTTGATAAGTGGTTTGGTGACAATCGAGCTGAGCGAAGTTTAGCGATGCGGCTTGGACACACTATTGGTTTCGAGGGAGGATTGATCTTTATCTCTCTACCTGTGATTGCCTGGTTCTTAGAAATTACGCTTCTTCAAGCTCTAATGCTGGAAGCCGGCTTCCTCGTTTTCTTCCTATTTTATGCCACTGGTTTTAACTGGTTGTATGACAAGGTTCAACCATTTAGCAAAATGAAAAAGCGATTATTGCCACAGGCATCGACAGGAAAAATATAGGACTAAAAAACGCCACCGAGTTCGGTGGCGTTTTTTGTTCAAATTACACAGACAAAACTCTTAAAATCTTATCTGCATGTTCTGCAACTTCAATGCCTTCGTCTGTTAGATAACCACCGTCAGGCTGTGTACAAAGTTGCTTCTTATATAGACGAGCAACGGCTGCCTGCATTTCTTCTGACGCGTCTGTATGAACTTTAATACCAGTTGCAGCACTACTTAGGTCGAACTGAAGAAGTAGATTCAATTCGGCGATATGTTCAGCTGAATATTTCATAAATGATTCCTTTGCGCTTTTTTTACCAAGCTAGTCTGAAAAGTAGCGTTGGGCAACATTCAACGACAAGAAGTGTTAAGTATGGCGCTATCAGGCTGATATAACGCAGGATCTTTGTTCGAAAGGTCGAATACTTGTTAAGTATCAATGATACTTACGGTAGCGAATGATAGGCGCTATTTATTGCTTTATCTCCCAATAACAACGATTTTAGTAAACACGCCAAATAGCACTTGAAAAAATAGGGAAATAGAGCGATTATCCGCGCCTCTTTAAATGTTTCTAAATGTTACACCAGAATGAACTTTAATCAGTTTGACTCACTATTACCGCCACAAGCTGCGGAACGCGCGGCTGAAGTGGGGGTAGGCAAAGCAACGAAAGCTCCAATCAAATCTTTTCTGCTCGCCATTTCTGCGGGGCTTCATATTGGTATTGCTTTCATCTTCTATACCACAGTAACGACAGGCGCAGGCGAGCTGCCTTGGGGCATTACACGACTCATTGGTGGTCTGGCATTTAGCCTTGGTTTGATTTTGGTGGTGGTTACTGGCGGCGAGCTTTTCACTAGCTCTGTGCTGACACTAGTTGCGCGTGCGAGTGGAAAAATCTCTTGGCAAGCACTTATCAAAAACTGGTTGGTGGTTTATTTTGGCAATATGATTGGGGCCATTTTGCTCGTGGCCTGTATGCTAGTTACCAAGCAATATATGTTTGATCATGGCCAAGTTGGTCTCAACGCGATGGCGATCTCCCAACACAAATTACATCATGGTTTCTTTGCTGCTGTTGCGCTTGGCATCATGTGTAACGTATTAGTTTGTATTGCAGTTTGGATGACGTTTAGTGGGCGAACATTGACAGATAAAATAGCGGTCATGATTTTGCCTGTGGCTATGTTCGTGTCGGCAGGTTTTGAGCACTGTATTGCGAATATGTTCCAAGTACCTATGGCGATTGGTATTAAGTACTTTGCGCCAGAAGCGTTTTGGCAAATGACAGGGGCAGATATTGCAAACTACGCGGACTTAAACATGATGGGGTTCATCGTAAACAACCTAATTCCTGTTACGATAGGAAACATTATTGGTGGTGGCGTATTTGTTGGCATGTGGTATTGGATGATTTATCTACGCGATGAAGATAACCATTTGCGATAAGTTTAGAAGATCACAAGAAAGGCGAACCAGATGGTTCGCCTTTCTTTTTATTTGTCTCTGCAAATGTCAAATAAGTCGAGTTATGCTAAATCAACTCTTCGTTGATGCCAAAATCGGTTGGGAGCCAATGAGAAGTTACTTCCTTTGGTTCTTGAACGAGCCAATCCAGAGGTGCATCGGACAGAAGTTCATCGTAATTTTCTTTGATCATTAAGACATCCATGTACGTCTCTCCAAGTTTGTGGTCACTGCCTTTACTTTAAAATTAGAACATGTCAGTCACGTGATCAATGCATGACGATTCGATTGATCACTTATGTTGCTATGTTTCTGGTTGCGTATGGGTTTTGGGGGCTTATCCACATTTTCTGTGGATAACCTGTATCAAAGGTCGTGCGTATCTAAACTTGCAAAGAAAATTTCATAAAATTAGAGGCTTATATCAAAAAGAATTCTGCCTGACTTTTCATCTGAAAGCGTCTTGATGAGTGCTCGAAGAATAGTTGAGTTATTCAGTTATAAGTACGTTCGACTTGGCAACATGAGTTGTTTAACGGTCTTTACCCACAAGCGCCAGCTAACCATGAGTTTTGGTCGATTCGGGTTGCTCGATTTTTATCTTGATTCGGCCTTCTTTGGTTTGTACCCAGCGCAATGTCATTTCTAACGTTATGGTTACGGAGGCACTCAACATGACGAAAATAGCCAGCATAATTACTAACTGGTATTTGATCGCAACCATCGGGCTCGCGCCACCTAGAATTTGACCGGTCATCATACCCGGTAAGGTAACCAGCCCTGTAGTGGCCATAGAAGCTAAAGTCGGGGCAAGGGACTTTCTAAGAGCCTCCTGAATGAAGGGGAAGGATGCGTAGCGAGGAGAGGCTCCAAGTGAGATTGCAGCCTCATATTCTGCTTGTCTCTGCTCAAAAGCCGTAAACAAATTCTGAAGAGCGATGATATTACTACTCAAGCTGTTACCCAATAACATACCAGCAAGTGGGATCATGTACTGCGCATTGTAAATAGGGGATGGTTGCACTAAGCCTACTGTAATTGCTATCAGAAGTGGTATTAGACCACAGGTAAGGCCCGTTAGTAGCGGAAGCATAAGTGGCTTTTTAGGTAAGTGAGCTTTTCCCGCAATTGAGCTGGCACCAATCAGTAGCATGATGGCAAGCCAAAGTATATTGACAAGTAAGCTGTTCAATTGAAAAAGATATTCTAAATACACGCCAATCAATATGAGCTGAAGTGTCATTCGGATAACACTGATTATGGTGTCTTTTGCTATCCCTAATTTGTAGCGGGCATTGATAAAGAAGGGGACCAATAAAATCAAACCAAACAGTGCCAGTTTGACCCAGCTTATATCCACCACGTTATCCATAATCGCTCCTTGAAAATACGCGAATAATTGTATCTAAGCCTCCCCTTTATATGAACCACTATGTGCACTTTTTGCTGTTCTTAAAGTAAACCTTGAGTGCTATTTTAGACATTAATACGCAGCATTCTGTTTACAAGTGGTTATCTTTTTCGGAGTTTTTAAGTCGATTTATGGCATGGTAATTACGATTTAAATGTGATCGATGTTTCTTAAATGTTGGTTATTTAACAACTCCTTAAAAGACTTATTTTGTCACATCTGTTCATGTTTTTTAATAAATAACATCAATCCATCATATCTCTGGATGAGCTCAAAAAAGTGTTGAATTACAAGGTCTGAGGTCGCTTATTTGATTGAACCCTACTATTAGTATGGTCTAACATTTTCCATTAGAGATTGTAAAAAACTTAAGCTTGGTTACGCGGGCTTTTCAATAACACTAGATACAAAATAGGCAAATGTATGAGTGATGTTAATAAAATTGAGAGTGGTGAAAAACGCTCCCTGGAGTGGAAGTCGTTCCTCTTCATTGCAGTTGTTCTCTTCCCAATTCTGAGTGTGGCCTTTGTTGGCGGCTACGGGTTCATCGTTTGGATGTTGCAAGTCTTCTTCTTTGGACCTCCAGGCGCGCACGGCATGTAAGCCAGTGAGCTCATAACCACACTTTTGAAAAGATTTTAAGAGAGCAAATAATGAAATCATTAATCATTAAACTGTGGCGTACCATGACGCGCCCAGCTGTACATATCAGCCTAGGTGTGCTGACTATGGGCGGCTTTATTGCTGGTGTTATCTTTTGGGGTGGCTTTAACACCGCTCTAGAAGCAACCAACACAGAAGAATTCTGTATTAGTTGTCACACAATGCGTGACAACGTGTACGTTGAGCTACAAGAAACGGTGCACTGGAAAAACCACTCTGGTGTTCGTGCTACCTGCCCTGATTGTCACGTTCCACATAACTGGACAGATAAGATCGCTCGTAAGATGCAAGCTTCTAAAGAAGTATTTGCACAAGTATTTGGCAACTACGACGAACCGGGTGTGTTCGAAGAGCGTCGTATCGAACTTGCTAAACACGAATGGGATCGTTTCTCGGCAAACAAATCTCTGGAGTGTAAAAACTGTCACAACTACGAATCGATGGATTTCGAGCAAATGTCTCCTACGGCTCGTATCCAAATGAAGCAAGCCGCTGAGAAAGATCAAAGCTGTGTTGACTGTCACAAGGGTATTGCGCACAACCTACCAGCAGGCATGGAAAGCATTGGCGGTATCGTGGGTGATCTAGAGGGTATGACTTCTAACACGGATTACGGCGTTGGTCAGCAACTCGTGAGCGTTCGTCACCTACCAATTTACTTTGATGCGCAAGGCAGTAAAGAAGCTGGTCTTCTTAATCCTGCATCGACCGTTAAAGTTCTTGAAGACAAAGGCGAGTTTGTTGAGATCGAAATTGACGGTTGGCGCAAAGCAAAAGGTTTTGGTCGTGTAATTCAAGAAGACTTCGGTAAGAACATTGCGACTGCGTCTCTGATGAAAGAAGCAGCAACAGACAGCAACATTGTGACGACTGGTGAGAAAAAAGTGGATGAGTTAACAGGCCTTCCTTGGGAAAAAGTAGCGGCGAAAGTATGGATTAAGAAAGAGTCTATGCTGAACGACATCAATCCTGTTTGGGAAAAATCTCGTGAAGCCTACAAGACCAATTGTTCTGTATGTCACACTCAACCTGCGGAAGCGCACTTCGACGCGAACACCTGGCCAGGTATGTTCGACGGTATGTTGGCGTTCGTTAACCTAGATACAGACAGTGAAGCACTGATCTTGAAGTATCTACAGAAACACTCTTCAGATTATGCTGAAGGTCACCACTAATAAGCGTCGGATTGGAGTAATTTTAAATGGCTATTACACGAAGAAGTTTTCTTAAAGGTGTAGCAACCACAAGTGCAGCGTCAGTAATTGGTCCTAGCTTATTGGCGTCCGCCTCTGCAAATGCCGTTGAGACGACAGGTACTTGGAAAGTAACCGGTTCTCACTGGGGCGCGTTCCGCGCCCACATCTACGCGGGTAAAGTTCAAGAGATCAAGCCGCTAGAGCTAGACAAAAACCCAACAGAAATGTTGAACGGCATTAAGGGTATTATCTACAGCCCTTCACGTGTTCGTTACCCAATGGTTCGTCTAGATTGGTTGAAGAAACATAAATACAGCGCAGATACTCGTGGTAACAACCGTTTCATCCGAGTAACTTGGGATGAAGCGCTAGACTTGTTCTACCGTGAGCTAGAACGTATTCAAAAAGACTACGGCCCATGGGCGCTGCATGCAGGTCAAACAGGTTGGAACCAAACGGGTTCATTTAACAACTGTACAGCGCACATGCAACGTGCAGTAGGTATGCACGGCAACTTCATCACTAAAGTAGGTGACTACTCGACGGGTGCAGGCCAAACCATTATGCCGTACGTGCTAGGTTCAACCGAAGTTTACGCACAAGGTACGTCTTGGTCTGAGATCCTAGAAAACTCTGACAACATCGTTCTTTGGGCTAACGACCCAGTGAAAAACCTTCAAGTAGGTTGGAACTGTGAAACGCATGAGTCGTTTAAGTACCTTGCACAACTAAAAGAAAAAGTGGCAAAAGGTGAGATCAACGTTCTATCTGTAGACCCAGTGAAGAACAAAACTCAGCGCTACTTAGAGAACGATCACTTGTACATCAACCCGCTGACAGACGTAGCGTTTATGCTCGCTGTGGCACATGTGTTGTACAACGAAAACCTGTACGATAAGAAGTTCATTGATACTTACTGTCTAGGCTTTGAAGAGTTTATTCAATACGTTCAAGGTAAGACAAAAGACAAAGTAGAGAAGACGCCCGAATGGGCAGCAGCAATTTGTGGCGTGAAAGCGGACAAGATCCGTGAATTCGCACGCATGCTAGTCAGCGGTCGTACACAGATCCTGATGGGTTGGTGTATCCAGCGTCAAGAGCACGGTGAGCAGCCATACTGGGCAGCGGCCGTGGTTGCTGCAATGGTTGGTCAAATCGGTCTACCTGGCGGTGGTATCTCTTACGGTCACCATTACTCAAGTATCGGTGTGCCTTCTACTGGTTTCGCGGGCCCTGGTGGTTTCCCTCGTAACCTTGACCAAGGTATGAAACCTAAGTGGGACAACAACGACTTTAACGGCTACAGTCGTACTATCCCAGTTGCACGTTGGATCGACTGTCTGCTAGAACCTGGCAAACAGATCAACTACAACGGCGGTAAAGTGAAACTGCCAGACTTCAAGATGATGGTTATCTCGGGTTGTAACCCATGGCACCACCATCAAGATCGTAACCGCATGAAGAAAGCGTTCCGCAAACTTCAAACGGTTGTAACGATCGAGTTTGCTTGGACTGCGACATGTCGTTTCTCAGATATCGTTCTACCGGCGTGTACGCAATGGGAACGTAACGACATCGACGTATACGGTTCATACTCGAACAAAGGTCTGATTGCGATGCATCGCCTCGTTGATCCATTGTTCCAATCTAAGCCTGATTTCCAAATCATGAGTGAACTAACTCAGCGTTTTGGTCGCCGCGAAGAATACACTCGTGGTATGAGCGAGATGGAATGGATCGAAAGCCTTTACAACGATTGTAAAAAAGCGAACGAAGGTAAGTTCGAAATGCCAGAGTTCAATGAGTTCTGGGAGAAGAGCGTACTAGACTTCGGTGAAGGTAAACCTTGGGTTCGTCATGCGGACTTCCGTAAAGACCCTGAGCTGAATCCACTAGGTACGCCGTCTGGCTTCATCGAGATCACGTCTCGTAAGATCGGCCGTTACGGTTACGAACACTGTCAAGAGCACCCAATGTGGTTCGAAAAATCAGAGCGTTCACACGGTGGTCCTGGTTCAGATAAATACCCATTCTGGTTGCAGTCTTGCCACCCTGATAAGCGTCTTCACTCTCAAATGTGTGAGTCTGAAGAGTTCCGCGCGACTTACGCGGTACAAGGTCGTGAGCCGGTTTACATCAACCCAGCGGATGCCAAAGCAAAAGGCATCAAAGATGGTGATTTGGTACGTGTATTCAACGGTCGTGGTCAGCTGTTAGCTGGTGCTGTTTTGACTGACAGCTACCCACGTGGCGTTATTCGTATCGAAGAAGGTGCATGGTACGGTCCTCTAAACGAGAAAGAAGGCGCAATCTGTACTTACGGTGACCCTAATACGCTAACGCAAGACATCGGTTCTTCTGAGCTTGCACAGGCGACTTCTGCGAACACATGTATCGTAGACTTCGAGAAGTTCACAGGTAAAGTGCCGCCAGTCACTTCATTTGGTGGTCCGATCGAAGTTGCTTAATTAGTGCAGTTTGCATAAATCGAAATACCAGCCTCAGGGCTGGTATTTTTTTATCAAAATTTCAGTGAGCGTTGTCTCAATAGTAACTTCATAACGTTAAACGAGACTGGTATTCGTGATGATGGTAACGAATTGGGTGAGACAAGCAGGAGATAATGCGCCAAGCTAAACAATAATAATTAAGTGAGTAGACCCATTATGGCTCAGAGCATTCAATTGGCAAATCACACTGAGATCACTGTGAATAACAATGACTTCCAAGTTGAAGTCGAGGGTAATCAATTACATTTTTCTTTTGCTGGTCTTCACAATAAAACCTTTACGGACCGTGAAGTGTTATTCGAAATGCCGTTTTTGTACGAGCACGAGGCCAACGTAATTGGGGATGGTTTTCAAATGTTGGCGCAAACGGCGGGAACGATCAATCACCCCGTTGATATTGGTCGCTGCCCAGACAATAATCCTTCTTATCGAATCTACCCTAAAGATGCCCCTAAGCGTTATTACAACTATTTAGTGGTGGAAGGTTCAGCGGGCTACACATTGTATGGCTTCACATCATGTCATCGCTTTGCAGGCTATTTTGATGTTGTGCTGCGTGATGGGCATTGGGTTTTATCAGCCGCAATTGATGGTGAGTTGACTCAAGTGGCGGATTGGGAAAGTAATCAACTTGAGTCCGTGGCGGTACTCTGCGGTCAATCACTGTCCGAGCTTTATCAAACCTATGGCGAGATGATTGCAGAGCATCATCCTGTTCGCCAAGGTGTGACACAAGATGCGCCTGTTGGTTGGTGTTCGTGGTACGCGTACTACGCAGACGTGACAGAGCAAAACATCATGCAGAACGTAGATTGTATGCAAGATAAGCTCGAAGACCTAGAGTGGGTACTTCTGGATGATGGCTATCAAGCCTTTATGGGCGATTGGTTAACCCCATCAGATAAGTTTTCTGGTGGCGTAAAAGAGCTCATTCATAACATCCGTGCAAAAGGAAAAAAGCCGGCAATTTGGATGGCGCCTTTCATTGCACAGCCTGAGTCGGAGATCTTCAAACAGCATCCAGAGTGGTTTGTTCGCCACAAGGATGGTGGCTTACTTAAAGCAGAAGATGTCACATACGGTGGTTGGCGATGCACGCCTTGGTACATACTCGATACCTCAAACCCAGAAGTACAAGACCATCTGACGAATGTAGTCTCTGTCATGAGACAAGAGTGGGGCGTTGAGTTGTTCAAGCTAGACGCGAACTATTGGGGCACCTTAAAAGGTGTTCGCAAACAATCTGGTATTACAGGCGTTGAGGCGTATCGCTTAGGAATGGAAGCGATTGCTAAAGGCGCTGGTGATGCGTGGCTTTTAGGTTGCAACGCGCCAATGTGGCCAACTCTGGGGCTTGTGGATGCAATGCGTGTTTCTGACGATGTAGAGCGTCATAGTCGTCGATTCGAACAGATAGCCAAAGAAACCTTTTACCGTAGTTGGCAGCATCGAAAATTGTGGCAAATTGACCCGGATTGCGCCACGTTCACTTCATTAGCTAATCAATCTGCATCCAGAGAAGAGTATGAATTTCATCGCACGGTGTTATTAGCGAGTGGTGGTTTGCTGCTGTCTGGTGACCCGCTCCCTGAGATTACACCGTTTGCTAAGAAGACACTGTCTAAGCTCATGTTACGTCAACAACGTAACCAACAATCTGCAAAGTTTACCGCTTTGAGTTTAAATCACGCGTTTTTAAAACTAACGACGAAGAATGACCTCCATTGTTTGTTTAATTATGCGAGTTACGGAGCGATGGAATTTACGCTGACGTCTGATCAACCGGTGGACTGGTATGATTACTGGACAGGGGAAAAGCTAAACCAAGAACCTTGCCAGTTGTTAATGGTGAGCGTGGATAAAGGGCTCAATGCGAAAGCGATCGTTACAGCATAACGTGAAGTAAATCGCCCAATACTAAGAACAAGAAAGGAGCCTATTGCGGCTCCTTTCTCGTTTGATGCTCTGAGCGTTAGAACTCGAATAAAAAGTAATACCCGTATCCAACGATAAAAGCAGGAATGGACGAATAAATTGTCGCGACCAAAGCAGCTTTCGGTGCCATTGCAATGGCGGGGAATAGGGCGTCACCATCGTTAGAAATCGCATTGGCCAGTTGCGCAGAAAGTGGCGCTGCACCAGAAATGTATAGGCTAGTGACTAAAATTTGCGGTCCGCAACCAGGCAACATACCAATGGCTAGGCCAGCTAATGGCATCCAAATTCCCCAATGAGAAAAGGTTTCTACAAGGTCGAGTCCAGAAAAATAGGTTGTCAGCTCAAACGCCAGAAAAGCAACGATCACCCAAGCACTGACGAAGTTTGTGTCTTGAGCCGCTTTTTGAATTGGATGCGAGTCCACAATTTTTTCATCTTCAGAGACCGTTGACTGATAATCGCCGAGCTCTTTTGTCATAGCCCACAACGACATTGTGACCACCGCGAAGATAGCGCCCAGCCATTCAATGGTGTTGGCTTTCAAAGATAGCAACTGATTAATATCTATTTGGAAAGACATTAACACAGCAACGACACTAGCAGGCACAATAAGCCATTTCCAAAATGCGCCTTGTAGATTGATTGCACGTTGTTCAAGAGGTGTGTGTCGGTCTGTCTGGTGTTGGCAACAAGCATGTGTCTGAGATGCTTCTTTTGGTTCTGGTCGCAGAAAGTTATCAGCATGAAAAGCATTAACGACCAGTCCTGAAAGAGTACCCACGATAATGCCTAATCCAACCACGCCTAATCCTACACTTGGCTTGGCGGCAAGAAGTAAAAAGGCAGCGTCACCCATTGTTGAAGTAAGTACCGCGACAATCGCACCAAATCCCACTCGGCCACTAATAAATTGCGTTGTCACAACAATAGCGCCACCACAGCCAGGCAAAGCACCCAACAAAGAAGCAAAGAAAACCTGATGATTACGCGAGCGATGATATAGCTCGGTAATTCGATTGGTTTTCGACATAAAGTTTGAAAGATAATGATAAATAGCCAATGTGGCAGCAACATAGCATGACACTGCCCAGAATGAGTCGGATAGCGTCTGTACGGCAACGTCACGTGTATTTTCATTGCCTAGCAAAATGAGCATGACGATAGGGATCAGCAATCGCTTATAAGCTAAACGAAACTGAGTAGGCTGAAACAACTGTTGTGCAGAGTGTAAAAATTGGGTCGCGTTCATCGTTTACTCAAATGCAAATAGGAATAATTATCATTATATGTAAATGAGATTTATTCGCAATAGCATTGTGAACTTTTCTTCGTGTCAAACTCTCTGAAATCAGGTAAAGTATCGGCCTTTGTGAGCAAACACGCCCTAATTAACTGTATTAGGCGGCGTATAAAATTGACTTGAATAGGAAGAAACATGATTCTAGTTGTAGGTCATAAGAACCCAGACAGTGACAGTATTTGTAGTGCACTCGTTGCAACTGAACTTCTAAAAGCGCGTGGCGTTGAAGCTATGCCAATTCGCCAAGGCGAAATCAACCGTGAAACTCAGCACATCCTAGAAGTTGCTGGCGCTGAAGTTCCTGAGCTTCGCACATCAGTTGCGGGTGAGACCGTTTGGCTAGTAGATTACTCAGATCTAGCACAAGCACCAGACGATATCGCAGAAGCTGAAATTGCGGGTATTGTTGACCACCACCGTCTAGGTGACGTGATGACAGTAAATCCAATGGAAGCATGGATCTGGCCTGTTGGTTGTACCAACACTGTTCTATTCAACATGTTCAAGATTGAAGGTCACGCGATTACTCCACAAATTGCTAAGCTAATGATGTCAGCAATTCTATCTGACACAGTAGGTTTTGCTTCTCCAACTTGTACACAAAAAGACAAAGATGCCGTTGCTGAATTAGCGGCAATCGCAGACGTACAAGATGTTGACGCGTTCACTAAAGATCTTCTAATTGCTAAAACAAACATCGAAGGTCTATCAGCGGCTGAGCTTGTTGAGAAAGACCTTAAAGGTTACCCATTCAACGGTCGTGACGTAGTGGTTGGTCAGGTTGAACTTGCAACTCTTGAGCAAGTTGACGGTATGATCGAAGCACTAGAAGCAGACCTAGAATCTCGTTGTGAGAAAGATAACCTAGCGTTCGCTGCTGTAATGCTAACAGACATCACGACTGCTCAAACTCGTCTTCTATACAAAGGTGAGTGGGCTGAGAAGCTTGTTAAGCACGAAAAAGACGGCATGCTAATGATGGAAAACACGCTAAGCCGTAAGAAGCAAGGTTGGCCTTGGCTTCAAACTGAGCTAGCTTAATTTTCTAGCATATACTTTAAATGCCCGCCTAGCTGCGGGCATTTTTCTATGGGAAATAGGAGACGAATATGTCTGAGCAACTGACCCAAGAGCAGATGGATACCATTAATCGCTACAATGAAGAGCAACGTTTAAAGTACTGCGTAAAAGAGATTGTGGCGAATCGTAAGGTTTGGATTCTGAAAGACGAACATGGCTGTGTCATGTTAAATACAGAAGATGATGATTGTGTACCAGTATGGCCAAACGAAGAGTTTGCTTTGCAATGGGCGAATGGTGATTGGGAAGATTGCGAGCCTGAGGCGATCTCTTTAAACAAGTGGCACAGCCGTTGGACCTCTGGTCTAGAGGATGACGAGCTATCGATTGTTGTATTCCCAAATCAAAATGAAGAAGGGGTCGTATTGTTTCCTGACGAGTTTGATTTTGAACTGCGCAAACAAGCGAGCCGCCGTTAGTTTTTTTTGATTAGTACCCATGCAATAAAGAAGCCTGCGTTAAAGCAGGCTTCTTTACATTTGCACGATCACATCTTTGATAAGCTATTTTGTTTGATGGCTTGGCGCTTTATAAAAGTGGCTTTCGACTAGTCGTTGAGTAATAGGATGCTCGGGATGAGTCAGTACTTGGTTGGTCTCGCCAAACTCGACCACTTCACCTTCATGCATCACCATCACTTTATCAGTAATATGCTTAACAATGCCGATGTGCTGAGACACGTACACAAATGACAATCCCATCTCTTCTTGCAACTCGAGGAATAAGTTAATGATCTGTGAGCGCATTGCCATATCCAAACCGTTTAACGCCTCATCAGCGACAATGATGGAAGGTTGAAGAATAAGCGCACGAGCTAAACACACACGCTGTTTTTGACCGGCAGCTAGCATTTGTGGATAAAAATAGGCGTGCTCAGGCAGCAATCCTACGCGGAGTAGGGTGTTCTTTACACGCTGCATGCGCGCATCTGGCGGCATGTTGGTATTTCGCTTTAGCGGACCTTCTAAAATACGACCAATCTGGATTCGTGGGTTTAACGATGTGTTTGGATCTTGGAAAATCATGCGGATGAGCTTGCAGCGTGTCGCGTAATCTTTGTGCTCCAATCGTTCGCCATTCACACGGATCTCTCCGGAGCTTGGTTCAACAACGCCAGCAAGCATACGAGCTAGTGTGGATTTTCCTGACCCGTTTTGACCAATAAAACCAATAGTTTGTCCTGGCTCTAAAGTAAAGCTTACCGGTTTAACTGCCTCATTAACCTGACGTTTGAACAGACGGGAGCGCGTAACAAATTGCTTCGATAAATTATCGACTTCAAGTAACGCACTCATGACTTTTTCTCCGTGTTCAATGGAAAGTGGCAGTTAAATTTATGATTCTTAATTCGTCTGGTGTGTGGAATTTCTACACATTGTTTCTGCGCATATGGGCAACGTGGTCCGAGGCGACAACCGATAGGCAGATGCTGCAATGGCGGAATCGAGCCCGGTAGGGATTGGAGTTTTTGCTTGTGTGGTACCCAATCATTAAAGTCAGGCATCGCTTTAAGCAAGGCATCGGTGTACGGGTGCTTGGGTGCCGCAATGATTTTACTGGTATCGGCAGACTCCACCGACTGACCACAATACATTACCGTAATACGTCCTGCCCACTGTGTTATGGTCGCTAAGTCGTGGCCGATAAGCAAAATGGTTGTGTTATTAAGTTGGTTCATGCGGCTCAACAGACGCAAAATTTGCGATTGAGTAATCGGGTCTAAGTCGTTGGTTGGCTCATCTGCGATCAGCAACTTTGGTTTGGTCGCTATCGCCATGGCAATCATGACTTTTTGACACTCACCATCAGTCAGTTCATAAGGGTAGCTACCCATTAAACGCTTGTGATCTTTAATACCCACTTTATGCAAAAGCGCGACGGCCTGTTTTTTACGCCATTTAAATCGCTCCCACCATTTCCCTTCAAATGCGCGAGATGGAATGGATTCAATCAATTGACGCCCGACTTCCTCTGAAGGGTCAAGACAAGTTGAAGGTTCTTGGAAAATCATCGCAATATCACGAGCAATGACGCGCCGACGCTCTTTTGGTGTAAGCTGAAGCAAGTCAATATTGCCAAGGCGCATACGGTCTGCGGTGATGCGCCAGTTATCTTTACTTACCCCGACAATCGCTTTTGCAACTAAGCTTTTCCCTGAACCAGACTCACCTACAAGACCACGAATTTCGCCTTCGTTCAAAGTTAGGCTCATTCGGTCAACGGCTTTGACCAACCCTTGAGGTGTTTCGATCTCAATGGTCAAATGTCGAATATCTAACAACGGCATTATTCGATCCCCGCATTAAGTGCTTGACGTACACCTTCACCTACTAAGTTTAGGGTAATAACAGTAAACATGATGGTCAGGCCGGGTAGGGTCACTGTCCAAGGTGCAATATAAATAAGCTCGACAGAGTCACCTAATATTGCTCCCCACTCGGTGCTTGGGGCCTGTGCGCCTAGGCCAAGAAAACCCAGTGCCGTAATATCTAAAATCGCAGCAGAGAGCGCGAGTGTGATTTCAGCGGCAATGACCGTCAGAATGTTAGGAAGAATTGAACTCCACAGTAAGTAGAAATCATTAGCGCCATCAAGGCGTGCTGCCATTATGTAGTCTTTTTCAACTTCGGTGTGGACTGCGATATAAACAGAGCGAATAAAACGCGGAATCAAAGCTAAGCAGATTGCGAGTAAAATATTGAACCCACCAAAGCCGAGAAATGCCACAAAAATGATTGCTAATAAGAGCGACGGGATCGACATGACGGTATCGAGCAAGTGGTTGAGAGTACTCGACAGTAAGCCTTTCGTCATACCTGCCAATACGCCAATTAAACAGCCTACAACGGCAGCAATTGCGGTGATGGCGACAGCAGCGCCAAATGTTAGCTGAGAGCCCATAATCAGGCGCGAAAGAATATCTCTACCTAAGTCATCGGTCCCCAAAAAGTAATCAACCGTTCCTGCTGGGGCCCATGATGGCGGCACAAGCAACTCACCTGACTGTGCTTGGGCGTCAAATGGTGCAAGTAGGGGCGAAAAAATGGTAATAAGGACGATAAACACCAAGCACCACAAGCCAAACATGGCTAGTCCGTTGGCGCGGTAGCTTCGCCAAAAACGCTCAAACTGTGTTGGAATGCGCTCTTCCTGATAAACGTTATTTGTTAGCATACCATTCCTTTCGAACTAAAGGGTTAATCATCGCGCCAATCAAATCCGAGAGTATGTTAGCGGTAAGAACCAAAGTCGCAAGTACCATCACGCCAGCTTGGATAGATGCATAGTCTTGGCTTGCTAGCGCATCTAAAAGCCAACGACCAATACCTGGCCAGTTAAAAATAGACTCCGTGATGATAGCTAAGGTAATCATACTCGAAAGTTGAACACCAACTTTGGGAATGATAGGCGGTATCGCATTCCGCAATACATGTTGAGTTACGATTTCGCGGTTAGAAAGACCTTTGATTCTCGCTGCACGGATGTAGTTTTGGCTCATCACTTCCGCTACCGAGGAGCGCATTAGTCCGACAACCTGGGTGGTTGGAGCCAAAGCAAGCACCAAACATGGCAGCACCATATGCTCAATGACGCTTTGCAGTGCGTGAGCGCGGTATTCACCTTTCGCCATGAATGCGTCGATAATGGCAAATCCGGTTACATGATCAATTTCGTAAAGCAGGTCATATCGTCCTGCCACGGGAAAGAGTTGGTACTCTAATGAAAAAACCATGATAAGTAACAAAGCCACCCAAAAAATTGGGGCGGAATAACCAGACATCGACATGAATGAAATGCTGGTATCGAGCCATTTACCTTGCTTCATCCCAGCCACGGTTCCAAGTGGAATGCCGATCAAAAGGGACACCAAAAAGGCAAAGAAACACAATTCCAAAGTGGCTGGGAATACAACGGCGAGCTCGTCGTAAATCGCATTGCCGTTTTTACTTATGCCAAAATCGAGTTGAGAAAGGTTGATTAAGTAAGTTTGCCAGCCAGACCAAAAATCAACGTTTGCCCAGTGCGAGAGAGGGTCAAGGCGAAGCAGAGAAAAACCTACTAATGTAAGGATCATCAAAGTGATGATAAATAGGTTAAAGCGTCGAACGGTATACCAAAACATCAGTGAATTCTCTCAACTCTATCAAACGGTTGGGCATTGAAAGGGCTTGATTTGAAGCCTGTCAGCGATTTGTCGTGCACACGGAACTGCACGCCATGCGCCAGAGGAATAACCGGGAACTCTTGATTCAAAATGTTCTGTGCTTGGCGATATAGGTTCAAACGGTAACGCGGTTCTTGAGTTTCTAACGCCAAATCGAGCAAGAAATCGAAGTCATCGTTACACCACATGGACACGTTAAGGCCAACGCGGTCAGACTCGCAAGATAATAAAGGGCGGAAAAAGTTGTCAGGATCCCCGGTATCACCAATCCAACCAGTTAAAAGTAAATCGATATCGTTGATGTTCTCCAAATCCACACGTTCAAACCTATCATCGGTCAGTAGCGTTAATTTAACCCCAATATCGGCAAAATTCGCTTGGATTAACTCCGCAGTCTTACGAGGGCTTGGGTTAAAAGCACGTGGTTCAAGTGGTACCCACATGGTCAATTCTAGGCCGTCTTCGTAGCCTGCATCTCGAAGTAGTGCCAATGCATAATTCCGGTCATAACGAATTTTTACGCTGTCTTTTTGATAAGCCCATGAATTAGGTGGTAGCAAGGTATAAGCTTGGGAGCCAGTTCCGTAGTAAACCGAATCTAAAATATTTTGACGGTTGATCGCTAAGTTAAGAGCTTGGCGAACTCGAGCATCACTCAGCGCGGTGGTTTCTGTGTTTATCGCAATAAAGGAAACGTTGTTAGCTGGTGTAGCCGTCAGCTCAAGGTTGTCATTTTCTTGAATGACAGGTATTTGGCTCGAAATAGGTGAAGAGAGTACGTCACACTCGTTTCTTAAAAGTTTAGCTAATGTACCCGTGCCTCTGTGAGAGATATCGAACACCACTTGTTCCATTTTTGCTGGTGACTTCCAGTAATTAGAATGACGCTCTAATCGAATCAAATCGTTCACTTGGTACTCTTTTAATTGATAAGGGCCGGTACCGATAGGAAGTTGGTCGATTTCTTCTTTATGATCTTTTGCAGCCAATTGCTGTCCATACTCCGCAGACAAGATAACCGCATGGCTGGTGGCAATATTGGCCAAGAAAGAAAAGTTTGGCTGAGATAACGTAAACCTTACCGTATGCTCATCTATTGCAACCACGTCTTGGAGTAGGTTTTGAAAATCTAACCCTGCAAACCATGGATAAAAACCACCACCTACTTGGTGAAAAGGATGGTCTACATCGATGATTCGCTTGAAGCTAAATACCACATCTTTTGCATTCAATGGGCGAGTGGGTGTGAACCAAGGCGTGGTTTGGAATTGAACACCACGTTTAAGCTTAAACGTGTATTCCGTCCCTGATTCATTTACTGACCAACTCTCGGCGATGCTTGCCACGGGCTGATGTGATTTAGGATCGAGCGTGAGCAGCGTATCGTACAGCTGCGGGCTCAGAGCCTCTGCGGTAATACCGCTATCAATAAGCTGAGGGTTAAACGTGGTCGGCTTACCCTGTCCGCAAAACACAAAGCCAGCTTTGCGAATATCATTGTGGTCAATTTCATCGCCACAAGCGGTCAGTAGGCTAATCCCAATAAGGCTCAGCGATAATCTTATAAAAGCATTCATAATATGAAATGTTCATTGGATCTTGCTCGTTTCGTTTGATCTTACTCTTTCAAAGCTAACAAGCGAAAATGATCTCGCTAATTTATCACCTTTGTGAACTCGCTCCAAACATAAAATCCATACACTGTAAGGTGTTATGCCATAAATGCATGCGAATTAGAGCGCAGTCACGAGCTCGTGTATTGATTGAGTACTCTCGGTCAAGTTAGCTTTGTCCGACCAAACCATATTTTCTAACCATCCCTCGTAATTGGTGATAGCTCAAGCCAAGTAGCTCGGCTGCTTGTCGTTGATTAAACTTGGCTTCTTCCAATGCACGATTGAGTAAATGGATATCTTGTTCCTCTTGCCATTGTTTATAGTCTAGAGGGAATTGGATGGTGTTGCTTGATGCTTCCTCTTCTTGTTGTTCTGCTTGTTTTGCACTATGGCCAAGCGCGCTGTGCCAAACCGTTTCAAAAGGATTGAAAACCAGTTCATCAATTGGGTGAGCATTCAGACCATGTTGGTAAATCGCACGTTCAATCACGTTTTTTAGTTCGCGGACGTTACCGGGCCATTCATATTCAATAAGCGACTGCTGCGCTTTTGGGGTAAAACCGACAAAGTATTCCAGTTGCAGTTCACGACACATTTTCATCGCGTAGTGCTCTGCTAAAGAGAGAATGTCTTCTTTGCGCTCGCGAAGAGGCGGTAACATAATGACATCGAAGGCTAGCCTGTCGAGCAGATCCGCACGAAAATCACCTTGCTCTGCCAATTTTGGTAGGTCGGCATTGGTTGCACAAACAAGTCGAACATCCGCATTGAGAGCGGTATGACCGCCAACTCGCTCATATTCACCATATTCAATGACACGTAATAGCTTTTCTTGAACCAAAAGTGGTGCGGTTGCCAGTTCGTCAAGAAACAAAGTACCGCCCTCGGCACGCTCGAAACGCCCTTTATGCTTACCTTTAGAGCCCGTGAAGGAGCCGGATTCATGTCCAAACAATTCGGAATCTATTAGCCCTTCGCTTAATGTCGCACAGTTGAGTGATAGTAGTGGTTTATCCCAACGTCTTGATAAATAATGCAAACGCTGAGCGATGAGTTCTTTACCCGTACCTCGTTCACCAATGATGAGGACAGGGCGCTCAATGGGTGCAAGTTGTGATACTTTATCTAGTACAGCGAGAAAAGCAGGTGATTCACCAATCAGGTTTTGCTTCATAAAGTCCTTCTTATTTAACAGCCGAGCCATGATTTAGGGATAGAGTTGGTAAATTTCACCAACAGTTGGTGAAAAACATCATAGCACAATAGTGTATAACGACAACAAAATGCATAACACTCTGATTTTAAAGAAAATTATAAGTTGGCACGTTACTTGTTATATATTCAGGGAAACACAAGGTTAATCACCACCTTGTCGAGTTTTAATAGGAAAAAAGAGGAGTTCCGTTATGGGTATTTTTTCTCGATTTGCAGATATCGTTAACTCAAACATCAGTGCATTACTGGACAAGGCGGAAGATCCTGAAAAAATGATCCGTCTTATCATTCAAGAAATGGAAGACACACTTGTTGAAGTGCGTACTAACTCGGCTAAAGCGATTGCAGACAAGAAAGAGTTGGCTCGTAAGGTTGAAACGTTAGAAGAGCAAATTGGCGAATGGGGCCAAAAAGCGAGCTTAGCATTAGTTAAAGAGCGTGAAGATCTAGCTCGTGCAGCGTTAATTGAAAAGCAAAAGCTAGAGCAAGTGATTAAAGGCCTCCACACTGAGCAAACCTTAGTGGAAGAAACGATCGATAAGCTTACTGGCGAGATTGGTAAGTTGGAAAGCAAAATTGCTGAAACGCGCGCAAAACAGCAAGCACTAGCAATTCGTAACCAAACTGCATCTAACCGTCGTGATGTGCAAAAACACCTGCACACTAGCCGTACTAATGAAGCGATGGCGAAATTCGAGCAATACTCACGTAAAGTGGATGAAATGGAAGCGGAAGCAGACCTGTATGCTCAAACCGGTAATGCTAAATCGCTAGAACAAGAGTTTGCAGAGTTGCAGGCACAAGACGAAATTGAAAAAGAGTTGGCAAAACTGAAAGAACAGATGTCATCGAAAGATAAATAAGAAAGGAGCCATTTATGTCGGCATTTTTTATAGCAGGACCAGTGATTGTCTTTTTAATCTTTGTCGCTCCACTATGGCTCTTCTTACACTATCGCAGCAAACGCAAAACAGATAGTGCACTGTCGAGCCAGGATTTAGAGCGCCTTCAGGTACTATCTGAAAAAGCAGAAGCGATGCAGTCCCGAGTTGATACATTGGAGCGCATCTTGGATGCTGAGTCACCAACATGGAGACGCAAGTATGAATAATCGAGAACTGTATCGTGATCCAGTAAATGGCAAAATCTCCGGTGTTTGCGCCGGTATTGCCAACTACTTTGGTGCAGAAGTTTGGTTGATTCGTATTGTAGTGATTTCTGCAGCGCTGTTAGGTGGTACGTTTTTGGTATTGTTAGCGTACGTCGCGATGGCGTTTATGTTAGAAAAGCAACCAGTAACGTATTCTGAAAATATCAGAGCGCAGCAAGAGCATACGCTCAAAAGTAAGCCTTGGCAGAAAGGGCAAAGCCCTGATCAACTGCTCAGTGTGTTGGAAAGGGATTTTGACCGTCTTGATGGCAAAATTCGTAACATGGAAGCTTATGTTACGTCTGATACATATAGGGTGAACAGAGAATTCAGTAAGCTTTAGGCATTTTGTATCCAAAGAAGATTTAACTGAAGCAGGCATAAAGCCTGCTTTTTTATCACAAATTACTAATTTTAAAGCACTATTAATCTTTTCTGCTCTGGAAGTTCGTTCAAAATTCATCTACTTTAAAAATAATCCCCCAATTTTTATGGATGAATGTAATGAGAAAATTGCTCATTCCTATTGCCATCTCGGCTGTCTTGTCGGGGTGCGGTAAAGAACTTCCTCCTGTTCCTGAACCTGAATCGCGCCCTGCGAAGCTATTTACAGTATCTGTTGGCAATGCCCAGTTTGAGCGACATTTTCCTGCCACGACGGAAGCTGGCGATAGAGCAGTACTGACATTTCGAGTTCCTGGGCTTCTTCAAACGATAGAAGTGAATGAAGGTCAAGTCGTCAGTAAAGGTGATGTTTTGGCGTCATTAAACCCAGATGAATATTCTCTGCTCGAACAGCAAGCTCGGGCAAATTTTTTGCTCGCAGATGTGCAATACAAGCGATACCAAAAGCTACGTAAAGACCAAGTAGTATCTGAGCAAGATTTTGATGAGGCAAAAGCGAACCACAACTCGGCAAAAGCTCAATGGAATCAAGCAAAGGCAAACTTAAGGTATACCAAACTTGTCGCGCCATATGATGGAACTATTTCGTACATTCCAGCAGAAAACCATGAATATGTTGCCGCGAAAGAAGGGGTGATGAATATTCAGTCCAACCAACTCCTCAAAGTGATATTCCAAATCCCAGACTATCTTCTAAATCGTTACACGCAGGGGAGCGATGTCTCTGCCAGAATGATATTTGATGCGTTCCCCGAGCGAGCCTTTGACTTAACCTTTCAGGAAATCGATACAGAAGCCGACCCTAAAACGGGCAGTTACAAAGTCACGATGGTCATGGAGCGGCCAGCAGAAATTGGCCTTTTGCCGGGAATGTCTGGCAATGCTTACCTCCTGTCCAAAAGTGCAGGAGCGACAAAGATTCCTAACTCCGCGTTGCTAGAAGAAAACGGCAAAACATACGTTTGGCGTGTCGATGAGCAAGGCATTGTATCCAAAGCCGCAATTGAGATGAATGACAAAAATCAAGTGTTAGCCGGGCTTAACGATGGCGACCAAATCATTATCTCGGGTGTCAGTGTAATTGAACCCGGAATTAAGGTAAGAGCGTGGATTAAGGAAAGAGGGTTGTAATATGAAAGGAATCATCTCTCTAGCGACTTTACTTTCAACGCTTTTTCTCGTTGGCTGTGGGGATAAGGCGCCAGAAAAAGAGCTCGAAACGCCACGAGTTAGAGTTACGTCATTAGCGGGAAGCAAGGTGGATGACAACTTGTACTTCCCTGCGGTTGCGAATGCAGCGGATCGCTCTCATTTGAGCTTCAGAGTGGCAGGAGAAGTCAGCAGCATCATGGTAAAAGAGGGCGACAAAGTCACGAAGGGTGATGTTATTGCAACACTAGATCCCACTGACTATGAGTTGGATGTAGATAATGCGAGTGCGCGTTTTTCTGTTGTCGACAGTCAGTATCGCCGCTCACGCCCTTTGGTCGATAAAGGCCTATTAGCTAAGTCTCAGTTTGATGAAATTGCAGCACAACGACAAATCGCCTTAGCTGAGCTTCAGTTAGCCAAACTTCGTCTATCATTTACTGCCTTAAAAGCGCCCGTGGATGGGATTATTTCGCGAGTTAATATCGACCAATTCGAAAATGTTCAAGTCGGACAGCATATCGTTAATATTCACAGCTTGGAGCGAGTCGAAGTGTTGATTCAGCTTCCTGACCGCCTCTATGTGAACCAACCGCCAACGGAAGAAAGGCTTACCGCGATCAAAGCATTAGTGCGCGTGCCCAGTGGTAACGAATATAACGCGACGGTAAAAGAATTTACAACCGAACCCGACCCAACAACAGGTACGTTTACTGTCACACTGTCGCTTCCTATGCCGGAAGAAGAGTACATCCTAGATGGGATGGCTGTTGAAGTAACGTCTAAAGACGAGAATGTTGGGCTTGATCTCAACCTAGGAATTAATGTCCCTATCGAAGCCATTTTTAATGCGGATGGTGACGAGCTGGGGCGCGAAAACAAATTTGTTTGGGTACTGAATGACGACAATACGGTATCGCGCAAACAGGTGCGAGCAGGTAAGGCATCTAAAACGTCCATTCAAATCCTTGATGGTCTCATGCTCAAAGACAAAGTTGTGATTGCCGGTGTTTCTCGATTAAGGGATGGCATGAAAGTGGAAGTGATACAGGAAATGGCTACGCAGGAGGCCGGTCTATGAGCGATCTTAATAAATCAGCGCCTCAAAGTGATGATGATGTGACCGGTATTGCTGCGTACTTCATCCGAAATCGCGTCATCAGTTGGATGTTCGCACTGATATTTTTGATTGGTGGTATCGCCGCATTCTTTGGTTTAGGGCGTCTTGAGGACCCTGCTTTTACTATTAAAGATGCGATGGTAGTGACCTCTTACCCTGGTGCAACACCGCAACAAGTCGAAGAAGAAGTGACGTACCCAATCGAAAAAGCGATTCAGCAGCTTACTTATGTTGATGAAGTCAATTCGATTTCTAGCCGGGGATTATCTCAAATCACGGTCACGATGAAGAACAATTATGGCCCTGATGATCTACCACAAATTTGGGATGAGTTGCGCCGTAAAGTGAACGACCTTAAAGGGACGTTGCCTCCAGGTGTGAATGAACCTCAAGTGATCGATGATTTTGGTGATGTTTACGGGATTTTGTTAGCGGTGACTGGCGACGGTTATAGCTATAAAGAGCTACTGGATTACGTCGATTACTTACGCCGAGAGCTCGAACTGGTTGATGGTGTGAGTAAAGTTTCGGTATCCGGGCAACAGCAAGAACAAGTTTTCATCGAAGTATCGATGAAAAAGCTGAGCAGTATAGGTCTTGCTCCGGATACCGTGTTTAATCTTCTTTCGACGCAAAACGTGGTTTCTGACGCAGGAGCGATCAGAATTGGTGACGAGTACATCAGAATTCAGCCGACTGGCGAGTTCCAGAGTGTGGAGGAGCTGGGTGATTTGTTAATTACTGAGTCGGGTGCTCAGGGGCTCATCTTCTTGAAAGATGTGGCGGAAATAAAACGCGGTTACGTAGAAGTCCCGAATAATATTATTAATTTTAACGGCAGCCTCGCACTAAACGTGGGTGTTTCTTTTGCTGAAGGCGTCAACGTCGTTGAAGTCGGAAAAGCGTTTGATCATCGCCTTGCAGAGCTAAAGTACCAACAACCTGTCGGTATCGAAATTTCGGAAATCTATAGTCAGCCGAAAGAAGTGGATAAATCGGTTAGCGGTTTTGTTGTGAGCTTGGCTCAAGCTGTCGGTATCGTCATTATCGTACTTCTGTTCTTTATGGGGCTACGTTCTGGGCTACTAATCGGTTTAATCTTGCTGCTGACGGTGCTGGGTACGTTCATTTTCATGAAGTATCTCGCGATAGATTTACAGCGGATTTCATTAGGTGCCTTGGTTATCGCGTTAGGTATGCTGGTGGACAATGCCATCGTTGTGGTTGAGGGGATTTTGATTGGTACTCAAAAAGGGCGAACTCGACTCCAAGCAGCGACCGACATTGTTACCCAAACAAAATGGCCATTACTTGGGGCAACTGTGATTGCGGTAACTGCATTTGCGCCAATTGGACTGTCTGAAGACTCGACGGGCGAATACTGTGGCACTTTGTTTACGGTTCTGCTGATCTCTTTAATGTTGAGCTGGTTTACCGCTATCTCGTTGACACCATTCTTTGCTGACATCTTCTTTAAAGGCCAGAAGATTAAACAAGGTGAAGGGGAAGAAAATGATCCATATAACGGGGTTATTTTCGTTATTTATAAAAAGTTTCTTCAGTTTTGTATGCGTCGTGCTTGGTTTACCGTTGTGGTGCTGATTGCGGGATTAGCGGCAAGTGTTTACGGGTTCACGTTTGTGAAGCAAGCGTTTTTCCCATCTTCGACAACGCCGATTTTTCAGTTAGATGTATGGATGCCAGAAGGAACTGATATTCGAGCAACCAACACAACGCTTAAAGAGTTAGAAAGTTGGTTAGCTAAGCAAGAGCATGTTGACCATATCACGACGACCGCGGGTAAAGGCTTACAGCGCTTCATGTTAACGTACGCGCCAGAGAAAAGTTATGCGGCTTATGGTGAGATAACCACTCGTATGGAAAATTACGAAGCGTTGAAACCATTAATGGCGAAGTTTCGAGAGTATTTAAAAGCCAACTATCCAGAAATCAATTACAAGCTCAAACAGATTGAGTTAGGCCCTGGTGGTGGTGCAAAAATTGAAGCGCGTATTATTGGCTCAGATCCAACCGTCCTTCGTACGATAGCCGCTCAGGTCAAGGACATCATGTACGCCGACCCTCAGGCAACAAATATCAGGCATGATTGGCGTGAACGAACCCAAGTTCTTGAACCTCAGTTTAACGAGAGTCAGGCACGTCGCTATGGCATTACCAAATCGGACGTCGATGATTTCTTGTCCATGTCATTCTCTGGAATGACGATAGGCTTATACCGAGACGGCACGACGCTCATGCCTATCGTGGCTCGTTTACCAGAAGATGAGCGCATTGATATTCGTAACATCGAAGGCATGAAAATATGGAGTCCAGCACAGAGTGAGTTTATTCCACTTCAACAAGTCACAATGGGTTACGACATGCGTTGGGAGGATCCTATTATTGTGCGTAAGAACCGTAAGCGTATGCTCACTGTGATGGCAGACCCTGATATTCTAGGTGAAGAAACCGCATCGACGTTGCAAAAACGTTTACAGCCCCAAATCGAAGCGATTCAAATGCCTCCTGGCTATTCACTAGAGTGGGGTGGTGAATACGAATCTTCTGGTGATGCTCAAGAGTCACTGTTTACTACCATGCCAATGGGGTACTTGTTCATGTTCTTGATCACTGTATTCCTATTTAACTCTATCAAAGAGCCACTCATTGTTTGGCTTACCGTGCCGCTGGCGTTAATTGGTGTCACCACCGGTTTGTTGGCACTCAACACGCCGTTTGGCTTTATGGCATTGCTCGGCTTCTTAAGCTTATCGGGAATGGTGCTCAAAAATGGCATCGTATTACTTGACCAAATTGAAATTGAAATGAAGTCCGGTAAAGAGGCTTATGACGCGGTCGTTGATGCTGCGGTGAGTCGCGTCCGTCCCGTTTGTATGGCAGCTATCACGACGATCCTTGGTATGATCCCACTGTTGCCAGATATTTTCTTCAAACCAATGGCGGTTACGATTATGTTTGGTTTGGGTTTTGCGACAGTCCTGACACTGATTGTCGTGCCAGTGTTGTATCGTTTGTTCCATAAAGTGGCAGTACCGAAACAGGCTTAGGGCTACTGATATAACGATGAAAAATATCGCGCCTCTAGCTCATCAGTTAGAGGCGCTTTTTAAGGAAGAATAATGACAGAACAAAAAACGTGTGCGTGGGCGATGAATCACCCATTAGAGCGCGAATATCATGATTCCGAATGGGGCGTGCCAGTATATGACGATCAAGTCCTGTTTGAATTTATTACTTTGGAAGGTGCGCAAGCTGGTCTTAGTTGGATCACCATCCTTAAAAAGCGCGAAGGTTACAGAGAAGCGTTCGAGAATTACGATCTAGATGCGTTGGAACAAAGAAATGAAGAACGCGCTGAATACATCGTGGAAAACTTCGATGTTGTGAGACATCGCGGAAAGATTAACTCGGTATTCAGTAATGCCAAAGCGGCCAAAGCGTTAATTGCTGAATACGGGAGTTTATCAGACGCGTTGTGGCAGTTCGTGGACGGTGAACCAATCGTCAATCAATGGCAACATATGAGTGACGTACCAGCTTCGACAGAGCAATCCAAAGCCATGAGTAAATTCCTAAAAAAGAAAGGCTTCAAGTTTGTCGGTGAAACCATCTGTTATGCTTTCATGCAAGCCGTCGGCATGGTGGATGACCATATCGTTGGATGTCCTAAAAAGCAGAATAAGTGACGTTTGGCTATTAAGCTAATGTTGTTAGTTCTGGCTATCATGAATACGTTCCAAAGCTTCGATTCGACGCCATTGAGTGGCATCGAAGCTTTGTTTTCTTAAAGCAATGATTTCTGCCTGTTTTTCGTCTTGCCCTAGAAAATCCCTATTCAGAATATTTTGACGCTGCTTTAAGTAAGTGGCGAGTTGAGTCTCAAATGATGCTCTTTGCTCATCAAGCTTTTGCAGCCTCTGCGCTCCGGCATCTCCTACCAGAGCAACACGGGCGATGTACTTGTCTTGTGAATCAAGCTGAGAAGCTTGCTCGAGCTGCTCTGCTAATGCGTTATTGCGTTCACTTTCTCGTATGTAATCCGGTTGTTCTGATAGCGCTTGATTGAGAAGGTGTGCTTGACTCTCGATATCCGATGCCTGTGTTTTAATCGTCAGCTTTTCTAAAGCAAGTTGGCGAAGTCGGTTTTCTTCGTCAAACAATTGGGTTATCTGCACCTCGTTAAAGTATTGAAGCTGTAAGTTCAGTATTGCTTCATTCAGCATGGTTAACTGTTCAAGCGTTAGGTGGTTGTGCTCAAAAGGCTCTAATGCAGTGAGTGCTTGCTTGTAGGAAAGGTAGGTTTGAAAAAGTTTGGCATCAATATTCAGAGTTTGCTTTGCTAAAGTGTCATCATTGACTTCCGCTTTGATCGTATCGAGATCTTCTTCGCCCAGCCGGCTAAGAGAATATTCGAAGAAATCTTTTGGGGAAGAGACATCGGCGGCTATATCTTGCTGAGATGGCGAATGGTTAGAGGTTATCTCTTGTTGTTTGTCGCTTTGCAACAGAGAAAGCGCTCCCACGCCAAATATCGAGAGCAGGATAAAAGTGGTGAGAGCGACTTTCTTCATTGTGATGACCTCTTATAAACCTTGAAGTTTGAGACGATTTGCATGTTGGCGATAAAGCGTGACTGGATCGGTTTCAAAAAGATGATGAATACCGAGTAGACCGTTAATTTCATCCAAATGGTTCATTTGATAATCATCACGTATGACTTTGCCTAAATGTGTGCTGCACGCACCAACTAAGCCATCATTCGGCCCATCAAAGGCTAAGCCAAGTACCATCATGGCAGCGTCAGTCGGATCGAAAACGTTTGTAAAAGTGGATGATCCGGTCCATGAGTAGTAATAAACGCCATTTGAAGCTAGCAAGTCGCCATTACCACATTCACTGGTAGGGACTCCCTCTGGGTAGTGCTGGTTAAACGCCAATGATCCTTCCGTGGTCAAGGCTGCTAATGAGGCTAAAGGGTCTTGGTCGAGATCAGAACCACCTGATAGAAGATTAATAAGAGTGGTTAAACCTTGCGCCAGTTTTACCGCGAGCTGCTCACTCCCCGAACCCTCAGATACGGTGCCACGAACTAAATCGGCTACTTTAGACCCTTTATTAACGCCTCCTATACTCGTAACTGATGCGACTAGGTCAGGACGGACAGAGGCAACATAGCGCGTTGTTGGACCACCATGACTGTGACCAATGAGATTGACTTTCTCTGCGCCTGTAGCTGCAAGTAAGGTTTCTACTTGAGCAAGCAGTTGCTCCCCTCGAACTTCGCTGCTATTGGTCGCGGATACCTGTGCAACATAAACTTTAGCACCATCTTTTGTTAAGGAATGTGGTATTCCGAAAAAGTAATCAACGCCTGCCAGGGTATCAAAACCAAACAAACCGTGAACCAGAACAATCGGATACTTGGTTTGGGTATAACCTGTTGCAGCGTATACGGAGGTTATTGGGACGGTAACTAAGGTAAAAAGCATTAGCGCTATAAATTTGAGTTTCAAAACTATCTCCTTGTGGTATGACCTCTTATGAATGATAAAAAGTAGGAGAGAAACTCTAAATTTGAAAAGCCTATTTATGGCACATTATTTCATTCTGTGACTGCTCAATTGAAAAACAACACAAATGATTAACATTAATTAATGGTTCGGGCGAATGTTAGTTAATTCTAATTAAGTCAGAGGGTTATAAAAACGCCCCGCAATGCAGGGCGATTCAATCATTGTTATAGGGAGGCTTCTTTTTCAAGCATTAAGGCATTATAACGCGCAAAACCAGCCTCTAAATCAGCGATCAAGTCATTTACGTCTTCTAAGCCAATATGAATACGAACCAAAGTACCTTCAAAGTGTGGGTGAGCTACGGTTCTCAGGCTGTTAAAGCTCTTAGGTTCGTTAGCTAGAATGAGGCTTTCATAACCGCCCCAAGAGTAACCCATACTGAAGTGTTTCATACCATCAAGCAGAGCCGTCGTCGCTTTTGGATAAGACGTTTTGAGAACAAATGAAAACAAGCCGTTTCCACCTGTGAAGTCTCGTTTGAAAAACTCATGGCCAGGGCTTGTTTCTAAAGCTGGATGGCGGACATGATCAACTTCTGGGCGAGAAGCGAGCCACTGAGCGACTTTTAAACTGCTTTCTGCGTGCTGTCTTAGGCGAACATCCAACGTGCGAATACCTCGAAGACCTAGGTATGCGTCGTCAGGAGAAACGCACTGACCCATCAGGTAGCTTTGTTCACGAAGCTGATCCCAATACTTTTCAGAAGCCACAGCAGTACCTAGCATGACATCTGAATGTCCAACAATATACTTAGTTGCCGCTTGAATGGAAATGTCTACGCCATGCTCGAAAGGAGAGAAGTTCACGCCTGCTCCCCATGTGTTGTCAAGCATCACGATGATATCTTGCTCGTGGGCAATGCGCGCTAATGTAGGTACATCTTGGACTTCCATGGTTATTGAACCAGGAGACTCCAAGAAAAGGACTTTGGTATTCGGCTGAATCAAGTCTCGGATACCTTCACCGATCATTGGGTCATAATAGGTGGTTTCGATGCCCATTTTCTTCATTATGGTGTTACAAAAGTCACGAGTTGGTTCGTAACAAGTGTCCACCATTAGAATGTGATCGCCAGTTTCAACGAAAGAGAGGATGGCGTTTGAAATTGCTGCCGTTCCACAAGGGTAAAGCGCGCAACCAGCTCCACCTTCAATCTCAACCATTGCGTCTTGGAAAGCAAAGTGCGTGTTGGTGCCTCGGCGACCATAAAACAATGTTTTGTTTGCACGATTAATGGTGGCTTGGTTCTTTTCTGCAACGGTATTGAATACCACGGTTGAAGCGCGTTGAACGGGTGGGTTTACAACACCATTTGTCCACTTTTTATCGCGGCCAGCGGTAATGAGTTTGGTTTTTTTTCCCTCTGACATAAAAGTTCCCTGTCTTAAATATTGCGGTTTTGAATATTTAAAACATGGACGACGTAGGTTATGCAAGGGAAAAGTCAACTATCAGCCAATAACAGCCAAGATGAACAGGTAATGATGTCGAGAGGTATCGTGTAGATAGGGAGCTAAAAGAACAAACCTCCAGCAGGATGCATGTAGCGCTGGAGGTTTTTTAGCCTGTGTATTTGAGGTATTAGAGGAGTGGGTTGAAGAGATAGAACACTCGCTCTAAGAACCGAGAAAATAGGCTCCTTTTCTCCCATTCTTCCAATACAACAGTGTGAGATTGCTTAATATAGCTATCTTGTAACCAAGACATTTGCTTGGTGAACTCTTCGTCATCAACGGCGAGGGTCACTTCGAAGTTCAGCCACAAGCTGCGCATATCCATGTTTACGGTGCCAACTAAACAGAATTGGTCGTCAATTACGACAGATTTTGTATGCAGCAAACCACCATAAAACTCATAAATCTTGACCCCTGCACTCAAGAGCTCACTATAAAAAGCGCGTGACGCCCATTGCACCATCATAGAGTCATTTTTATGGGGAATAATGAGTTCAACGTTAATGCCTCGTTGTGCTGTCATCTTTAACGTTTCGAGTAAATCAGCATTGGGCACGAAATATGGTGTTGTGATTCGTACCGAGCGATTGGCTTGGTTTATTGCCAATGTTAATACTTGATAGATCAGATATTCCGGCATACCTGGGCCAGAAGGCACAACCTGAATAGGGTGTTGGAATTCACTCTCATCGATCTTGCATTCAGGTAGTCTTGGTAAATGACGTTCGCCAGTTTCGACTTCCCAATCCCAACAGTGGATGGCACTCAATACGTTTACCGTTGGTCCCGTAATGCGAACCATGATGTCCACCCAATGCCCGACGCCACTGTTTTGCTTGAAGTAAGCCGGGTCAACCAGGTTCATTGAACCGGTATAAGCAATTTCATCATCAATTACGATGATCTTGCGATGTTGGCGAAGATCAAGACGACGTAAGAAAATACGCCACATCTTCACTTCTAGCGCTTGAATAACTTCAATTCCAGCATCCTGCATCATTCGATACCAAGGACTTCTGAAAAAACGTGGACTACCTGCTGAATCGAGCAATAGTTTGACATCTACGCCGCGTTTAGCCGCTTGAATAAGCGCAGAAGCGACAGAGTCAGCCAAACCACCCGGATGCCAAATGTAGAATACCATTCGAATACTGCTCTGCGCGTTTTCGATGTCTTCAATAATGGAATGCAAAATCTCATTAGGTGACTGTTGCAGCGACAATGTATTACCGCTCAATGCGGGAAGACCAAGGCGGTTGTTACAAAGTTCATCAATTCGGTAGATGTGCCTTCCCATCGTTTCTGGGTTGTGCGCGTTACAGTCGTTAAGTTGACTGAACCACTTCTCGAATGGTGTAAACATCTCTTTCGCACGTTCGGCTCGTTTTCTGCCTAAGTTCAGTTCACCGAAGAGGAAATAACATGCGACACCCAGAACGGGAAGGATATAAATGATCATTAGCCAAGCTAAAGACACGCTCACTGCACGGCGCTTTAAAACGACACGAATGGTCACACCTGCGACCAGTAACCAATATAGCCCAATGCCAGCTAAAGTAAGAAAGTGATAAAACTTGTCCATATACGCTCAGAGTAATATGCCCTTCTAGGATATTAAGCATAAAAGTGGGTTGGGGGAATAGATTTCCCATTTAGACGTGGGATTGACCTTATATGAGGAACGAATTTCATAACAGCTGATTCTGTTATTTTAATGTGAAAAATAAGGTCATTCTTTAACTTTTGAACAAAAAAGCAGCATTTAACCTGCGTAACTCGACACTTGTGCGATAAATGTACTTTTTTGGGGTTCCAATTTTAAAGGGGAGCTGCTTTACTTTCTAGACATAGTGCGTCGAACGCTTATTTTATAAGTGTACAATAATTTTTACATAAACTTTTTAGACGCCTATCTCTATGCATACACAACAAACTAATTTTGGAGAAAAAGCGTGGCTACAACTAATACAGCAGCACCACGTGATACGTGGGGGTCTAAACTAGGCTTCGTAATGGCAGCAGCGGGTTCCGCTGTCGGTTTAGGCAATATATGGAAATTCCCTTACACAGCAGGTGAGAGTGGCGGCGGTGCATTCGTTGCTATCTATCTTATCTTTGTAATTTTTATCGGCTTTAGCGTGATGCTGACAGAGTTCGCTATTGGTCGTAAGACAGGTCTTTCTGCCGTAGGTGCATTCAAAACAACTGACCGACGCTGGACGTTTACTGGCGTTATGGGAGTCTTCAGTGGTCTTTTGATCATGGGCTTCTACCCTGTGGTTGGTGGTTGGGCATTGGCCTACATCTTTAAAGTGGGTGGTGGTCTACTCAGCGCGCCAGAAGCAATTGGCGACAGTTTTGGCGGTTTCATCTCAGATCCGATTCAACCTTTAATGTGGATGGGTGTTTACCTGTTCCTTAACGTCATGATTGTGATGAAAGGGATTTCGGGTGGTATTGAGAAAGCCGGTAAGGTTCTGATGCCGCTTCTGTTCTTAATCCTAATCGTTGTTTCTGTTAAAGGCTTGATGCTGCCAGGTGCAATGGCTGGCCTTGAGTTCTTATTCATGCCGGACTTTTCTAAAGTCGACAGCAACGTGGTTCTTGCTGCACTAGGACAGGCGTTCTTCTCACTTAGCTTAGGTATGGGTTGTATGATGACGTACGGTTCTTACCTGAAGAAGAAAGAGAACCTAGTTCAAACAACCGGTATGGTTACAGCTATGGATACAGGTGTCGCGATTCTTGCTGGTGTTGCTATGTTCCCAGCTATGTTTGCCTTTGGCATGGAGCCTGCGGCAGGCCCTGGTCTTGTATTTGTTGTCGTTCCTCAGCTGTTTGCTGAAATGGGCGGAGTGATTGGGTTGCTATTCGCGTTGCTATTTTTCATCGGTTTGACGGTGGCGGCATTAACTTCTTCAGTATCATTATTGGAAGTTGTCGTGTCTTACCTAATCGACGAGAAAGGCATGAAGCGCTCTAACGCTGTTCTGTCTGCAAGTGCAGTTATGGCGGCATTATGTATTTTTGCGTCACTATCTTTAGGTGGAATGGGGCCAACGCTGTTCGGTACCGGTGCCTTTGATATCTTCGACTTGCTAACGGACAAAATCTTCTTAGCGGTTGGTGGTATGTTGGTTTGTATCTTTGCAGGATGGCGCCTAAGCCGTGCTGAGCTAGAAAAAGAGATCACTAATGACGGCGAAGTATCCTTCCCGCTATTTGGATTGTGGTACAACCTAGTTAAATACCTGATTCCTGTTGCGATTGCTATTGTTGCCTTCATGGGGATTAAGTCTGGCTTTGATAGTGGCAAAGGTGAAATCATGCTGCTGGGTATCGCAATCATTGGTCTTGCTGGCATTTTCTCGAAGAAGCTTTAGCAAATACCTTGGGGGCAAGCCTCGATAGCTTTGTCCGATAACTTATGTATACTGCTGGCTCCAAACGTGGAGCCAGTTTTTTATGTTCGATATTCTACATACCCATCCCGATTTTCTGATCATCAATAAGCATCCCAACGTCTCTGTTCATAAAGACGATGGCGACACAATGCTGCTGCAAGAAGTGGCTAAGCAGAGTGGTGATCAGCAGCTCTATCTTATCCATCGCTTGGATAAAATGACATCGGGTATTCTGCTCCTCGGACGTAGCGCCAAAGCGGCCAGTGCGTTATCGCAAGCCTTCGCTGACCGCCAAGTGGAAAAGTTCTATCTGGCGATTGGCTCTAAAAAGCCGAAAAAGAAACAAGGTTTGGTCGTTGGTGATATGGAGCGTTCGCGCCGTTCATCATGGAAGCTGGTCAACAGCAAAAACAACCCAGCCGTCACCCAGTTTTTCTCTCTTGCGGCAGAGCCCGGAGAGCGCCTATTTTTATGTAAGCCACACACTGGTAAAACGCATCAAATCCGCGTGGCATTAAAATCGGTTGGCTCAGGTATTGTTGGCGACCCGATTTACAATGCAGGCAATGAGGCTGATCGCGGTTATCTGCATGCATTTTCACTTTGCTTCCAATACCGAGATGAGCAATATCGCTTTGTTTGCGATCCACGAGAATACAAAGTGCTGGGTAGCAAATGGCACAGTGAAATAGTCTCTCAGGGCTTGGATACTTGGCTTTCCCCTTGGGAGCTGAACTGGCCTACGATCAAATAACCGTCACAAAGAAAACTAATAAGAGAACTCGATGCAAGCATCACAACTTCCGCTGTTCTTTCAGCATCTAGAAACCGAGCTCGCGCAAGCTCCGAATGAAATTCGTCGACTGTTTCATGGTCGTGGCCGTCGTTTTGAGGGCCTAGAGCAAATCACCTGTGATTGGTTACAAGGTCAGTTGATTATCAACTTGTTTAAAGAAGTCGACGACGCGTTTCTCGCTGAGCTGAAAAGCGGCCTGAATGCGTTGGCACTATCACCACTGTGGGCAGACAAGCAAGGTCGCACTATGGTTCTTCAGCACCGTTATGCCGATGGTGCGCCTTCAGAAGTACTTGTCGGTGAATTAGACGCTCGCCCTGTCGTTGAAGAAAGCGGTTTGAAATACCAATTGGATATTGGCCGCAACCAAAACTTCGGTCTGTTTTTGGACATGCGCTACGGTCGTGATTGGGTTCGCGAAAATGCGAAGCACAAAAACGTGCTTAACTTGTTTGCTTACACGTGTGGCTTTTCTGTCGCTGCCATTGCGGGTGGCGCAGATAAAGTGGTTAACGTCGACATGGCAAAAGCGTCGCTGTCTAAAGGTCGTGAGAACCACAAGCTAAATGGTCATAACATCAACCAGGTAAGCTTTATGGGGCACGATATTTTTAAATCTTGGGGTAAGATTAAAAAATCTGGTCAGTATGATTTGATCATTATCGATCCGCCTTCATTCCAGAAAGGCAGCTTTGCGCTTACGAAAGACTACAAAAAGATTCTACGTCGATTGCCGGATTTGTTGGCAGAAGGCGGTCAAGTGATGGCATGTGTGAACTCACCATCTGTGACAAGCGACTTCTTGATTGAAAGCATGAAAGAAGAAGCGCCAGAGTTGACATTCCGTGAGCGTCTGGATAACCCACCAGAGTTTATGGACGTAGACAGCGAAGCAGCATTGAAAGTGTTGCTGTTTAGCGAGAAGCAATGACGACGAAACGAAAGTTGTACCTATCTATAATACCAGCCGTTTGAGTACGGCTGGCATTTCCACGATACCCCGTTAATCTGAATAGCGAGACGCAAGTGTGATTCAGAGTCTATTATCAGAGTGAGTTATTCCTAACACGCTGATATTAGATTCCTGACCTCGCCTAGGCTCGTCGGAATGACGGGAAACAATAAAAGATCGATACCAGCAGCATTAACCGATCTGCACTTCAAGATCCGCTTCGATGGTTGATGAGCAGGCGAGCACATAGCCTTGTTCAATTTCTTCTGGCGTCAATGTTTCTAGGCTGGTGGAAGAGACGTTGCCTTGACGAACCTTGCATTTACACGAGCCACAAATCCCGCTTCGACAAGCGACGATTAATGGTAAACCTGCGCCTTCGAGCACATCGGCCAGTACCTGACCTTTTTGCGCATCGATGCTTTGAGCAAAATCAGGAACAGAAACGTTAACCGTCTCATCGGAGACCGATGATTCTGCGCCAGTCGCTGGCGTAAAACTCTCTTGGTAGAAGTTCGTCATGTCAAAACCAAGATCATTCAAATAGCCGTGAACATCTTGCATAAACTGGCTTGGACCACACAGGTAAACGGTGCGTTGCTTGAAATCAGGAACAAGCTCTTTAATCCAGTCGGCATTCAAACGACCTTGTGGGTGTGACGTTCCTTCGCGGTTTTTCAGCAACAGCTTTAAATGGAAGTTGGGATATACGGCGTCTAACGTTTCTAGCTGATCGTAGTAAATCGTCTCTTCTGGGCTGCGTGCGATATGAAGAAATGCGATGTCCACATCGTTGTCGTTTTCATCTTGATTACTCAGCCAGTGTTTTGCCATCGAAAATACGGGCGTGACGCCGCAACCTGCACTGATAAGCAAGGCTTTTGTTTCGCCATCACGTAACACGGGTGGATGGTCGATGCAGTTAAATTCGCCTGCTGGTGGTAATGCTTGAACGGTATCACCTAGCAGCAGCGAGTCAACGATGTAGTTCGATACTTTACCGCCAGATACTCGTTTGATGGTGAGTTGAAGGTGATCGTCTTCATTGATCGAGCTGATTGAATAGGCGCGAAACTCCATTTTTCCATCAATTTCCACGCCTAAGTTAATAAACTGGCCAGGCTTAAACTGAAACAGAAGTGATTCGGTTAGTTCGGCCAATTTGATGCTGACGGTGTCGTGTGTTTCGAAGTATTTGTCGATGCAACGGAGTGTGACGGGTTGGTTACCTTGCCATTCAAAAAACATAACAATCTCTTTGGTTGTGGCTATTTTTGGTTCGAAATAGATAGCGCCTCCGCGTAAGGAGGCGCGTAACAAGCAGGTTTATTAGGCTGCTAGGATGGCTTTTAGATCATCCTGAACATTGCCAATACTGCGCATATCGAACTTCTCTTGGATGATGGCGATTAGGTTTGGCGTTAGGAATGCTGGTGCAGTAGGGCCTGTGTAAATGCCTTTCACGCCCAATGCAAATAGCGTTAGCAAGATAACGATCGCTTTTTGCTCGAACCAAGAAAGCACAAGCGTGAGTGGCAGTTCATTGATGTCACAGTCAAACTCTTTCGCCAGTGCAAGTGCAAGCTGGATTGCAGAGTAAGCATCGTTACATTGGCCCACATCCAATAGGCGAGGGATGCCGTTGATATCTCCGAACGTATTCTTGTTGAAGCGGAACTTACCACACGCCAAGGTCAGGATTAGCGTGTCTTCTGGCGCTTCAGCCGTAAAATCGGTGTAGTAGCTGCGTTCCGCTTTATCACCATCACAACCGCCGACTAGGAAGAAGTGTTTGATGTTGCCTTGCTTCACTTGGTCGATAACCGCAGGGGCGGCGTTCATCAGTGCATTGCGACCAAAACCAACCGTGATGTGGTGTTCGATTTCATCGTGTTGGAAACCGTCTTGCGCTAGAGCACATTCAATCACTTGGCTAAAATCATCGCCTTCGATGTGAGCCACACCAGGCCAGCCAACAATACTACGAGTGAATAAACGGTCTGCGTATTGACCCACATTTGGATTCAACAAGCAGTTTGACGTCATTACGATTGCACCAGGGAAGTTGGCGAATTCTTTCTGCTGGTTTTGCCATGCGCTGCCGTAGTTACCGACAAGGTGAGAGTATTTCTTCAGCTCAGGGTAGCCGTGTGCAGGCAGCATTTCACCATTGGTGTAAACGTTAATGCCTTTGCCTTCGGTCTGTTGCAGGATTTTTTCTAGGTCATGCAAATCATGGCCAGAAACAAGAATACATTTACCTTTTACTGGCTTGACGTTCACCGTGGTTGGTTCTGGATGGCCGAAGGTCATTGTTTCACCTTGGTCGAGCATTTCCATCACTTTGTAGTTCATCAGGCCGATGCGCATTGAGCAATCAAGTAGTTCGCCGAGATCTTCAGGGTCTGTGCCCAACCACGCCATGATTTCATGGTATTCGGCATAGATATCGTTGTTGGTTTGCTCAAGAACACGTGCGTGCTCCATGTACGCGGCTGCACCTTTAAGTCCGTATAGGCAAAGTAGGCGTAGGCCAATAACATCTTCATGTACTTGGTCCTTACCACGGTTCACCGCGACTTGAGGAGCAAAAGCTAAGATTGCTTCTGCGCTATTTGGTAGCTCAAAGTGAGCAACAACAGGGATGTCAGCAACTTCGGTATCGGCGAGTGTTGCAGCAGACATTACTTGCTCTTTTAACAATGCTTTGTACGTTGCGGCTTGAGAAGTTAACTCTAGGATGCGTTCAGGGTCGAAGTTAACGTTCGTCAATGTAGAGAAAAATGCCTTGGGTGCCCATTGGTTGATTTCATCGTTAATGATGTTGAATTCAAGTGCTTTTGATGCCCAAAAAGAAACCCCTTGCAGTGTGTAAACCAATACATCTTGCAGGTCAGATACTTCAGAAGTTTTACCACACATGCCTTGTGCAAAAGAACAACCTTTAACAGCAGGGGTTTGAATTGTCTGTTCACATTGAATACAGAACATATTGGGTTCTCCAGTGATTGTTTTAATAGTCGTGATGTTGACCGCTAGAGAGCAGAATGTGTGCCAATTATTATCTTGTTGATTTGTATTGAATTTTATCAGATTTAGGAGAGTGGTTGATGTAATTAAGACAACGCAGTTGATGTCTTAATCACATCGACTTCTTGTGGTCGGTTATTTATTGATCCCGAGCTTTTTACCCATCCGATATAAGTTCCCGCGATCCATTTGTAAAAACTCCGCTGCTTTTGCCCAAACGCCACCAGTTTGGCTCAAAGCATGTTCAATTAAATCACGTTGATAGCTTTCTATTAGCTCTCGCATTGGCTGGCTTTCTTTAGGCAGATAATGCGATGTGTTTTTTACATCATCGAGAGCTAATGAGGTGTCAAAATGGTTAAGCATGATCGTGCTTGCACCTTGTTGAATAGCGTGTAAAGCCGCGCGAGTTAAAGTGTGTTCGAGCTCGCGTACGTTTCCGTACCAAGGTAAAGACTCCAGTTGAGTCAACACTTTAGGGTGAACGTGCAGATTGGGTGCATTGAATTGTTGGCGTACTTTTTCCAACAAATATCCTGCTAAAACGGGAATATCCCCGTCACGGGCACGCAGTGGGGGGACTTGGATTGGGAACACGTTCAAACGGTGGAAAAGGTCTGCTCGAAACGTGCCAGATTCGACCTCTTTTTCTAATTGTCGATTGGTCGCGGCGATGATGCGCACATTGACCATCAAATGCTGATCGCTACCTACACGTTGCAGCTCGCCTTGCTGAATTACGCGCAGCAATTTTGCTTGCAAAATCAAAGGCAGTTCGCCCACTTCATCAAGGAAAATCGTTCCACCGTCTGCCAGTTCAAACTTACCGGCACGGTGGCTATTAGCACCTGTAAATGCGCCTTTGACATGGCCAAACAGTTCACTCTCAGCCAGACCTTCAGGCAGGGCCGCACAGTTGACGTAAATCATCGGCTTATCGCTACGATGAGATTGCGCGTGTACCGAGTGCGCGACCAGTTCTTTACCAGTACCGGTCTCTCCTGTGATAAGTACTGCGTAATCTGATTGAGCAACAGTCGCAATGTTGTTTCGTAACTGGTTGACCTGTGGACTCAAACCCACCATTTCGCCATGTTGAGAACGGGCTTGCTGGATAAGGGTTTGAGTGACGCTTTTTTGCTTCTGGTTTTGCGCTTTGAGCGCTTTTAACTGAGCAATGTTACGCAATGTCGCAGCGGTCAAAGCCGCAAAGGTTTCGATAGCGACAGGATCGATGCCATCAAACGCGCCCACCGTTAGTGCATCCATCGTTAGTGCGCCAACAAGTTGGCCTTCGACATACAAGCTAAAGCCCATGCAATCGTGAACATCAATGCATTGGTCTTCAGTTAATAGTGTGCCGTCGAAAGGATCCGGCAGTGAACAATCGGCATCGAAACGCACCGGTTCACGGCTATGAATAATGGCATCTAAGCGAGGGTGCGCTTTGGGGAAATAGCGACGACCTAAGACCGAGCTGGATAAGCCTTTTACCGCGACAGGAGTTAGAAACCCATCCTCATCGAAGATAAACAGGCAGCTCGCATCACATGGGAATACTTGCGCGACCCCATCAATGAGGTTTTGATATTGCTGCTCATGAGAGCGATTAGAGCTGAGGTTTAGCGCGATATTAAGGAGTACGTGGTCAACAGTCGGAGTCATAACAAGCCCAAAGTTATCTGGAATGGGCTCATGCTAGCAACTTGATGTCATTTGAACATCGAAAGGTGTGGGAGATTGATGTTCCATTGACGACGATCAAGTTTGATACGAAAAGAAACGCGCAAGTTAACAAGCCAGTGATGTAAGCTTGCGCGGGTTAGGTGTTTGAATTAAAGCAGGCCAAAGGTTTGGTTCGTCCGAATTAACGAGGAACGACTCTGGCGTCATTACCAGAAACATTGATTTGGACCGCTTGGCCTGGTTGGAAAATCATGTTTGGATTTGCTTCTTGAACAATAGAGATAATCTTTCCGTCCTCTAAACGAATGGTCAGATTCACGCCATTTCTTTTCGCGGTTGCTTCAGCCGCTTTGCTGCCTGCATAGCCACCCAATAGACCACCACCAATGGCAGCGATATCCGAGCCAGAACCGCCCCCAACTTTTGAGCCTAAGATCCCGCCCACGGCAGCACCAGCGATGGTGCCAATGGCATTGGATTGGGTAGAGGCATCAATGGTTACGGGTTCTACTTTTTCTACTGTGCCGTAGTAAACCTGCTGAACTTTGCGAGTGTCGGATGAGCCGTATGCATCTCCGTACGGGTTAGGTGAGCTACAGCCGCCAAGCACGAGCGCACAAGTAATGGTGAGCAACATGCCTAAATTGATCTGTTTTTTCATATAGCCTCCGAATGGTTTCTTCATTCAAAGAGTATATACCCCAATTTAACCTGCGTTTTGGTGCTTTATAAAACAGTGGCTTAGCGGCCTGTCCCTTAAGGAAACGCGATTGTCTAAGCAGTATTAATGATCGTTAAGCGTATGAAATCCTGAATAAATACGTGTAAAAGTAGTAAACCAGCATGCCGCGCCAAAGATATACGCGATGACGGCAAAGTGTTGCGGTAGCAAACAAAATAAAACCAAGCAGCCAATGGTTTCTGTACCTTCGGTTAAGCCGCTCATGTAGTAAAGCGATTTGTTTTTATATACCGGATTATCGATGCCTTGTTTTCCTGCCATGATGGCAAAAGCCAAAAAGCTGCTACCAGTGCCGATGAAGGAAAAAATCAAAAATGCGCCTGCAACGGCATTGTGCTCTGGGTTGGCAAGCACAAAGCCAAAAGGAATCAACGAATAGAACAAAAAATCTAAGCTGATATCAAGAAAGCCACCCGCATCGGTAATGCCTTGAATCCTTGCCAGTGCACCGTCTAACCCATCACAGATTCTGTTCAGCAAAATAAACAGCAACGCCAACAAGTACTGTTCGGTGATCAAAGCCGGCAGGGCAAAACAGCCAAGCACAAAACCAAATACTGTCGTCTGATTTGCGGTGATGCCACATTTATCGATATATGTCGCACTGAGTGCCAGCGGTTTGCGGATGAGCTTTATACTCAGGCTATCAAGCATGATTTGTCTCCCACGGCCAGTTTAGGCAGCGGCTGCCATCAGGAATATCATCTTCATCGTGCGTTACCATCAAAGTAGGGATGTTCGCTTGCTGCAATTGTTCGACCACCCAATTGCGAAATTGTACACGCAGGTCTTTATCCAACTTGCTATAGGGCTCATCAAGTAGCGCAACTTTCGGCTTTGCTAGCAGCATACGAGTCAATGAGATACGGGCGCGTTGCCCTCCCGAAATTTGGTCAGGAAAGGACTCTGCTAGTTTGGTCAATGAAATGTTCTTCAGTGCTTGCATGGCGTGAGCTTTACGCTCTTCACCTTTGATTGAGTTTGGTAGCGCGAAGGCAAGGTTCTCCCACACCGTTAAATGAGGGAAGAGCAAATCTTCTTGGAACAGAATACCGACCTGACGCTTATGGGCAGGGAGGGCATCCAACTTTTCGTTATCAAGCGTAATGGATCCAGAGTAGTTGAACTCGGCGGATAGGTGCCCGGCAATGGCATCCAACAAAGTGGATTTACCACAACCGCTAGGCCCCATCAGGGTAACGATTTCACCTTTTTCTACGGTCATATTGAACGCCGAGAAAAGCGCGTCGCCATTGGTTTTACGGATGGCGAGGTTTTCGAGACAAAGACTCATTCAGTAGTAAACCTTTTATAGACAAGCGGCGATACTTCCTGTGCAAGTGGCTAAGCAGTATCGCAAAAGAAAAGAACAAGAATGGCAGCAGAGCTTGCCAAATAGCGTAAATAGCGGTGACACGTCGGTCAAAACCACTGGATAGTGCAACGGCTTCGGTTGTGATGGTGCTAATGCGCCCAGCCCCTAGCACCAATGTTGGTAGGTATTGCGCCAGGCTGACACTAATACCGACAGCCCACGCGAATGCAATTGCAGGCAGGAGGATTGGCAGTTTCACTTTTAACCAAGCTTGCATCGGTGATTTACCCAAGCTGAGTGCGGCGCGAGTTAAGCCGTTATCGAAGCTGCGCCACGGACCGTCTAGCGAGAGGTAAATAAATGGGAACGCAAAGAATATATGCGCCCAACATACCCAAAAGAAATACGCATTACTGTTTAAGTACAGCGTCACTACTTGCATACCGAATAGCACTGATAGCTGAGGAATCAGCATTGGGATGGCGATGATGTAACCGGGCACCTGCCAGCGATAACGGAGACGATACTCATGTGCTATTAAAGCAAGAACTAGCGCGACAGTCGCGCTGATTAGGGCGATTGACATACTTTGTTCTAGAGTCCCTAGAATACTGTGCCATTCGTATTCCCAAAAACGCAGGCTGTAACGGCTTGGGAGCAAATCTGGAAAGCGCCAACGTTGGGCAAAGCTCCACAGCACCATGAGTGGAATCATTAGAAGTGCAAGTAGCGCGACCAGTGAAAATAGGGTTTTACCGGGTAAACGAAACCCGTTTCGACCAGAGTACTGCCAGCGTTTGAAGCCTTTGGTAATACACCATTCCATTAAGCGTGCAAATCCAATCAAAAGGCTTGCGATCGCAAACAGTATTACTGCGCCAGCGGCCGCTCTTGGTAGGAGCGATAAATCTGGATCGTTAAACCATTGCCATACCAAAACCGCAAACGTCGGCGGGTTGGTGGGGCCAATAATCAGGGCGACATCGACAACGGACAAACTGTAAGCCAATACCGCCAGCATTGGAAAGCGCAGTTTTGCTATCCACTGTGGGAACACGCATTTCCACCACGCTTGCGCCGAACTGTAGCCCATCGAATGACTGACTTTTTCAATCTTATCGACTTTCAATTGCTGAAGAATTGGAATACTCATCAACAATAAAAACGGCACTTCTTTAATCGCAAGCATGATGATCAAACCGAGTGCGTGCGGATCTTTAATCAGCAATGCTAAGTCATTCACCGTTTGTGCATTCGGGTCGTAACCAAACAGTTGGTTGAGAACCCTAACGCCCATACCAGTTGGGGCAAACAAGAACGCAAAGCCAATCGCAAACGCTACGTGCGGCATGGCAAGAAGTGGCGAGAGGCTTACTTCAATTTTTCGCCAAAACTTACTGCCCCAAGAGGCTTGCAAAATCGCAAATGTGATCAAGCAAGCCAAGTAGCTACTGAAAATGGCAGAGTAGAAAGTAAGCCCGATGGATGTCCAAACACCCTCCCAATCAAAAACAGCGTTAAAGCCATCTAAAGAAAAGTGGTGCAAGCCGATAGGAGGCACATAACCGAGCGCAGAGACCACCACTCCAAGTAGTCCCGGAATGGTAGGCAAAATACAAACTGCGATAATGACTAAATACAGCGCTCTTAACATGGATTCTTACTAATTCCCGTAGCGTTTCAACCATTCTTTTTCTAACGCCGCTTGCCAACTTGGATGTGGCTCAGCGATAGATTTGAATTGTTGAGTGTTTTTGGCCGAACCAGTTAGATATTGGTTGCTTAGTACCGAAGGGTCGCCCCAGATGTTTAGGTTACCTTTGCGAGACTGTGCTTCAGGGCTCAATAAAAAGTTTATCGCAACTTGTGCACCAGCACTGGCATTTGCGTTCCAAGGAATCGCTAAAAAGTGGATATTTGAGAGTGCTCCTGCGTCCATTGCGTACGCTTTGGTGCTCTCTGCAAGATTACCGCTCGACTGCGCAGAGAAAACCGCGTTCGGGTTAAAGGTAATCGCCAGGTCAGTCTGACCATCATCTAGTAGCTGAAGGGTTTCTGCTGTACCGCCTGGAAACTGCTTACCACCGCGCCAAGCGACTTTATGGAACTCATCTAGATAAGACCACAGCGGTTGAGTGACTTGCTCAAACGTGTCATCGGTAACTGGTTGTTGCAGCTCAGGGGCGTTGTTAGACAGTTCAATGAGTAATGCTTTGATAAAGCTTGTGCCATGAAACTCTGGTGGTCGAGGGTAAGTCAGGCGATTCGGGAACGCTTTTGCATAGCTCAGCATTTCTGCGAATGATTTTGGAGGGTTATGGAGGGTTTGCTCGTCATGGATAAACACTAATTGTCCTACTCCCCAAGGTGCTTCTAGACCTTCTGTTGGCTCGGAGAAGTCCACATCAATTGGTAGAGATTTATCCACATATTGCCAGCTTGGCAAACCTTCGACAAAAGGACCAAATAGCAATTGGTTATCCTTCATTGATTTGAAGTTTTCGCCATTGATCCAAACCATATCAACACTACCACCGCTGTTTTTGCCTGCCGCTTTTTCTGCGATAAGTCGAGTAGTGGTCTCAGAAATATCCGTCACTTTAACGTGGTTTAGCGTCACGTTATAACGTGATTTTAGCTCTCTACTCGCCCACTGTATGTAGCGATTAATTTCTTGGCTTCCGCCCCAAGCATGAAAGTAGACGGATTGCCCGTCGGCTTGTTGTTCGATTTTTTGCCATTCGCTATTCACTGATGAATCGGCAAAAGAAGGTGTCGCAAAAGTCGTGGCTAAAATGCCAATGCTGCTGAGTAGCTTTTTCATATCTATTCCGTGTTATGTCTTTTGGTGCTTGCTTTCGTTTCTATTGATGTTTTCGCAAGTCGTTCCGCTCTGTTACAAGGATAGTAATTCATCTCTCTCTATTATCAATGCCAATCCCAAACGGAATCACTCATTGATTCAAAGAATTACTCTCAATGTGAAGCAAAACGAATAAAGGACAAATTTGGTGTCATTTTAGGAGCGGACCGTTTGTTTGAGGATATTCTTTCAAGTAATTGAAAATTATTGTCCCCAGAGATATGAATAGGTTGTTTTACAGAGCAAAATTGATGTCTAAAGCATGGAATTGAGGGCGAAAAGAGAAAGAAAGTTGGCTATTTAAATGACTTTAGCATGCATGACTAACGATTCATCGATATAAAAAAAGCAGCCGTTTGGCTGCTTTAAGATACTATCTGGTTTACTTAGTTGGGATTAGTTTACCCAGTCACGTAGTGTAAACGTCAATTCGTGATCGGCACTTTTCAGAACAAGACCATCTTTAGTTAGCGTGATATCGCTCCAGTTAGATAGTGTTTGTGTCATTGCGTTTTCGATCTTCATTTGATCTTCCATACACATCTTCATGGTCATGCCCATTTTTTCGATGCGTAGTTGGTTGTTTTTCAGCTCGGCTTGACCGAAGAAGTTGTTACAACCTGCGTTGCCGTTTGCGGTTAGATTTTCACCGATTTCTAGGCGAGCCGCTTTTTGGTGTTCGTCTAGAACGATATTTTTGCCATCAACTTGAACAAGTTCCCAGTTGTGGTGCTGCAAATCTTGAGCCGTTATTTCTTTCACATTATCACCGTTGCTAGCACAAGCAGTCATAAGAACAGGGAGAGAGATTGCTGTAACTAACGTTTTTAGGCTAAGCTTCATTTTATAGACTCCGTTTTTATAAACGCGGTAAGTATAAGTAATAAAACACTGTTTTTGTCAGCATAAGGTTATGGTTTCGTATGTTTTTGACATAACGAAGTATATAGCAAGTTTTGTTGCTGACTAATCTTCTCATTATTTAAACTAGGCCAATACGCCCTAATATGGAAAGAGCGGTTTTAGTATGGAGCAACTGGAGTTTTTTACTGTCCCAAGCCCTTGTGTTGGAGTATGTACCTCCGATGAAAAAGGGTATTGCAAGGGGTGTATGAGAAAGAGAGAGGAAAGGTTTAATTGGCTTAACTTAACCCCCGCTCAGCAGTTGCACGTTATTAAGTTGTGTCGTCAAAGGTACAGAAGAAAGATGTTGGCAGGGAAGACGAAGTCAGAACAGCTTCAAGATGAGTCATCGCCTCAACAAGACTTATTCTAGAACTCTTGTTCAGTCTGTGGGGTTACGCCTTCGCTTTCGGTTCTGATTAGGCTTTTACATATTCCCGGTCCGGCAAGGTGTCCTTTAAGAACCGGGAATCTCCTATCCATTTTCCCTACAGAGCGGTAATTGGCGTTATTTCATCGACCAACGGTCGCTAACCCAGCCTCCCGCTTGTTCGTCGAAGTGATTTCCTGAAAATCGATGATTGAATTCAACATCTAATTTACTTGTTGGGCGTTCATCCATCAGTTGATGAATATATCTCGCCATAGGATCCGTACAAGCTTCACGCTCTCTACGGGTAACTACTTCTTTGATCATTTGGAGTCTGTAGCTATTGCTGGCTCGTTTCATTTTTGACCTCCAGAACTCGATGGCAGCAGTTTGAATACATTGACGTCCAGATCGCTGCTCATTAGTGTGCGCGTGGAGGCACATCACCATCGTTTGAAGTCCAAAGACAAATTGTTTGAGAGCAGTGTTTGTAACGCCATTCACATCTTTCTCAGAATCATTGACTATGCGATTAAAAATGTTTCGCGAAATTTAGCCGATGAACCTGCATATTTAAAAGACCTTATCAAACATAGAAGCCCAACACAGGGGCGTCAATAACACAAATGAACAATTTTTGAACATATTGTGAAGGTGGAGAGTTTTCAGTAATTTATCGAAAATAAAAAACCGAAGCACAAAGCTTCGGTTTTAAGGAAAGCCCTGACGAAATTGCTTGTAAAAGCTCTTAGCGCCAGGGGTAAGGTGTTGAGTATTAGCTACCAGTTGCAGGACAACCTTTTACTGGTTGGCCATTACTGAAGTACTTGATGTTCTCTAAGTTCTTGTTGTAGTTATCCGCAGAGATTTGTGGGTTGTTTACGAAGAACTCGCGCAAAACGTATGCATCGGTTAGCTGTGTAGATTGAACATCGATGATTGGATAGTTATCGCCACCAGCAGCACTGAAGCTGATTACAGAGAATGTGTACGTTGCGTCTAGATCGAAGCCTTTATTGTTAATATCGGTAATGGTTACTGAGCCAGCATCACAATTTACATCTAAAGTGATGTTATCTAGTTGAGCGTAAGCACCAGAACCTGCAGATTTCGTCGCAACCACGTCTAGGTATTCTTTAACTTCTTTACCTGTCATAGTTGCTTTAGTCACGAAGTTACCAAATGGCTGAACCGTTAGTACGTCACGGTAAGTGATATCACCATCTTGGATTGAATCACGCACGCCGCCAGAGTTCATCACACCAAAGTCAGCATTTACCGTTTTGTAAGTACGGTATGCCTCGCCGAGTAGGTGACCTAGGTTAGTTTGTTGAGAGCGAACTACGTTACGATCACCTTCTAACTTACCCGTCGTATTAGAAATCTTCTCATCTAATAACTCTTGACCTTGTTGTTGGTATGGCAGTAGTAACGCTTTTACTGTTGCATCTTGTTGAATTCGTTCACCGATAACTTCATCGTTTTCGTCTAGAAGGTTTACAGGAATCAGTGCGTAGTTCGCTAAGTGAAGCTTGCCGTCGTAGTATTCGAAGTCAGCACGACCCACATATTTACCCCACTCATGCGCTTGCATAATCCAAGTGCCTTTTTGTTGGTCTGGGGCACAATCATCCCCAGGTTTAAAATCAGCATACTCATTGGTACCTGGTTCCATACATACAGGGTTTTGTGAGTGACCACCGATGATAGCGTTTAGCTGTCCTTCTTCAAGAGAGCGAGCGAGTTTCACGTCACCTGGTGCTTCACTACCGTTTTTACCATCTTCGTAGTGACCCATGTGCGTCGTTGCAAATACTAGGTCTACCTTTTCGTTCTCTTCGATTTCCTTCAGTACCTTTTTGATTTCTACTTGAGGGTCTTCGAAGTGGATGTTTGATACGTTGTCTGGATTGACTAGCTTCGCAGTGTCTTGCGTTGTTAGACCAATAACAGCGATCTTAAGGCCGTTGATAGTAAATACTTTGTAAGGGTCGAAGTAACGCTCGTTTGTATCTTTTTTATAGATATTCGCAGCCAGCATAGGGAAGTCAGCTAGCTCGGCTTGCATATCGAGAATATCTAGTGAGTTATCAAATTCGTGGTTACCGACAGCCATTGCATCGTAACCAAGTAGGTTCATCCCTACGAAGTCTGGAACCGCATCTTGCATGTCTGATTCTGGTACACCGGTATTAATATCACCGCCAGATAGCAGAATGGTTTCACCGCCTTTTGCTTCGACTTCTGCGCGGATAGATTCGATTAAAGTGTGACGCGCAGCCATGCCGTATTCGCCGTCGCTGTTATGCCAAAAGCGACCATGGTTATCGTTAGTGTGGAGAACGGTGAACTTGGTACAAGAATCTGCAGTCTCGCAGGTTACTGGAGAATTGTCGCTGTCTGAGCCGCATCCTGCTAGCGCAGCGCCCACTGCCACTACCAAAAGAGATTTGGAAAACTTCATAAGGGATCCTTTCTTTGTGATTTTGTTATTGTTACGGCGTGAAATATACGGAATTAATGTGAAACTTTAGTGATCTATCTCTTATTTATACTTCTATCGGAGAAATGAATTAATAAGCCTGCAAACTACGTCTATAAATAAACAGAATTGGTATTTAGTATTTATTTTATATAGCTAGCTCTATTTTTTGTGAGGTAGTTAATTGAATGTGTGTTGTTTGTGTGAATCAATGCGCATTTTTGCGAAGTATTACGCTGATTTTGGTGATTATTTTGCCAAGTTTATGTTTTTCCTAATAGGTATGACACAAATCGTTATAAATTTTCGCTCTGATGATGAGGGGTGGCGGTTTGTATGCATAATGAACAGCACAGAGCTTAAACTCATTTGATCATGGCTTTATTCTGCCAAACTCTATCAAAAATTGTATTTATCTCTTTACTATAATTGCGATCGTTTAGAAACCTTATGCTTTAAGCATCGTTTATTTATCCTCATCCGATACCTTATCGTGCTTATTCCGCATTTGACACTCGAATGTTTAAACAAATAGATTCAACCTAATGAGTCAAAATGAAAAGTAAATAATGGATCGTTCTTCTTCGAATATTATGATGTGAACTATCATTTAATTAATGAAAATGAAATGGATTAATGTAAAGCGTTGCGACTGTAGCTGTTATCTTTGAGCTTTGGTTTAAAGGGTAGGGTTAAAAGAATTTGTAAGTGGTGAACGCTAATAAAGGATGCTTATGAGATACACAGTAAGGGACGCACTCAAAAAGGAAGCAGCCCAAATCGCCAAGATACACGTTGATTCTTGGCAGGTGGCGTATAAAGGATTAATGCCAAAGAGCTACATAGAGCAGTTTACGATTGAGCGTCGAGAAAGGATGTGGGCGCGAGTGATGACGGAGCAACTGGCCCAATTGATCGTAGTTGAGAGGCAAGGAGAAATTGTTGGCTTTTTAAGTTACGAGTTACCTAACCACACCAGCGAAGATAAAACGGCATTAGTGACATGTTGCTACGTTACGCCGCTACATTATGGGCAAGGAGCAGGAAGTGCACTGTTAGATGAGTTAGAGACACGTTTGCTCTCTACGTCAGTTATGCAGATCAGTTTGAAAGCACTGGATACTAATCAACAGGGGCTTAACTTTTACAAGAAGTGTGGTTTTGTGCGTACTGGAGAGGAAGAGTCGGAAGTGATTGAGAGTATGACGCTGACCGATCTCACTTTAGTGAAGTATATTGCCCGTTCATAAATCAAATGCTATATGCCAAATATAGTAAAACCCCGGAGGTGGTAAGACTCCGGGGTTTTGAAATTTTGTAGATGTCTCGGTTGGTAAATCCGATTATCTTTTATGCAAAAGGTTTGGATTTAATCCGATTAATTCCTTGGTAGGGAATTAGATACGGATGAAGTCCATGTGTTCAACTTTTGGCTTGAACGCGTGACGTTGAACGTCTTGTGGCTTAACTTTAACTTCTTTGCCATCGATAACTAGAACGATGCCTTCGTAGAATTCAGGCTTGTCCATTTGGTTTACGATGTCGTCGTGGTTAAGAACGATAGCTACTGCTGCTTCTTCACCGCCGTATACAACTGCAGGGAATTTGCCAGCGTGACGTAGGCGGCGGCTCGCACCTTTACCTAGTTCAGTACGTACTACTGCTTCGAATTTCATAGTATTTACTCTCAAATTAGTAAAAATCAAATGTTCACAATCAACAATGCGACCTTGTTGTTCGTGGTAAAGCTTGAAACAGGAACTGTTCAAGCGAGCGCGGATACTATCATTCCACTTATAAATGGGCAACCCAAATCGTATCCAAATCAACAAAAAGGTATGATTTAGCGGGGTGGAAGGCTATCCCTTTTAACGCTTTGCTTGGATTTTGTTCACATCGACTTCATTTTCATCGGTTTACTGATCATGGTCCGAAAAACAAAGTTTATGTGTTATATGCTTTATGTTCGGCCGAGATGTAAGACTAAAGATGCTTTTAATCCACCTAAAGCGCTTGTATCCAATGTTAATTGACCTCGGTAACTGTGTGCCATTTCACTGACTATGTTTAGACCAAGACCTGAGCCAGGGGTTGTTTCATCCAATCTAACTCCTCTCTTGATTACTTGACTCAGTTTCTCTTTAGGGATGCCTGGCCCATCATCTTCAATAATGATGTGTATATTTTCCTTATCCTGAGAGGAGTGCACACGAATCATGCTGTTGGCCCACTTATAGCCATTTTCTAGCAAGTTACCTAGCATTTCATCGAGATCGGTCTGCTCTACTGCTACATTCAGCTCTGAATCAAGTTCATTAATTAAGGTAATGCTTCGGCTCGCATACACTTTATCAAACGCCATTGAGATAGCATCCACACGATCTGCTGGGTTCGACTTCACTGATAATATGTTCATCGATCCGGCCATACGGGCACGACCCAAATGGTAATCGATATGGTCTTGTATTTGATTGATTGGAGCTCGGAGACGGGATTGTGCCTCAGGTTCTAACGTCTGAACTTCATTTTTTAGAACAGAAAGTGGCGTTTTAAGTGCATGAGATAGGTTACCTGCATGATTGCGAGCTCTCTCTAGTAATTCTTGGTAATGGAACAGCAGAGCGTTGAGGTCGAAGATTAGAGGAGAAATCTCTTTTGGGTAGGTTTCTTCTAGACTCTTTTTATTACCAGACTTCAGCTCGGCTAATTCTTTTTGTAGCTTTGTAAGCGGACTCAATGACCAAGCAATTTGCAGTAAAATGACGGTAAGCACGCCCGCGAATAATAAACCCAAAATAAGCCAAAGTTGGCCGATTAACGTCTGAAGGGTATTTTTAATGGGCTCTTCGTCAATACCAATAATAATGTGAATAGGACCATCGTAATCAGGAAGATACAGCGCTTTTTCTAGCGTAATTAGTTTTTCGCCTCTTGCTCCATACGCATCTTTATCCAAACCTTTGTATTCGATTTTTTTGTCCCACAAAGAACGAGAACGTTCGAGGCTTGCCTCTGTAGAGGCACTCCAATACAAACCACTGTAAGGTCGGTTAAATCGAGGGTCTGATAGCTGAGCTGCGAGTGAAAGATGCCCGGTGTTATCAACTTCTAACTGTGCTGCGACTTCATCCATAAAAATGCTGAGCTGTGAGCGAGTGTCATCAACCATATAGTTGTAGACCTGCGTCGGTATCGTCACACCAGCGGCGAGGATCATTGCCGTTAACCAAACGATCGCCGCTAAAACGAGGCGACTTTTGATACTCAGTCGTTTTATTGCGTTCAACGGTAGCCTGTTTCTATTCGGCATTTAATTGGTATCCCAACCCTCGGACAGTTTTGATGATCTTTGGTGCGATTTTTTTGCGAATTCGGCCGATAAAAACTTCGATTGTGTTGGAGTCACGATCAAAGTCTTGTTTGTAAATGTGCTCGACGAGTTCGGTTCGAGAAATCACTTTTTCCGGGTTATGCATAAAGTAAGCGACCACTTTATACTCTAGCGCCGTCAAGCTTACCGCTTGCCCTTGCCACATGACTTTAGAAGTGCGTGTATCCAAGCTCAAGTCGCCAATTTGCATCACAGGAGAGGCATTACCAGAGGCTCTTCGAAGCTGTGCACGAATACGAGCGATAAGCTCAACCATTTCAAATGGTTTAGTTAGGTAATCGTCTGCACCTGCGTTTAAGCCTTCAACTCGCTGCGTTAGGGTGTCGCGAGCGCTTAAAATCACGACAGGAGTATTAATGTTTTCATCTCTGATGCCTTTTAGGACGGTAAGACCATCCAGTTTTGGCAACCCGAGGTCGAGAACAATGGCGTCCCATTCTTCCGAGGTCGCGCGATACAGAGCGTCTATGCCATCTTGGGACAATTCTGGTACCCAGCCGGTACTTTCTAATGTTTCGATGATTTGCTCGCCTAAACGAGGATCATCTTCAACAACAAGTATTTTCATATTGATGATTCTTATTATGTTTGGATTTTTATCGAAGTAAGCTACGCATCGCGTCTGGATTACGCATTAGACAAGTTTAGTTGTTTTGCGGCTTTAACGCTTTGTTAAAGCTGCGACCTTTGATCTCAAGCATTTCCAGCGTGGCGGCGTCGTACTCAACTTTCAGGACGCTATTGTTGTACAGAATTTTCAATTCATACACCCAAGCATCATCATCTTCTTCAAGCTCGACCTTGATGATGCGGCCGTATAGGTCGTTTTCTACTGCGGCGTAAAGTTCCGAAAATGGTCGTATATATCCTTGTTGAACCGCGCGGTAGACCTCATCTTGATCTTCATCGAACTCGATGCGTGTTCCTGGCTTTTCGACATCTTGCACGATGGCGTGGCCATTTTGTGATGTGTACTCGTTGTCATGCTTGGCAAAACTTGGTGCACACATGAATGTCGCAATAAGGCCGAAAAGTAACGCAGAATGTAGAGAAGTCGTTGCTTTATACATAGTCAAACCTTTTCTGGAGCGTTAGCCGCAGTATATCGGATATAGATGAACCGAGAGTGAATCAGCTAATTAAGTTTTGCCATGTGTTGTGGATGTTATTTCAACTCATCTTCAAAAATTTTATCTCGCAGCTTCCAAAAGCGACCAGATTTTCTAGCAATAACAAACTGAGGCAAACGGAAACGATGTTGATTAGCGACAACGCGTGTCGGTGAAGCCTCTTCAAAAGGGCGATGCTTGTCTGCTAAGTGGGGGCGTACGAACTGATCTTTAAACGTTTGTTTTTGTTTTTTGGTACTCAATGACCAAAACTCATGAACTAACGCATTGCCTTCGCCTTGGTATGGTTCACCAGAATACGTCACTTTTAGCTGAGATTTACCATCACTGGACTTAAATACAGATAGGTCCATTTCTGTGCATTCAAAGATTAATGCATCTTTGAGATTAAGGGCTTCTTTTAGCTTTTTATCTGGGTCTACGAGCGTCGCGTCACACTCATGACAAATTCGTGCAGCGATATCGTTGTCCGCACCACATTCACCGCAGTATTTGGCACGAAAACGGTAGCCACAGTGTTCACGTTCGCCTGTGTCTTCATCTTCAAAGTAACCTTGGCAACGTCTGCCAAAATGTTCAACCAAGAAACCGTTACTATCCAACTTACCCCAGAAATTGTTATTGAATCCGCAAGCCGGGCAAGGAATCGTGATAATTTCACTGTCAGAGTCTGGTTTGGGATCACCGACTTCAGGTTGGTATAAATCGTAGCTGTTGCCTGCGTAATCAAGCACTAAACATTCTGATTTTCCGTCTGATAAGCGTAATCCTCGTCCTACTATCTGTTGGTACAGACTGACTGACTCTGTTGGTCGCAAAATCGCGATTAAATCGACATGCGGCGCATCAAACCCGGTTGTCAGTACCGAAACATTGACTAAGTATTTTATTTGACGATTCTTGAACGCTTGGATGATCGCATCGCGCTCCGGCGTAGGTGTATCACCAATGACGATTTCAGTTTCGCCTTCTGGCAATAAACCGTGTATCTCCTGTGCGTGTCGAACAGTTGCAGCGAAGATCATGACACCTTGACGCTCTTTCGCATATTGCATGATTTGCTCAACAATTTGTGGAGTCGCACGTTTGGCTTTATCGATCACCATGTCCATTTCTGCTTCTTTGTAGCGTCCGGTGTTAGCGGGCTTCAGCTGAGAGAAGTCGTAAGACAAAACGGGCGCATCCATCATGCGGGCTGGAGTGAGGAAGTTTTCGTCGAGCAAGTAACGGATCGGCAGTTCGAAAATACAATCGCGGAAGAATCGAGGCTCTTCGGTTCGCACTTGACCTCGGGTGTGATACTGATAAATCCAGCCCATTCCTAAACGATAGGGCGTTGCAGTTAGTCCCAGCACCTTAATGCCAGGGTTCAGTTCTCGTAAGTGAGTAATAACTTTTTGGTAGCTGCTGTTTTTGTCATCTGGCACACGATGGCACTCATCAATAACGAGCAGAGAAAACTGGTTTTTGAACGAATCTAAGTTACGTACGACCGATTGAACCGAAGCAAACACGACTTGCTGGTCAGTTTCTTTTCGTCCCAATCCTGCTGAGAAGATAGAACCTTTTAAACCATAACCTTCATACTTCGCGTGGTTTTGCTCGACCAGTTCTTTTACGTGGGCGAGGACTAACACTCGTCCTTTTGCAAGGCGAGCAAGTTCTGCGATCACCAAGCTTTTTCCTGCACCGGTTGGCAGCACGATCACTGCTGGTGTCGAGTGTTTACGAAAGTAATGAATAACGGCTTTAACCGAGTCGGCTTGATAAGGACGAAGTGTGTACATGAAAATATGTGAAATTGCTCAACTATTCGAACGAGGAACGCTATAATACCTGACTTTTATACCCAAGTGACCTTTAAACCGAGATTTAGAGATCACTTGGGTATAATTCAATGAGGTATTCATGCGTTTAGATAAATATTTGTGTGACGCTCTGGGTGCAACACGCAAACAGGCAACAAAGATCATCAAAAGTGGAGACATCACCGTAGACGGTGAGGTTCAAAAAAGTGGTGCACTTAAAGTACCTGAAGGTGCGGAAGTGATGTGGGAAGACCGTGTTATTGGTGCTCCTGGTCCTCGTTACATTATGTTGTATAAGCCTGCTGACTTTGTTTGTTCACATGAAGATGGCTACAACCAAACTGCATTCGCATTGCTTGATGAGCCTAAAATTGAAAACCTTCACTTTGCGGGCCGATTAGATGTCGACACAACTGGTTTAGTGTTGATTACGGATGATGGTAAGTGGTCTCACCGTATTACCTCACCTAAGCATAAGTGTGAGAAAACGTACCGTGTTTGGCTCGTCGATGCTATTCAGCCAGATTACGCGGAAAAGCTCGAACAAGGCATCATTTTGCGCAATGAATCAGAAGCAACATTGCCTGCTCGTTTGGAAATCGTGAACGAGGCCGAGAATGAAGTATTGTTAACTATCGTGGAAGGTAAGTATCACCAAGTGAAACGTATGTTCGCGGCGTTAGGAAATAAAGTTGAGTACTTACATCGTGAGCGTATTGGTTCTATCGAACTTGATGAGGCACTAGAACCAGGTGATTATCGCTACCTCACGCAAGAAGAAATTGATTCTATTTGGAATTAATTGTCGGCATGGGAAATTCTTTAGTTCCTAATAGGAACTAGTCTTTTGGTAGGAATTGGCTCAAAATAAATTTTCCTACCAAAATTAGTGCCTAGACAATTCCGGTGTGCTTACTCATCTCAGTGATATGCCTTTGCATTTAGCTGAGGCATGCATACTCTTATTGCAAAGCCTTCGGCTACGGTGAATGGAATGATGGTGTCAACGCCATCATTTTTACTGCATTGTGTTTGTTTCCCATAAACACATTTCGCTTTCACATGCTTTTCTATGTCGAGTTCGTCAAGGTCACACCTTGGTACATATTTGTCCTTATGATTCTCGAACGTTGGATAGAACAGGTTTTTGGCTTCTACATTCAGCGATATGAGAACTGTCCGTTATTTTCACTTTGTTCTGCAAGTATTGACGGTAGGGCTCCAACAAGAGGTAAAAGAATGACAGAAAAAGCTCAAAGTGCTCCGCAATCCCAAATCAGTTTTCTATTGTTTCTGGTACTAGGAGCGATTGGTGCTTTGACGCCTTTGGCGATCGATATGTATTTGCCTGCGATGCCGACAATTGCGAAAGATTTGGGGGTCGCGCCTGGCGCGGTTCAGATTACGTTGACGGCTTATACGGCGGGTTTTGCGATCGGCCAGTTAATTCACGGGCCGCTTGCCGATAGCTTTGGTCGCAGACCTGTGTTGATTTTAGGCGTACTTTTCTTCGGCTTGGCTGCTGTTGTGAGTGCGACAACAAATGGCATTGATGCGCTGACCTATGTACGTACGGCACAAGGTTTTGCTGGCGCGGCAGCGGCGGTCATTATCCAAGCTGTCGTGCGTGACATGTTTGACCGTGAAGACTTTGCACGCGCAATGTCCTTCGTTACTCTGGTCATTACTATTGCGCCGTTGGTGGCACCGATGATCGGTGGCCATCTCGCGATTTGGTTTGGTTGGCGTTCCATTTTTTGGGTACTAGCTATTTTCGCTGTAGTTGTGATTTTTCTCGTACTTTGGAAAATCCCTGAAACGTTACAGCCTGAAAATCGTCAGCCTCTTCGTTTCCGCACGACGCTGAGAAACTACGCCAGATTATGCTCCAATCCTGAAGCGATCGGTTTGATGCTCTCAGGTGCGTTTTCATTTTCCGGAATGTTTGCATTTTTGACGGCGGGTTCTTTTGTTTATATTGATTTATATGGTGTTCGACCAGACCACTTTGGTTACCTATTTGGTTTGAACATTGTGGCGATGATCATCATGACCAGTATTAATGGTCGCTTGGTGAAGAAAGTTGGTTCCCATGCCATGCTTCGTTTTGGGTTGTTCGTGCAACTTTTGGCGGGGATTGGTTTATTCGTAAGTTGGTTAATGGACTTCGGATTATGGGGCATTGTACCTTTTGTTGTGCTGTTTATCGGTACATTGTCGACGATAGGTAGTAACGCGATGGCGCTGCTTTTAAGTGGTTACCCATCAATGGCGGGTACGGCGTCGTCTCTAGCGGGGACATTAAGATTCGGTATCGGTTCATTGGTTGGTGCGCTGGTGGCATCACTGCCCGGGAATGTTGCTTGGCCGATGATCATCGTAATGTTTGCTTGTTCTGTGCTTTCAGCACTGTTTTATTGGACTTTAGGAAGAAAGGCGTAATGTCGAATTACACCAAAGAAATTCAAAACTTGGTTAACTCAGCACTTGAAGAGTTAGATCAAGAGCATCGCTCAGGTAAGTTAGCCAATGCCCCTGTTGCGAATAACCATTATTTAGTGCGTTGGGTAACAAAGGCGCTAAAATCACAACGTTTCGGACGTACGGTAGGCGATGACTTAACGCGTTGGCAAAAAGCAGGTCGCTCAAAGGGGAACGATGCTGGTTTGTTGTTTATCTTTAAACGTATTTCTTCTTTTTATGCGCAATTCTTCCCTGAAGGTGAAGACTCCAAAGTGTTCAAAGATTCAGATATTGAGTCTTTTCTTGATTTGATGGAGCAAGCAGGCTGGGAAGTCTCAACATCTGAGCAACTGATTGGGTGCGGCAAAGTACAAATCTTCACTGAAGGTCAAAACTCTTTAGCGTTATGTGCAGACCAATGCGAAAGCTGTTTTGATGGCGAGTTGCTCGTAAAGCCAATGAGTTGGTTTGTGCGTGGCAATCATGCTGAGTTTGTTGAGAAAGCAGCGCAAGCGGGCTTTATGGTTCATAAGGTAACAGACTACAAATCGATGGTGAAATACCATGGCGAGTACCTTATTTTTCCAGCAAACGAAGGCAACCAGTTAGCCGAAATTCCACTCTCGTTCAAAGCTGACTAAAGTGACATTTTGAGTGTTTAGAAGCCCCTGTTATTGGGGCTTTTTGTTTTCTAAACGGTTTGCTTCTTTCGCGATGGCTTTGACCATGCCTTTAAATATGAAAAGATGGGCTGGCATCATTGCAAACCAATAAAGCAGCCCAAGAAACCCTTGCGGGTGCCACCAGGCGGTAATATCCAGCTCTCGTTCGTCACCGAGATCTTTGATGGTAATTTCTAAACGCCCAAGGCCTGGGCCTTTCATACCAAAAAACAGTGAAAGAAACTGATTATTATCGCAGCGAATCACTTTCCAAGAGTCAATAAAATCACCGACTTTAAGCTCTGGTCCAGGAGGAGAAACGCGAATCGGTTTTCCGCCACCAAAAAAGATATCGAGCCATTCACGTGTACGCCACAAGATGTTGGCAAAGTAATAGCCTTTTTCGCGACTCCCGATCTTTTGCGCCACTTTCCATAATGCCGCAGCGGAGGCATGAGTTTTAATGCTCGCTCCAGCTTGTTTTGGGTAATAGCCATATCCTGGTTGCCATCGACGAAGCGCTGCGGGTTCAAACCCCCAGACATTACTGCGTACAAATGTGCCTTCATCTTGAATGGTATCAGTTACCGCTTGCTCGTAGCTGATCAGCGTTTGAGGAAATCGTTCTTCAATCGCTTTGGAGTTTGCAATGTAGTCGTGCTCTAAGCCCGCAAGTAATGCTTTACCGATACTAGTTGGCACTGAGGTAACTAAACCTAGCCAGTACGATGCCATTTTCGGAGTAAGTAGCGGGGTCGACCACAGTCGATACGGCTTGTTCGTGATTCGGCAAATGACTTTGAACTGTTCGCGGTAGCTAAGTGTATCTGGCCCACCAACTTCATAAATTTGACTTTCTTCTGGAGAGGGGGCTTCTGCTAACTTCAACAAATAGTGGTTGAGATTGGGCAAGGCAATAGGGTTCGCTTTTGAGTCGACCCATTTAGGCGCGATCAAAATAGGTAAGTTGTAGACAAAGTCACGCATGATTTCGAAAGCAGCAGAGCCGGGGCCGATGATAACGCCTGCACGCAATTCAGTTACTGGAATACCAGACTGTCGAATTATTTTTCCCGTGGCTTTACGAGCGGCTAAATGGCGAGAGTTTCCGGTTTGAGGTTGAATAGCGCTCAAATAGATAACATGCTCGACGGAGCTTTGTTCCAACGCATATTTGAAGTTCAAAGCAAGGTTTAGTTCGTACTCAACAAAGTCATCACCTTGAGCCATCCCGTGCACGAGAAAAAAGACTAAATCAAAATCGTTCACTACAGCCTTCGTGGTCTCTGCGTCAGCCAAGTCGAGATACCTTAACGTTAAATTAGGGTGAGGCTGAGTTCTTGACTCTAAATAATCAATATGTCGCGCCGCTGCTGTGACGGCGTAACCTTTATCTAAAAGTAACGGAAGAAGTTGAGAGCCAATGTAACCCGAGGCGCCTAGCACCAACACCTTTTTCATTATCTGTCCTTTTATCGTTGGTGGAATAAACACCACAGAGTATAATCATGAGACACTTTCCCCATTCTATCAATAAGTTGTCGTTGGAGCGCTTGTGACTTTTCTTTCTCAACTCTCAATACACGCAGATAAAGCATTCTTACGTCGTTTATTTGCAATCGCGTTACCAATTACACTGCAAAGCATGATGTTTTCTAGCAGAAGCCTCGTCGATGTTCTTATGCTTGGTCAACTTGGTGAAGCTGAAATTGCCGCTGTTGGAGTTGCTGCGCGCGCGACTTTCGTCACCACCATCATGTTAGTTGGGGTGACAACGGGCGGTGCGTTGTTAACCGCTCAATATTGGGGGGCTGGCGATAAAGTTGGGGTGCGTCGCAGTACCGCTTTAACATGGATGATCGCAATGATGTTTGCTGCGATTGCTGTTGCTTTGTTTGTTGTTTTTCCACAACTCATCATGAGCTTGACTACCGATTCACAAGAAGTGATTGAGCTAGGGGCCAGCTATCTCATTATTTCGTCGGTTAGCATGTTTGCTGTTGCATGTGTGGCCAGTATGTCGGTGGGCCTAAGGGCGATGCACCAACCAGGCCTAAGCACTTTTTTTAGTGGTATAGGCATTTTATCTAATGTGTTTCTTAACTGGGTTTTAATTTTTGGTCAATTAGGCTTTCCTGCTCTGGGTATTACGGGAGCAGCGATCGCAACGGTAATCAGTGGCGCGATCGAAGTAGGTTGCTTGTTTGGTTATCTATGGTTGAAAAAGCACATAATCGCATTTGGTTGGGATGATATACGCGCAGGATTGGTCTTAGATAAAATTACGCGTTTCTTGAGCCTCTCTTTGCCCACCACATTTAACTTCTTGGCGTGGGCTGGTGGGCTGTTTGCTTATCACGCCATCATGGGGCAAGCAGGTGTACAAGGTTTGGCGGCACTTTCCGTAATGACACCTGTTGAGTCGATCGCATTGGCGATGATGATTGGTTTATCGAATGCGGCTGCAGTTCTAGTCGGGAACCAGCTCGGCGCTCGTAATTTTGAACCCGTTTATTATCAAGCATGGGCTACGGTCATTTTGAATGTGCTTATCGCATTTGTGGTCGCCGTCTTGTTGATAGTGTCAAATCAATGGATCCTTAATGCGTTTAGTGCACTGACAACGGACACTCGCGAGCTAGCTGAACAGTTTATGGTGATTCTAGCGTTGGGTGTCGTGCTACGCTCGGTGCCGATGATGGCGATTGTTGGTGTATTACGTGCGGGCGGTGATGTTAAGTTTTGTTTGTATCAAGACATCTTGGCGCAGTGGGTGATCGGGATTCCACTCGCAGCATTTGCAGCGATTTATCTCAATTGGGACCCACAATGGGTTTACTTACTCTTTTTGACAGAAGAAGTTGTGAAGTGGGTGATTTGCTTGCCAAGAATGGTTAGCCGAAAATGGATGAAAAACCTGATTGGCCAGTAAGGAGGAACAGAGTTTATTTTGGCTGCAAAAATCTGCTCAAAACGTCAACAAAATTAGCAACAGAAAGTGAATCGAGTTGCATTTGTACTTCCATAGTGTGATCAAGCATTCAAAATACTTTCTACTAACAGGATTTTAGTGTAGATTCTGATCCCAATTTTTAAACACCATCCGAGCGGCATAATCAATGTTAAAACTGTCAGACCTATGTAAAGGCTATGTAGACGGGGGAGAGTTTCACCCTGTATTACAAGGGGCAGAATTAACATTGCAGCAAGGCGACCAAGTTGCTCTGATGGGAGAAAGTGGTTCGGGTAAAAGTACTCTGCTGAATTTAATCGCCGGATTAGATACTGCCGACTCTGGTGAAGTGCAGTTTCCAAATTTTGCTATGCATGAAGCACCGGAGCATTTAAGAACCCTTTATCGCCGTAACAATATTGGGAATATCTTCCAACAATTCAACCTGCTTCCTACACTTAATATTGCCGACAATATTCGTTTTTGTCGTCAGTTAAAAGGTCTGCCGGAAGATAAAGAGTTGTGGCGTCAAATTCTTTCTGCTTTGGACTTAATGCCATTGCTAGGACGTTATCCGGAAGAGGCGTCTGGTGGTCAGCAACAACGTGCGGCGATTGCTCGTGCACTCTATATGGAGCCAAAAATCCTGCTTGCTGATGAGCCAACTGGTAGCCTAGACGAGCGAAACGCAGAAGCAGTAATGCGCTTACTAACGAGCCTCGCTCGCCAACTGGAGTGTACTTTGCTGTTAGTGACGCACAGTGAAAAAGTGGCCGCCCATATGGAAGGAAAGATTCGACTTCAAGGAGGGCAGCTACATGTTATGGCCCGTAGTTAAGGCACTACTCGGTCATTACCGTCGTTACCCTCTACAAATTATTCTTGTCTGGCTGGGATTAACTTTAGGCGTGTCCCTCCTTGTTGGTGTTACTTCTATCAACCAGCATGCAAAACAAAGTTATGCTACTGGGGAAAAGCTTTTCTCCAATCCTTTGCCATACCGAATCCGAACGAAGCACTCTGCCAATAAAATTCCTCAAGGTTTCTATATTCAGTTACGTCGAGCTGGGTTCAACCAATGTGCACCGTTTGACGTGCTTCATCTAGATGCCAAGACCGATATGAGCCTGATGTTGGTGGGGATAGATCCTGTCGCGATGATCCCACTACAACAAGGAAAATCGCTAGGTGAGATGCCTGTTTTATCACTAATGAAGCCTCCTTATCCTATTCTTGTTAGTCAAGATTTGGCCGCTTACATGAGTTGGCAGGATGGGGACTTCATTGAGATGAATGACGGAAGCCGTCTTGGGCCTATTCAAGTAGATAAGGACAAGATGCTTTCGGGTACTCGGCTGGTTACTGATATATCGTTGTTGCGTATGCTCAAGCGGAGCTCAGGTTTGTCTGCGATTTCTTGTGGTGAAATGCCAGAGGAAAAGCTAATAGCACTGAAAAACATGCTGCCAAACGGAATGACGCTCGTTAGGAATACGCGTACAGAGCTTGAGTCGCTAACTAACGCATTCCATATGAATCTCACCGCGATGGGAATGCTGTCGTTTTTGGTCGGGTTGTTTATTTTTTATCAAGCGATGTCTCTGTCTTTCATCCAGCGACAACGTTTGGTAGGTATTTTGAGACAGACTGGTGTTAACGGAACACAGTTAGCGCAAGCCTTATTGCTAGAGTTGTCTTTGCTCGTCTTTATTGCGTGGGCGTGTGGTAACTTTTTTGGCTTGATCTTAGCGAATGAACTTATCCCAGCAGTGTCTTCGAGCCTGAGTGATTTGTATGATGCCAACGTAGGCTTAACCATAGGATGGTCATGGCAATCTAGCTTATACAGTCTAATCATGGCAGCGATGGGTGCGTTGATATCGTGTCTGTGGCCATTAATCCGTTTGCTGAAGTCACAACCAATCCGCCTTTCTTCTCGACTGTCGCTAATGCGATTTGCTGGAAGAGAGTTCTCTTGGCAGGCGCTTGCGGCATGTGCGTTTTGTGTCGCTGCAATAGCGGTATATCAGGCGCCGAAAACACAAGAAACCGGTTTTGCTATTATTGCGCTGATGTTGGTTAGTGTGGCGTTGTTTATGCCATTTATTATGTGGCATATGTTCCAAAGTTTTTCTTATACCATGCGATGGGTTCGTGTCCGTTGGTTTTTTGCTGATGCAGCAGCCAGCATGAGCTATCGCGGTGTGGCTACGATGGCGTTTATGTTAGCGCTGGCGGCAAACATTGGTGTAGAAACAATGGTCGGAAGCTTTCGAGATACAACCGATAAGTGGCTAAATCAGCGATTAGCGGCTGATGTGTACATCTATCCGACCAACAATTCAGCCGCTAGGATGAGCGCATGGCTCCAGAATCAGCCAGAGGTGAACTCGGTTTGGTGGCGCTGGGAAAAAGATATGCCGACCGAGCATGGTGCTCTGCAAGTTGTGAGTACGGGCTCTTCTGAAGGTGAGTTAGACTCACTTACCGTCAAGTTAGGTGTCCCAAATTACTGGTATCAACTGCACGCTACCAAGAGCTTAATGGTCAGTGAGTCGATGGCCTTGAAGCTGGATATCCGCCCTGGCGATTTCATTAACTTGCAAGAACCGCTTGGTGGTGATTGGCAAGTCGTAGGCGTTTACTACGATTATGGAAACCCATATAACCAGGTGATGATGTCGCACCGGAATTGGCTGTATGCATTTGCAGGTACGGGTAATGTTGGTCTTGGCGTAGTATTAAAAGATAACGTCAATGGAGAAGGGCTGAAAAATCGCTTAGAGAATGTATTCCGTCTTCCGCAAGATCGTGTGTTTGATAACGGTAATATTTATAGCCAAGCAATGAGAGTGTTTGATCATACCTTTGCTATAGCAGGAACCTTGGGCAATATCACGCTGATTATTGCCGTGTTTGGTTTATTCTTTGCGACGTTGGCAGGAGAACTTTCACGGCAGCGGCATTTTTCCTTATTAAGGTGCATGGGTGTGTCCGGAAAAGAACTTGTCGTATTAGGTGGTTTGCAGCTATTCGTCTTCGGAGCCATTTCTGCGATTATTGCAGTGCCGCTCGGCTTGGCGCTCGCACATTTGATCGTTGATATTATCATTAAGCAATCATTTGGCTGGTCTCTAGAGCTTCAAACGATTCCATGGGAGTATGCTCAAACCATTGCTTGGGCGATGCTTGCCATCATGGTTGCTGGCGCATTGCCAGTTATTAGAATGATCAAAAGTACACCGATGAAGTCATTAAGGGACGCGTTGTAATGAAAAAAATGGGCTCTAAAAAACGCTTGTTGGTTTCAACGCTCATTGTTGTTACGTTCGCTTTTCTGACTGGGGCTGCTTTTTACTCAACTTTTTGGTTAGAGGCGACAGCAACACGAGAAAGCGAACTTGATTCTATCTTAACGCTTGAAAATCAAACGATTTTCGAGCCTGTACTACCTAATGAGCATGTCTCTTTACCCTCAGACTTTCGCTTTCATCCCGAGTATCAGCATGAATGGTGGCACTACTTTGCGAAGCTAAAAGATGAGCAAGGCAAGATCTACAATGTTCAATGGAGCTATTTCAGGGTTGCGACGGACGAGCGAGAAACCAGCGGTTGGCAGAACCCTCAATTGTACATTTCACATGTTGTCGTCAGTCATGGCTCGCATGTATGGAAAGAGCAACGGGTAGCTAGAGGTGGGATAGGCCAAGCTGGTATGATCAATCGTCCTTTCAGGTTATGGATTGATAATTGGACTTGGCGATCACTCGGTGCGACGCCTTTCCCGGGCAACTTGAATGTGAATACTGATACGTTTGGACTTGAGCTCAATACCATGACAAGCGGCCCCTTTGTGGTGAATGGAGACAAAGGCTTCCAAGTTAAACATGCGTTGCAATCTGTTGCTTCTTTTAGCTTCAGTGCTCCATTTTTAAAAGTAAAAGGCAGCTTAAGCTTAAATGGTAAGCGATTCTCAGTGACGGGTTCTGCATGGGCGCAAAAAGAATGGGGCAGCGGCTTAATTGGTGAGGGGCAACAAGGCTGGGATTGGTTTGTTTTCAATTTAGATGATGGTCGAGCATTAACTGTTAGCCGTTATCGTCACCATGGGCAAACACCGCACGTATTTGGCACGTTGTCGACACGCTCAGGTAAAGTCATCAACCTCTCAGACGATGATATCAGTATTAAACCAATGCAAGTGACCAGTTTATCCAATGGAAGAAGGTTACCTTTGCAGTGGATTATCAATATTCCGAAGCATCAAATTAATTTGACTACCCGCATTATCAAGTCAGATATGTGGCTACCCTTTGTAATACCTTACTGGGAAGGGCCTACTTTAGCTTCCGGCTCCAATGAGGCTTGGGGCTTTATGCAGCTGACAGGCTATTGAGTTGTGAAGAAAACCACCCCCTACGGGTGGTTTTTTGGTGCGCGAAGCTTCCTAGCTTTTTCTCAAAAGTACGGGGTTATCATGATGGTACAAGCCGTGTTATGCTGATTTTCTCATCATCTTGATAAATATTTGGTGCGACAAGTACAAATACGATCTCCGATCAAAATTGAGTGTCATGTTGGAAAATACGATGTATAGTAAACTTAACATCGAAAAAACCGAAGTTTATACTCTGAAGAAGCGATTATTCTAAAGTTTTCGACAGCTATACACTCTTATCACTCTTTGTTAATCGTTTATTAAGATAATAAATATAAGGACGAAACCATGAACGATGTCATTCGTGACTTTTTCAAAATGGAATCAGCAGGTGGTATTCTTCTCGTAATTGCAGCGGCAATTGCGATGACCATTGCTAACTCACCGCTGGGCGAAACTTATCAATCTGTACTGCATACTTATGTATTCGGTATGTCAGTTTCTCACTGGATTAATGACGGCCTAATGGCTGTTTTCTTCTTACTTATTGGCCTTGAAGTGAAGCGAGAGCTACTTGAAGGAGCGCTAAAATCAAAAGAAACCGCAATTTTCCCTGCGATTGCAGCGGTTGGTGGTATGTTAGCCCCTGCTCTTATTTACGTTGCGTTTAATGCTAACGACCCAGAGGCGGTTTCTGGCTGGGCCATTCCAGCTGCGACGGATATTGCATTTGCTCTAGGTATCATGGCGCTACTAGGTAAGCGTGTACCAGTAAGCCTTAAAGTATTTTTGTTAGCTCTCGCTATCATCGACGATTTAGGCGTGGTTGTTATTATTGCACTGTTTTACACAGGTGATCTTTCTAGCATGGCGCTGCTTGTTGGCTTCATCATGACTGGTGTCCTGTTCATGTTGAATGCGAAGGAAGTGACGAAACTGACGCCATACATGATAGTCGGCGCGATCTTATGGTTTGCGGTACTTAAATCTGGTGTTCACGCAACACTTGCAGGCGTAGTGATCGGCTTTGCTATTCCTCTTAAGGGTAAACAGGGCGAACATTCCCCACTTAAGCACATGGAGCATGCACTTCATCCATACGTGGCATTTGGTATCTTACCTCTATTCGCATTTGCAAATGCGGGGATTTCGCTAGAAGGCGTATCGATGTCAGGCCTAACTTCAATGCTGCCATTAGGTATTGCTTTGGGGCTACTGGTTGGTAAGCCTCTAGGTATCTTCACCTTTAGTTGGGCTGCTGTGAAAATGGGTGTAGCTAAGCTACCGGAAGGCATTAACTTCAAGCATATCTTTGCGGTATCTGTGTTGTGTGGTATCGGTTTTACAATGTCTATATTCATTTCCTCTTTAGCGTTTGGAAATGTAAGCCCTGAGTTTGATACCTATGCTCGACTAGGTATCTTAATGGGCTCGACGACAGCCGCGTTACTTGGCTACGCGTTACTGCACTTTTCTTTGCCTAAGAAAGCGCAAGCGTAAGATACACACTGTTTAGTAAAGCCTCCCATTCGGGAGGCTTTTTTATGTCTGCAGATCGGCACATCAACCACTTCAGGCTGGTTACTTTTGTGACCAACTAAGGTCTAGCTTATGGAGTTGGGGCAAATCATCGAAAGAGGCGCTTGGCAAATCTATAGGCGAAAAAAAGCCCAGCCGAAAATTTGACTGGGCGGATACAAACATAGGAGTTAATAAGAAAAAAGCAGCAACGTAACAATTGGATGGAAACAAGTTTGACGGCCAGTGAAACTTCAAATGCCCTAACTGTTACGTATATTCAGACCGAGCCTTTTCCAAACAGTTCCATTTTTTTTCAAAAAATTTCTACTTAATGCTTTCTAGCTTCTTACACACCCGAAAGTAATAGAAAAATCGAGATGGATTACCAACTTGGTGAAGTGACTAACTTCGGTGTTTCTCATTTTATATCCCCTAGAACCGAAGATGTATTTCATACTCTCGTCGCTTACTCCGAGCCGTCAAGGCTATTGTTAGCGTTTCAATTGCGATGGTCTGAGAAATTTGATCGTTTTCTTCTGACAAGCTTCACTGGAGTATTCGATTGAATTTCAAAAGATTAGATCACACCTTTTACTGTCTGGTCAGACCAATTGGTTAAAGTGTGATGTTAATCATTTGTTAATCTTAAGTTTCGGGAGTATATTTTCAAACAGTTGTTTAATACGAGTGATTAAAATGGCCCCGAGAACATCAACAAAAGAAAAAATACTCGATGTCGCAGAAGGACTCTTTGCTGAACATGGCTTTAATGATACTTCGCTAAGAACGATAACAGGTAAAGCTAACGTTAACTTAGCATCGGTAAACTATCACTTTGGCGATAAAAAAACGCTGGTTAGAGCGGTTTTAGATAGGTATTTAGAAGCACTAATGCCGAGCATTAAGACTTCATTAATTGAGTTAAACACGCGCGATAGCTACAACATGGACGATGTCTTTGAGTCATTGCGATTACCTTTACGTACATTAAATGATGTACGCCCAAATGGTACTGCGCTATTTATGTTGTTAATTGGCCGCGGTTATACAGACGTTCAAGGTCATCTACGCTTGTTCATTACCACCAGATACGAAGAGGTACTGAACCTTTTCACTTTCTCGATAATGAAGGCGAACCCGGAACTATGTGAAGAACAGTTGTTTTGGCGACTGCACTTCACGTTAGGAACCTGTGTATTTACGATGGCTTCAAGCCAAGCTCTTTCGGAGCTGGCAGAAAGTAAGTTTGAAAAGGAAGTCGATGTGAAATCTGTCGTCGATTTACTGATTCCATATTTGTCAGCAGGAATGTCAGCAAAGCAGTTGGCATAAGACAAATAAGAAAGTTAAACCAATAATAAGATTATACCCCGAGCGGTTACGTGAACAAAAGGATCTGAACTATGAGCTCTCTACGAAGAAAATGGATTAGTGACCCGGCTTTTAAAGTGTTCAAAAAAGTATTGCCACCTCTGTCTAGCACCGAGAAAGAGGCGATGGAAGCGGGTAGTGTATGGTGGGATGCCGAACTATTCTCAGGCAAGCCAAACTTCACAACATTGCATCATTATCCAACGCCTACACTGACGGCAGAAGAGCAGTCATTTATGGATAATGAGCTTGAAACTCTGCTAGAAATGCTTGATGACCAGAAGATTGTCAAAGAAGACAGGGATTTACCGCCTGAAGTATGGGAGTACCTACGTAAAGAGCGATTTTTCTCTTTGATCATCTCGAAAGCATATGGTGGTCGTGAATTTTCCGCTTTGGCGAACTCAACCATTGTTTCTCGTATTGCGACTCGAAGTATCAGTACCGCGGTATCGGTAATGGTACCGAACTCTCTTGGTCCTGGTGAGCTGCTATCGCACTATGGTACGCAAGAGCAAAAAGATTACTGGTTGCCTCGTTTAGCTGATGGTACAGACATCCCTTGTTTCGCCCTAACTGGCCCTGAAGCGGGTTCTGATGCGGGTGGCATACCTGATCAAGGCGTGGTTTGTTACGGCACCCATGAAGGCAAAGAAGTGCTTGGCGTGCGAGTTAGTTGGAATAAACGCTACATCACGCTTGCGCCAGTTGCGACAGTGCTCGGGTTAGCATTTAAACTGCAGGATCCTGAAGGGCTACTTGGTGACAAGAAAGAGGTTGGCATTACATGTGCGTTGGTTCCCGCTGACCATGAAGGTGTCGAGATAGGCGAACGCCATGATCCTCTGGGGTCTGCGTTTATGAATGGTCCTACTCGTGGTGAAGATGTCTTCATCCCTATGGACTGGTTGATCGGTGGCGCTGATTATGCAGGTAAAGGTTGGCGTATGCTGGTTGAGTGTCTTTCTGCTGGTCGCGGTATCTCTCTCCCAGCGCTTGGCACAGCGATTGGTCACCTTACTACACGTACAACAGGTGCTTATGCTTACGTGCGTAAACAGTTTGGAATGTCGATCGGTAAGTTTGAAGGTGTTGCAGAAGCAATGGGGCGCATTGGTGGTCTTACTTACCTACTAGAAGCGACGCGTACGCTAACGACGACTTCTCTCGATATGAAAGAAAAACCTGGGATTGTAACCGCGATTGCCAAGTACCACATGACGGAAATCGCGCGTACCATTCTAAATGATTCGTTTGATATCCATGCGGGTCGTGCGATTCAAGATGGCCCAATGAACTATCTTGCTAAACATTACCTTGGTATCCCGGTTGCTATCACCGTTGAAGGCGCGAATATCCTGACTCGTAACCTGATGATTTTTGGTCAAGGTGCGACTCGATGTCACCCATATGTTCTAAAAGAAATGGAAGCCGCGGCGAATCCAGATTCTGAACAAGGTGCGAAAGAATTTGACAACTTACTCTTTAAACACATCAAGCACGCGCTCGGTAATACATTCGGTGCATTTGGTGCAGCACTAACTGGTTCTCGATTTGTTAACGCGCACATGAGTGGCCCAACGCAGCAATACTACAAAGACATTACTCGTCTCAGTCGTGCACTTGCAGTAAGTGCAGACTTTGCGATGTTAACCTTAGGTGGAGACTTGAAGCGTAAAGAAATGATCTCCGCACGTTTGGGTGATGGATTAAGCTATCTATACATGGCATCTGCTGCCTTGAAAAAGTATGAAGATGAAGGCCGTCAACAAGGCGATCTAGACTTCGTTCATTACGCTGTTCAACACTGTTTGTATAACGCTTCTAAGTCATTAAATGAGGCTTACACCAACTTCCCTGTGAAATACGTTGGCGGTGTGCTTAAGGGGCTATTGTTCCCGCTTGGTAATCATTTCAATAAGCCAAGTGATGAGCTGTGTGTGAATTTGGCTGAAGCGATGATGACACCAGGCGCGCAACGTGATCGCCTCACGCATCTGTGCTACATCGGAAAATCAGAGGATGACAGCGTAGGCTTAATGGAGAATGCATTCCTTGCAATGTACGACATTAAACCTTTGGAGCGTAAACTTATGAAGGCTGCGAAGGATGGTAAAGTGGCTCGTAAAGGTCTGCTACATGATCGTTTGCAGCAAGCATTTGAAGCAGGCGTGTTAACTGAACAAGAAATTGATCAAATCATGGCTGCAGATAAATTGCGCTACAAGGCGATTCAAGTTGACCACTTTAGTCATGACTTTTCTGAAGTGCGAACTCATAGCCCAAAAAAGTCGCAGTTGAATCCGGCGGCATAATAGACAACTAATGTTAAGAAAAGCACCTCAATGAGGTGCTTTTTTGTATTCTTGGGGAGTGGATGGTGGGATAGTGCTCCAACCACTTGCCTTTTAAGAGCATTTTTACAGAAATTAGATGCGAAATCCCAACGAAACTTTTATCCTAACAAGGTTTTTTAAAGGAAGTTGAATATGATCATCAAACCTAGAATTCGTGGATTTATCTGTACTACAACGCACCCTGTTGGTTGTGAAGCTAACGTAAAAGAACAAATTGCGTACACCAAAGCGCAAGGTCCAATCAAAAACGCACCTAAGCGTGTTCTTGTTGTTGGTGCATCAAGTGGCTACGGTCTATCTTCTCGTATCGCTGCGGCATTTGGTGGCGGTGCATCAACTATCGGTGTTTTCTTCGAAAAAGAAGGTACTGAGAAGAAGCCAGGTACAGCAGGTTTTTACAATGCCGCTGCTTTTGAAAAGCTAGCGCGTGAAGAAGGTCTGTACGCAAAAAGCTTAAACGGCGACGCTTTCTCAAATGAAGCGAAACAGAAAACTATCGAGCTGATCAAAGAAGACTTAGGTCAAATCGATATGGTGGTTTACTCACTGGCATCTCCAGTACGTAAAATGCCAGAAACTGGTGAATTAGTTCGTTCATCTCTTAAACCTATCGGTGAAACTTACACATCAACGGCTGTTGATACCAACAAAGATGTGATCATCGAAGCTAGCGTTGAGCCTGCAACAGAAGAAGAAATCAAAGACACTGTCACGGTAATGGGCGGTGAAGATTGGGAACTTTGGATCAATGCGTTGTCTGATGCTGGTGTTCTTGCTGAAGGTTGTAAGACCGTCGCGTACAGCTACATTGGTACTGAGCTAACTTGGCCAATTTATTGGGATGGTGCACTAGGTAAAGCAAAAATGGACCTAGACCGTGCAGCGAAAGCGCTAAACGACAAGTTAGCAGCAACAGGCGGCAGTGCCAATGTTGCGGTACTTAAATCTGTTGTAACTCAGGCGAGTTCTGCAATTCCTGTTATGCCACTGTACATCGCAATGGTATTCAAGAAAATGCGCGAAGAAGGTGTACACGAAGGCTGTATGGAACAAATCTACCGTATGTTCAGCCAACGTCTATACAAAGAAGACGGTAGCGCGGCAGAAGTTGATGAGATGAACCGCCTACGTCTGGATGACTGGGAACTTCGTGACGACATTCAGCAGCACTGCCGTGAGCTATGGCCTCAAATTACGACTGAGAACCTAAAAGAGCTGACTGACTACGTTGAGTACAAAGAAGAGTTCTTGAAACTATTTGGTTTCGGCGTTGAAGGCGTAGATTACGAAGCGGATGTGAATCCAGCAGTTGAAGCAGACTTCATTCAAATCTAATCGAATCACAGACTAGATAACCAATAAACAAAAGGCGCTCATTGAGCGCCTTTTTGTATTTCATAGTCAAAGTGAGTATTAACTTAGTATTATCAGAATCGTACCAGCTAGCGTCATTAAAATATTCGCAATCGCATAGGTACCCGCATAACCAAGGGCTGGGATGGTGGACTTAGCGTAGTCGTTAACGACATCCATAGCCGGAGCGCAAGTACGGGCGCCAATAATGGCACCGAAGAGCAGGGCACGGTTCATCTTGAGTACGTGTGCGCCAACTAAGTAAGCCAGAACTACAGGCACAACACTGACAATAAATGCCAAACCAATGACTTTTGGTCCTACTTGCGTTAGGTGCTCGAACATCTTTCCACCTGCACTTAGACCAATTCCGACCATAAAGAACATTAACCCTAGATCTTTGACCATATTCAGCGCCCCTTGTGGGACATAACCGAAAGTAGGGTGATTTGCTCGTAAGAAACCAAGCGTAATACCGGACAACAGAAGACCCACCGCATTACCCAAACTGAAAGACACCTGACCGAACGTCATTGTGATGAGGCCAAACAGAATACCCAAAATAAAGAAGCTACAAAAAGCGAGCAAATCGGCCATTTGACTGTGGATCGAGATGAAACCGATTTTTTCCGCCAGTCCATGTACTCGGCTTTTCTCGCCGCTCACTTGAAGGACGTCCCCTTTAGCGAGCACAATGTCTAAGTCCATAGGCATTTCAATCTGAGCGCGAACTACGCGGTTTAAGAAACAGCCAAACTCAGACAAATTCAAATCCGATAAACGCTTACCAGCGATTGCGTCACTTTTTACGACGATTTCTTCTTCAACGATGCGTAAATCAAGCAAGTTACGGTCGAATACTTCTTTACCATTACGGAAGCTAGGGTCTAAGCGAGCATGGCTGTCAGGGAAGCCAACCAGTGCAATTTCATCTCCCTCTTGCAAGATAGCATCACCATCTGGGTGGGCGAGAATACCATTTCGGCGGATTCGTTCAATGTAACAGCCAGTTTGACGATAAATACCCAGTTCTCGTAAGTTTTTACCATCAGTCCAGTCAATTAGCTCTGGGCCCACTCGGTAAGCTCGAATAATGGGTAAATACACTTTTCTCTGGCTTGAATTTCCAAGGCCACGCTCTTGTGCGATTTGCTGCGCGGAATCAGAAAGGTTTTGTTTTTGCAGTTTTGGCAACAATTTAGCAAACATGATCATGCTAATTAAGCCGACCAGATAAGCCATCGCGTAGCCTACGGATAGATTTTCTAATACCAGAGAAAATTCCATATTCCGCGGTATAGTCGCAAGGCCAGAGTTAAGAGCATCTTGTGCACCAACCAGTACTGGCGTTGCGGTCAATGCGCCTGCCATCATACCGGCGGATAAGCCAAAATCGAGGCCGAAATAGTGACTCAAGCCATACGTTAAGCTGACCGCAGACACGAGAACAGTCATGCTTAAAATAAAATAATGCTTACCATCTCTGAAGAATATACCAAAAAAGTTTGGTCCAGCTTCAATGCCAACGCAGTAGATAAACAGCATAAAGCCAATGGTTAAAGCTTCTGCATTAAATGAGAAACCAAGGTGGCCCATTACCAAAGAGGTAATAAGAACGCCAATAGAGTTGCCTAATTGTAATTTGCCAAATCGAATTTTTCCGATGGCAAGGCCAATGGCTAATACGACGAAGATTAGAAGGATAGGGTTTTGCTCGAGAAGGTATACGACGTCTATGTTCACTGTGTGGCTCGGTAGAGTGTGTGCCAAAAAAGATTAAGAACTGTGAATTGTAACTAAATATAGCAAAAAGATAAGTGAATTTTTTTAGGTTTTACCATTAGTTGACTTAACGTAATAACCAGCTGAAAAATAATAAAAAAGCCGCATGAAGCGGCTTTTTTGAAAACAGTCTTTATTACTCGTCAAATAGACCTAGGTGCTCTTTCGCGTATGCTTCGAACTCGTCGCAGCCACCGATGTGCTCTTGGTCGATAAAGATCTGAGGAACGGTTTCAACTGGTTTACCAACTGTTTTCTCAAGATCTGCTTTAGAAATACCTTCAGCGTGAATATCAACGTAACGGTAGTTGAAGTCATCACGTTTTGCTTTTAGCGTTTCTGCGTGCTCTTTTGCACGAACACAGAAAGGACATGCAGGGCGACCAAAGATAACAACGAACATAATCTTATTTCTCCTAAATCTATTCTTTTTTGAAAGCGTACAAAACATAGCGGCTGAGTGCGCTTTCTTTTGTTGGAGTAACTATGCCCGATCCAGATACGGAAATAAAGCGGCAATTACCTCTTGGTTCTATAGGTGAAATCTATCGAATAAAAACTAAACGCACGTGCTTATTTTACGACTCTGAAGTATGTGAAGTGACGCATAAAAAACATACATTCTAAAGGGTTAATGATGGCAAGGTGGAATTGGTCAATTTTTTTTGTTTAAAAAAATAGCAATCTATTTTGGCTATACGCAAATAACTTCAACTCTTACATAAGTGTTAAATCAGAGGGCGAGAGGTTATTTGGGTATATTCTTTTGGGAGGGTGTGTATGTTTCAGTTTATGACTGCAACAAGGATTATATTTGGTGAAGGTGCACTTCAATCTTCATTATCCGTTATTAACCAATTTGGCTACAGTGTTTTGCTGGTTACTGGGCAGGATACCCAACGAGCCGCCCCCATTATCCAATATCTTAAAGCTCAAAATATGCGTTACCAGCACGTAGCTATCGTTGGTGAACCATACATCACGATGGTAGAAGAGACCGCAGTGCTCGGTAGAAAATTCCAACCTGATATGGTGGTTGCGATAGGTGGTGGCAGCGTCATCGATATGGGCAAAGCCTTAGCTGCCATTATTCCCAATCAAGGCAATGTTTACGATTACGTAGAAGTGGTAGGAAGAAGCGTCCCTTTAAAAGCAAAGCCTCTTCATTTTATTGCAATTCCTACGACAGCAAGCACCGGTTCAGAAGTGACCAGAAATGCTGTGCTGAAATCTGGACAAGATAAAGTGAAAGTGAGTCTTCGAAGCCCTGATATGCTCGCAGACGTTGCCATTGTAGACCCGACACTTACTTACGGGACCGACCAATACACATCTGGACGTGGCGCAATGGATGCGTTCACTCATTTAATGGAAGCGTATGTGTGTGGTGAGCCAAACCCTCTTACTGATATGGTCTGCGAAGAGGGGCTACGCCGTTTAAGCCGTTCAGTGATTGCCGCTTGTAAGCAAGATAATCATAAGGCGCGCTCTGATTTATCGTTCGCTGCATTGCTTGGTGGTATGGCGATTACTAATGCCAAATTAGGTGCCGCTCATGGGTTAGCATCGGCGTTAGGAGGCAAGTTAGACGCCCCCCATAGCGTTATTACGGCTCGCCTAGCTCCGCACGTGATGCAGGAGAACATTAACGCCGCTAAACTCGCGGGTAGGAATGATGTGATAAGTCGTTATCGCAAGCTGGCCCAATTAGTCACTGAGCGAGTAAACGCGAACGAACACGATGGAATTCTTTGGGTAAATATGGTGCTAGATAAGTTAGCGTTACCGCTACTGGCTCAATTTGGAGTATGCCAAACCTCTTTTGAGCAAGTGGCGAATGATGCGCTTAAATCGATGGCAATCAAAGGGAATCCTTTACCCCTGAATCAGGAACGTTTGATTTACATATTGCAGCAAGTCTGTGATTGTAGCGGAGAGTGCGCAGCTGAGAGTGCACAACATGTCAGTTCTGTTGAAGTACTGGAATCAAGAACGGACTTATCGAGTGTCAACGACTTAGGGTGATTGCTCCCTTAGCAGCATTAAAACAAAAGGGGAGCCTTGAGCTCCCCTAGATAAAGTATTGACTAAGCTTTAGTGCTTAGTACTGGCTTAGTTTGTCATAGCGACTGTCTTTCAACGCATCTTTTACGCGTTTTAGGTTCTCACGGAAACCTGTACCACGGCGAAGAGTGAAGCCAGTTGCTAGCACATCAATCACTGTCATTTGTACAACTCGGCTTGCCATTGGCATGTAAACGTCGGTATCTTCTGGAATATCGAGCGTGATGGCCAGCGAGCTTGCCTTTTCTAGAGGAGAATCCTTCGCTGTAATCGCAATAACCGTTGCGCCATTTTCACGAGCAAGGTTCGCTATTTCTACCTGACTCTTTGTTCGACCGGTATGAGAAATAAGAACCACAACATCATTATCACTGCAGTTGATACAACTCATGCGCTGCATAACAATATCTTCAAAACAAGTAATTGGAATATTAAAGCGAATAAACTTGTTTTGTGCGTCTCGGGCAACAGAAGATGATGCACCAAGGCCAAAGAATGAAATGCGCTTCGCTTGCGTTAGCAAATCGACCGCACGGTTCACTTGCATTGGATCTAGGCTATTTTTCGCGACATCTAAACACGCCATCGTCGATTCGAAAATCTTATGGGTGTACGCGTCTGGGCCATCGTCTTCTTCCACATTACGGTTAACGTAAGGGGTGCCGTTGGCTAGGCTCTGTGCCAAGTGAAGCTTAAAATCTGGAAAGCCCTTGGTGTCCAGACGACGACAGAAGCGGTTTACAGTGGGCTCACTAACGTCGGCCATTTTAGCCAGCGTTGCAATGCTTGAATGAATTGCAGTTTGTGGAGACGCCATAATTACTTCCGCAACTTTGCGCTCTGACTTACTGAAATTCTCCAGGTTTTTTTGAATTTTTTCTAATGTATTCATAGTGTTCACGAGGGTATAGAGAACAACTCGCTGGCTCTGCTAACGAAAGGAAACACGAAGATTCCGGAGTAGAGTGGGGCGTTAACGAAAACAACCAGCGCCATAGAATCAGTATAAACCTGATCTTCAATCAGTCTAAACCAATAACGGGTACTATTTAGTGAGAATTTGACAGGCCTCAAACAAAATGTTGTAAAAACTACAGAATTGGATGTGTAAACGAAGTTTTGTTGCGCTAGTCGCACGATAATGATGTTTGAGTTACATCAAAACGAAAAAAAATTTCAAATTGATGTAACTCGATCTGGCTGTTAAGACGATTGAATATCAACAACCAGCTGTTGAATCCTTTTCATCAAATTTGGTGCTTGCTTGGCGATTTCGCGTTGTTCATCAAGCACTGAGCTCAAAATTTCTTTTGTGGTCAGTGGATTTGCCAAAACCACTCTAAACACTATCGTATTCATGCGTTGCCATTGGTCTGGGTTCAGTCTTGTACGTGAAACGAACGATTTGCCCGTTTCGCGCTGACGCTTTTGAATAAACTGTGTTAACTCATTGATCAGCTCATTCAGTTGTTCTTTTTGTGAGCCTTCTGCTTGTGCTAATGCTTCACGGATGAATGGCGGCAAATAACGGTATGTGAGCAGACAAAGCTCTGGTTCAGAAACTAACTCGAAATCATCTTGCTGTTTGATTAAATCCGCAAAGTATCGAGCTTTTTCAATGCTTTGGTCAATCAGAAGCTCGTAACCTGGGCGACTTATGATGTGCATTGCGGCGTAGACCAACATCGCCATACCCGAACGTGAACCTTCTAATGTATGGCTGCCTAGGTCTTTTGAACCTTTTCGCAATATATATTGAGCGTGATGCTCTATGGATTTCATTGCGTCAGGGTCTTTGAACAGAACCATACCAGCGCCCATCGGGATGTAGAGCTGCTTGTGCGCATCAATAGTTACTGAGTCTGCCATTTCCACACCTTTAAGAAGGTGACGGTGATGGTTAGACATAAGTGTTGCGCCACCCCATGCGGCATCCACATGGAAGTGACAGCTGTGAGCTTGGCAGACTTCAGCGATTTCAGGCAATGGATCAACATTACCTGTCTCTGTTGTGCCAGCCACACCAATAACAGCAATAGGCTTGATATTTTGTTTTTCGAGCTCAACAATTTTCGCTTTCAGGTCGTTGACAATAATACGGTTGTTGGCATCGGTTTTAACCGCAACCAAGCCCTCTTGGCCTAGCCCTAATACATCGGCTGCTTTCTTAAGGGAGTAGTGACCACGCTCAGACACTAGCACCGCTAAGCCATCATAGCCATAGTGCTTCATGGCTTTAAAAAGGCCTTCCTTCTCAACGCCTTTAAATGAGCCATTGGCTCTTAACGCTTTGTTACGTGCTACCCAAAGCGCAGTGATATTGGCAATGGTGCCGCCGGAACAAAATGCGCCTAATGAGTGGTTTGCACTGTGCATCCACTGATTGTAAAACGTATCATTCTGACCATATATCAAGCGATGCAGCATACCCAAAACTTGACGCTCAAGTGGCGTAAAGGCTTTGGAAGTCTCTATTTTTACCAGGTTTTGGTTTAAGGCGATCATGATCTTTGACAGTGGCATCAAGAAATAAGGCAGTGCCGATGTCATATGACCAATGAAGCTTGGTGAAGATGTGTGAACTGAGTGCGACACCAAAGTGTCGAGTAAGTGCTCTGTATGATCTGACACGAACTCTGGCTGCTCAGGAATCTGAGCAGAAGAAAAGTCTTTTTCGATTTCGCGTAAAGGCTTTTCTTCTGCCACGATGTGTTCACGAAGAAACTGATTTAGATTTCGCGAGAGGCTCTCGTCAATTTTAGTTAACGTTGAGTCCGGACCTTCTGGGACAGTGAAGATCTTTAGCAAGCTCTCAAAGCTAACATCAGCGGTTTTTTGTTCCTTAACCATAGCAAAGAATCTTTGTAGTTATTTTGGTAATGCGAGCGGCACAATCTAAACTAAAACGGGCGCAAAGTCCCGTTTTAATTGTTGAAACCCAAGTTGTAGAAATGAAAATTTTAGGTGAAGGTTACGATATTCACATTAAAAAATTCTAGATTGAGCACGTTAAAACATTCTAGTGTTTTCGAATGCTAATCAACGACTAATGCGAGCAACCTTAGTCACATTTCTGCTTTTCAATCTTTTCTATTGACTGATTGTACTTATTAAGTGCGGTATCAATTTGTTGGGGATGACTAAGCAGGTCAGCGAATGCTGAACGAAGCTCGTAGTTTTTTGGGTGGTTAGTTGATTGACGGTCGCTAAATGTCTGTTTTGCAACTTCACCTAACTTATCGCTTCGGGTCGCTAACTGCTTAACGTCATGTTGCTCTAGTTTTAACCATGCTTCGATTGGCTGCTCCGTCGCAACGCGGCTAGGGTCGTTCTCTAGAAAGTAGTGAACCGCTTCGCGGTTTAATTCAAAGTGATGTTTACGTCCATCCAAGAACCATTGGCTAACTTCTTTCAGATCTGGATATTGGGTAACCGTCAAATCAACAAGATCTTGATACCACTGTAGTGAGGCATCGACGTAGCCATCGTATTTGCTAGCAAGACATTGTTGATCTGCGGCAAGCGTAAAAGTTGAGCTTGTAGCGAGGAGCGCTGCAACGACAAAGCGTTTCATTCTTCTTCCTTCTGGTTGTTATCCCTTTATTAACGCAATGCACATCAGTTGATGTTTCTCCCTTCTTTCTATTTGGTCGTGACAAATCGTTGGGCTGAATGACGAAAAGAAAGAGGGGTCTTGCCAAAAAATATTGACCACTTTGACGTTAACTGGGTATTTAAATTTTTGCCGTATTGTAATGGATGTTAAAGCGAAAACCTGAGATCTAGCTAGCAAGTGATACAAAGAAAAGCATCATAACTGGTACCAATAAACTCAAAATAAAGCCGCTAACGATAGCAACAGGAACACAACGCACACCACCGGTAGTTTGAATAACGGGTAGGGTGAAGTCCATTGCTGTTGCACCGGCATAACCAATTGCGGTGCACGGATAGCTACGAATAAAGAGAGGAATGGCAACCAGTGCGACTAGCTCTCTCATCAATTCAATCAAGAACGACGCGCCACCAAATACCGGACCAAAAGCGTCACCCATTAAAATACCTGCGAGTGAATACCAGCCAAAACCTGAAGCCATTGCGAGTGCTTGATAAAGAGGAAGATCCAAAAGCACCGCTGCAAGAACGCCACCAAGCATACATGTTGCGATGACAACAGCCGCAATGGCCATTCCTTGTTTATTTAATAGGATTTGACGCAGAGTAAGTCCACTATTGCGCAGCTGAATACCAATAAAAAATAGAAGTAGAAAGAGTATCCATTCGCTTGCTGTATCTACCCAACTCAAATCAATGGGTAACAGCAGGCCAACCACTAACCCTCCGCCAACGACCACGATAAGCTTAACAGACTCTAAAGCCATCGAAGATAACGGTAGTTTCTTTTGATTCTGATTGGTCTGGAGTGGAATAATTTTATCAATAATAGGCAGAGCCAACAGGTTGCAGGCACTTAGACACAAAAAAAACGTACTCGCATAGAGGAGAATACTTTGTAAGTTGCTGCTTAAATTATCGAGCGCCGCCAAACTAAGACCCATCAACGACAAAATGACGTAAATAAGGTAGGACGTTGACTGATTGATCTTCTCCAATAACGAAGATCGAGATATAGGAATTAGATACCCCACCACAAGCGGAGCGAAAATAAATAGCATCCCTGAAAACATAAAGCTCAATGATTCCTTTTTGAGATAACATCAACACGCATAAATCAAATTATCTATCGGTTGAAATTAAAGACATTTCACCACACGCAGCTCAGCCTTGAGCGAATCGTTTTATCACGGATAAGGTATTATCAGAAAGCGATAAATTACAAACCGCTAGCATTGAGTACAGCACGGATTTGATCATTGAAGTCAGTATCACTCATGTTACTAAGTTCATACAAGACTTCTGCACCAGTTAAGTTGAATTCAACTTCATGTTCGTCAATGCGTTCATCGTGATTGCGGAACATCAATAAATGATGCGCAATTCTAGCGATGTCGAGATAACTCACTTCTGGTCGCGTTAATTCGTATTTTTCGTTTGAGGATACTTCTCTGAAGTCGTTGTCAAACCCCCAACGCTCAAGTACCAGTTTACTTGTGGCAGAACAACGTGTTTGGAAGATCTGCAATGCAATATCTGGGTCTAAGTAATTGCCCCTATCTAAGTACAAGTGGTACTCATTAATTAGGCAAAATAACCCTATATCGGCTAATAGACCGACCAATAACGCCTTTTCTTGCTCTAGATGACCATAAGTGCCTGGCTCGTGGCTACGAAACGATTGAACCAACATCACCATGACGGCACCGAGCTCACGAGATATCGCCGCACTCTTCACCAAGATGGCATTGCATTCTTTAGTGAGATTAACTGAGTGTTTAAGTTGCTCGATCGCTTGTGCGGTAACAATATCACGTACACGAAGTATTCCGAGACGAGATACCGCTGTAGTTAAGTCGTTGCAGGTGATATTTCTGCGATTGAAAATCACAGAGTTAGCGACTCGTAAAACGACCGCTGCTAATCCGGGATCTTCCAATAAACAGTTAGCAACATCGGCAATCGTGGTGTGTTCTTCGACACATAACTGCTGAATTTTAAGCACGACATCAGGAATAGGAGGTAACGAAATCTTACCCGTGGCGATGGACTGTTCTACCAGCTGAGCAAACTCGGATTCCAGTGCGTTTATAAGCTTATCTTTATTATTTGGCAGCCAAAAAAATGATAAATGTTCCATTGTGACGCTGTACTTGAGATCTTTCGTACAGTGTACCCTTACAGCGTATTCTTTATCAATTAAATGCGTATTATGTGCCCGTAATTGCCAGCGAGATCATAATGATGGCGTGTTTTAGGCATGCTATGCGTCAAAAAAATATCACCACACAAACAATAAGTGTGAAACTAATCACGTATGCAGAATTTATACTTTTTTATATGTGACCTATGTCCTAACTTATTTTTCAACGTTAAGTATGATTAAGCAAGTTGGTGAGCACAACTCACAAAAATATCGCCAACAAATCGACATTTATAATTCGCTATAAGCTGCTGTTTATCTGGTGACATCGCTAATCGGGGTAATTTATTCAGATTAAAGAGGTCAATGGACATGACAGACCAAGCTTTTTTTAAATATGTACGCACCTTCAGTGAGTACCAAAAACGTTCTATGTTCGGTGGTATTGGTTTATTCACCGATGATGCTATGTTTGCGCTTGTCAGCAATGATTGCTGCTACTTACGTGGTGGTAATGGGCTAGATGAAGTGTTTACTCAACTGAGCTGTGAGAAGTATAAGCACGTCAAAAAACAGACGACGGCAACCGTAAATTATTATGATGTAACCGATTTATTCGAATCCGGATATGTAGGGCTTGATGAACTGGTACAGAAATCAATTGAATACTCAATTAAGGAACGGAAATATCAAAAGTCCTCTGCCAGTAGACGCTTAAGAGACTTACCCAACATGCAACTAACCCTTGAACGTATGGTCAAGAAAGCCGGTGTTGATGACGTAGAAACCTTTTTAGAACTTGGACCTGTAAAAGTCTTCAACAAAGTTAAAACGGCTTACGGTAATGATGTTGATGTAAAGCTACTGTGGAAATTTTCTGGTGCAACTGATGGCGTACATTGGAAACTGATCCAAGAGCCGCGTAAAAAACAGTTATTGGCACTGTGTGACTAAGCGAAGCTGATCGCACAATGATTGACTCGTTTCGATGGAGTTAGCGGGTCGTAAAGGCAAGTGTGAAAAGCGGAAAAAGGACGTTGAAGTTTTTTACCACTTCATTGAGTTAGTCATTAAATTAGACAAAAAAACCGAGGTAGAGACCTCGGTTTTTGTTTTTTTAATTTGCTCTTTTCTTACAGCACAAATCTTAAAACTTAAAACGCGTAGTGAACATTACCTGATCACCGTAAAAATCGTTGATACGTGCTTCAGCACCCAAAGAGAAAAGCTCTGTTGAGTGGAATCGAGCGTAGGCAGAGCCAGTCCAATCGTCATCGTTATCGATAGAAACGTAGCCGACTTTGCCGCCTACTTCTAATTGAGGGCCCAACCATTGGCGAACACCTAAGTTCAGCTCCATACCAACATCTGTGCTGCTCTCATTCGAAGGTTGCACAACGCGCATTAGCATTTCACCAGTAAGATCTGCCCAGTTGTTTAGCGGAGAATGGAAGCCAAAGCCTGCAGCTGAGTCAAAATCACTTTCAAACTCAGAGTCAATACGAGCAATAACATGCGCGTTCGGGTGAATTGATTTGCTGAATCCAGCACCAAATGTCACAGGACTTGCGCCAATACGTGCTTCGAAATAGTCGTAGCTAAAGTTGCTCATAGTTGCTGGCGCATTGCGATCGTTTGCAGCTAGGGCATGGCTTGATGCCACTAGTAAGGCAGCGGCTAATAGTGTTTTACGCATAACTAACGATAAACCTTGTTCATTATTTCCATGGATTCAAGCAACCACTTGAACCGTAATCTGATTTGTCCGACATCATAATAAAAAGGAAGGTCCACGACCAACAAAAATGTGTCGATGTTTTGTCAATTAACTTAATAGTTCCTTGGTTTAAGCAAAAACTACGCCATATACGTAGTGTCCGAGAATTTCACTCGGACAAGTAACGATGTTTTTCTAACCTCGTTCTACTATGCGAGGTAAGGTGGTTCAATGACCATCGTTGAGTTCAAGTTAGAATTAAACACTTTATTACTCGCCAAAGCTTGCTCTTCTTTTTGCCATGGCGTTGAGGATTGCCTCAGAATCAAGGATTTGAGTCCAGGATAGCAGGTTATCATCATTCTCAATCACAAACGCGGTAAGCTGAGACACGATTGCCTTTCTCAATGCTTCGCCTTTCCAAGGTTTGGCAATGTAATAATCGAGACTCGCGTTATTTACGGCTTCTACGGTGTCTTCCAAACCGGCTTGTCCTGTGAGTAAAACTTTGCGCGCTGCTTTTGTGTCACCATTTTGACTGAGTTCGATTAAGAAGCTGATCCCAGTTTGTTCCGGCATAATGTGGTCACATAAAATGAGAGCAAGCTGAACTTCTTCTTCCGCCATCTCCTCAATCACTTGCCGAGCTTCAGTCACTGATTCCGCTCCTTCGATAACAAAGTTCTCCTCGAAGGGAGCAAGATCTTGGAGCACGCTATCCAAGACTTCTCGTTCGTCATCGACACATAAAATTAGATACTTGGTCATGTTTCATCTCCTTCTTCGATGACTGGTAACCAGACGGTCATTCGTGTGAACTGGCCGATCTCTGATTCGACGTCAATCCACCCTCTGTGTGCTGTTACGATTTGCTGGCAGATGGACAGCCCGATGCCTAAGCCAAAGTTACCTTCTTTTTTTGTGGTGAAGTTTAGCTCGAAAATGGCGTCTCTTTGCGACTCAGGAATGCCACATCCATTATCTTCAAATGAGATAACGGCATAATTTGTGTGCTCTTTTTCTACAAGGCGTGTTTGTATGTTTAACACCCCTTTTTCTGGAAATGCGTCAATGGCGTTAGAGACCAAATTCGTCCACACCTGTTGGAGTGCGATCGGTTGACAAAGGATGGAAGGCAAGTTTGCATAGTCGGTTGAAACTTGGTGCATTTTTAATTTGTTCTCGAAAATCACCAAGGTGTCTTCAATACCCTCATGAATATCGGCATAGTGCAGGGTCTCATCATCTGACCGAGCATATCCTTTCAGGCTTTTTACCATATCAGCAATTCGTGCTGCACAGACATTAATTGAGCGAAGTGTAGAACCTGCTTTGTGGTATTGCTCTAGTGTATTGAGAGCATGATAAGACGCTTGCTGCTTTCTCGTTAGTTGGGTAAGTAGCTCTTGATCGGATTCTAAACCAAGGCTCACCACTTTCTTTGCTAATGCTCGGTCTGGAAGTGTATGGCTAAGCGCTTTTACGCGTGATCTGAGCTCGGCGGTTGAAGCGGGTTTTGAGGTTTGCGCTTTGTTCAGTAATTCAATGCCTTTGCTTTGTATATCGGAACTGGGCGCATCGTTAAGTAATCGTTCTAGCGTATGCGTTAAATTCTCTACGCCCCTTAATATCGCGGCTACTGGATTGTTTAGTTCGTGGGCCACTCCCGCAACCAATTGACCAAGCATCGCCATTTTTTCTCTTTCAATGAGCTGCTGGTGGGCTGATTCTAAAGATTCGAGCGTTTTTTGAAGTTGCAGTTTGGTGTTGATGCTTCTTTGCAATCGGCGGTTGAAGTGGCGTAAAAGCAAGTTTGTAAAAAGAGGCAGTAAGTTTGAGTCGCTTTGCATCACTTTATTGAATACGTTGCGATCGAGTTTGATAACTTCTGTTTTGGTTAGTGTTAGAGCTGTCGAGAAAGAACATTCCCCAGTAACAAACGACATGCCTCCGACAATATTCCCTTTGTTATGGCGTACAACCTCTCGCTGCATGCCTTGCTCATCGCGCTTGTACAGAGCCACTTCACCTTCGGTGATAAACCACAAAAAGCAATTTGGCTCGCCTTCCACGGTTAATAAGTGTTCAGGTGAGTATGTACGGCACGCTCTTGTTTCGTCATTATCTTTGAAAAATTGCTGGAGAGCGGAGATCACTTGCTCGGCTAACTCGGCATCAGACATCGAGTGGTAGTCGTGTAAGAATCCGGCTTGATAATGGCTCATCTGGTTATTGATGTGCGCTCGCAACAAGCTGTGATGATCCAATATCTGACTGTAACTTAGCAGGTCTTCTTTGCCATTTCGCAAGATAAATTGGGTCAGCTCTTTTTGCACTGTGTTAAATAAGACGTGATCTGGCAAAGGTTTAGTGAGGCAGTGGTCGAGCCTGCCCTCATTAACGGCAGTGAGAATTGCCTCTATATCAGACGAGCAGCTAATAAGAATTTTTCTTGCTTGCTCGGTATGTGGCATCCGGTCTAAACCAATAAGAAAATCCACGCCGTTAAAATGAGCGTGATGGCTTGCTATAACTAAAGCAACAGTCTGTTCTCTTTCTTCTAGATACTCTAAAGCGCTTTGAGCCTCTTCTATCGATTCGACAGAAAAAATATCAAACTTACTTGAGAAGGCAGACAGCTCCAATCGAAACTGTTCAGCACTGATTGGGTTGTTGTCGAGACACAACACAGCATAACGATTCACAGATGTTTTAGCTCCGGTTAAAACTTCGCCACGCAAACTTTAACAATAAAAGGACATGATGAGTGGGAGCCAAGTATGATTCCTGATTAATGGACTAGAATAAGCATCAATAGTCTGATTTGTCTCAATGTTTTCTCCGCAGGTGGTTTGGGGTAGACTGACCGAAAATATCTAATAAGTGACGTTATGCAAAATCTTAAAAAAATCGGCGCCATTGGTGGTGCTATCTCATTAGCACTGTGTTGGCCATTGGCTGTCGGACAAATTGGTCAGTCCATCATTGAAGATGGTATTACCAATATGAATGATGAAATGATTAAAGGCGAAGTGGTCGAGTATCAGCGTGGCTATTTGTCTTCAGTCGTGCTGACTCGTTATTCAGTTGTTGATCCTGAGCTTAAAACGCAGTTAGAGCGTGATGGTATGCCAACGACGTTTGACGTAACCAGTGATGTTAGCCACGGTCTAACAAGCCTAACAGCAGATTCAAAATTGGTGGACAATGACTTTTTGCCTCTCACGATGCATAGCCAGACTCAACTAAATGGCAATACAGCATTTATCCTCGACCTAGACAGTTGGCATTATCGTAACGAAGCGCAAGGTGTTTCTGTTTCTACAAGCCCTGCAAAAGTAACAGGTGATGTGACGGTATTGGGTGATCTCAATTACCAAGTTTCCGTTCCTTCTGTTCAAGTGGATTTTGAAAACGGTGAAGAGCTTCATCTGAATGCATTGACAGGGCAAGGTAAAGGAAAGCAAGCAAAAGGCTACTGGTTAGGCGAGCAATCTTTCTCTCTAGAGAAGCTAGATGTGGTTGATGCGAACTTAACGCCTGTCTTTTTGATTGAAAATGCGAGCTACCGTGGTAACACTACGATGAGTGAGTCTGGTGATAAGCTGAACAGTCAATTAAACCTAGATGCTAAGAAACTACGTTTAACTGATGGGACGGATGTCGATAACTTTAAGTTGGATTTCTCAATTGCAGATGTGGATAGCCAGTCTTTTGATCAAATTATGTCTATCTATCAAAGCTCTCCTATGCTAGATGAGCAGGAAATTGCGAATTTATTGCCGCATGTCGATACGCTGTTTAGCAAAGGTTTTGATTTATCCGTGAACGAGCTTTCACTCGCGTTCGGTGACGGCAAGTTCCACAACGAGTGGCAACTATCCATCCCTGAAGGTACTGAGCATATTACTCAAGATCCAATGAAGTTGGTGACGGCCACTACTGGTGAACTTAGCACTTACTTCTCTGATGAATTAGTAACGCATTACCCATTTATTCAAGAAGGGATTGATGAGCTCCTTATTATGGAGTTGATCGAAAAAGTAGAGGGCGGTTATCAATTAAAAGCAGAAATTGGTGAAGGCAAATTGAAGTTCGAAAATGGGCATGAGTTCCCATTGGTGGCTCTACTTATGCCTGCTTTGATGCAACAACAGTAATTCGTGTTGTTGCGAATTTGTTCCAATTCAACGCTTAGTCTTTAAAAAGAGGTCGTAAGACCTCTTTTCTTGTTTTTATCACTGCGAAAACGTGATATTAATTTCTTAATATTTACATAGCAGGAGCAATGAGCATCATGGAACAAAATACGGACAACGTATTTAACTTCAGTGCAGGGCCAGCAGGTCTGCCTAAAGCAGTTATGCAGCAAGCACAACAGGAACTAATCGATTGGCAAGGCCTTGGTACTTCGGTCATGGAAATCAGCCACCGAAGCAAAGAGTTCATCAAAGTTGCAGAAGAAGCCGAGCAGGATTTACGTGATCTTCTGAATATTCCGGACAACTATAAAGTACTGTTCTGCCAAGGTGGTGCTCGTGCTCAGTTTGCTGCTGTTCCTCTAAACTTACTTGGTGATGCCGATACGGCAACTTACATCGATGGTGGTTATTGGGCTGAAAGCGCGGTAGCTGAAGCGAAAAAATACTGCGAACCAGACGTGTTTGATGCAAAAACAGAAATCAACGGGAAAGTCGCGGTTCTACCTGCAAGTGAATGGAAAATTGCTCCAGAAGCGGCTTACGTTCACTTCTGTCCAAATGAGACCATTGATGGTATTGAGATTAACGATCTTCCTATCACCGATAAACCGATTGTTGCTGACATGTCTTCGACAATTCTTTCTCGTGAAATCGATGTGTCTAAATACGGTGTAATTTACGCGGGCGCTCAGAAAAATATTGGTCCTTCCGGCATTGCTATTGCTATCGTGCGCGATGATTTATTAGGTATGGCGAAGCAGGTACTACCAAGTATCTTGGATTACACTGTTTTGGCAGAAAAAGAATCAATGTTCAACACGCCACCAACCTTTGCATGGTACCTGTCTGGTCTTGTTTTCAAATGGCTGAAGGCACAGGGTGGAGTAAAATCGATTGAGCAAGTGAACCGCGCTAAAGCCGCGCTACTGTATGATTACATCGATCAGTCTGATTTCTACCGTAATGGCGTGCACTCAGCAAACCGTTCTTTGATGAACGTGCCATTTCAACTTGCTAAGCCTGAACTGGATGCAACCTTCCTTGAGCTAGCAGACTCTAAAGGGCTGAAAGCGCTAAAAGGTCACCGAGCAGTTGGTGGTATGCGAGCATCCATTTATAACGCAATGCCGCTAGAAGGTGTTCAAGCGTTAGTAGACTTCATGCAAGAGTTTGAGAAAAACTACGCGTAAGCTCAAACTGATAGTTGTTCTCCAAAGCGTCGCTATTGCGGCGCTTTTGTTTATCTCAACTCACATCATTCCAGGAAGGTAAAATGACCAAGGCAAATATTGAAGCGCTGACTAAGCAGTTCCCACTCTTGGCAGCACTTATTGATCTTGAAGAGGTTTGTTGGTTTAACCCCCATATCACTTCCTTGGAGGAAGGCTTACCTCATGTCGGGTTAGATGAAAAAGATATTCAAGCGGCGAGTGAACGGCTAGCACGATTTGCGCCTTATTTGATGAAAGCGTTTCCCGAAACGGAAACGTCGCGTGGCGTTATTGAGTCCGCAGTGGTGGATATTCCCAATATGAAAGTGCGTTTGGAGCAGCAATACGACACACCAATATTGGGCCATTTAATGCTCAAAAAAGACAGTCATTTGCCAATTTCTGGTTCGATCAAAGCGAGAGGTGGTATTTATGAAGTGCTCACTCATGCAGAAAAGTTGGCGTTTGAAGCCGGCTTGCTCTGTGAAAGCGATGATTACAGCAAATTGTTCAGCAATGAGTTTCGGCAGTTTTTTAAGCAGTACAGTATTGCAGTTGGCTCAACCGGCAATCTTGGTATGTCCATCGGTATCATGAGTGCGAAGCTGGGTTTTTCAGTTTCAGTCCACATGTCTGCGGATGCGCGGGAATGGAAGAAAAATAAGCTCCGGTCACATGGTGTTAATGTCGTAGAGCACCAAGAAGATTATGGTATTGCTGTCGCGCAAGGTCGTAAAGAGGCAGAAAAAGATCCCAACTGTTTCTTTATCGATGATGAAAACTCACGGACGCTGTTTCTAGGTTACTCTGTTGCGGGTGAGCGTCTTAAGCAGCAGTTTGATGACTTGGGAATCGTGGTTGATGAGCATCATCCATTGTTTGTTTATCTTCCTTGTGGTGTTGGCGGCGGGCCTGGTGGCGTGGCATTTGGCTTGAAGGTAGCGTTTGGCGAGCATGTCCATTGTATTTTCGCGGAGCCAACGCACTCCCCGTGCATGCTGTTGGGCGTACATACAGGCTTGCATGACGATATTTCGGTACAAGATTTGGGTATCGATAACATCACCGCCGCTGATGGCTTGGCAGTCGGGCGTGCTTCGGGATTTGTCGGAAGAGCGATGGAAAGGCTACTTGATGGTTTTTACACCATTGATGACGCTCGTATGTATCACCACTTGGGTGAGTTAAGTGAACTGGAAGGTATTAATCTAGAGCCTTCTGCATTAGCCGGTATGATTGGGGCAGTGCACGTCTCGAATAACCATGCTTATCAGTCTCAAATGAAATTTGACGAAGAAAAACTCAAAAACGCAACACATCTTGTTTGGGCAACTGGTGGGGGCATGGTTCCGGAAGATGAAATGGCGGCTTATCTCAAAAAATCTGGTCGGTAAATCAGCACTGTATACGTGCTTAATTAGGTAACTAATAATACAGGAATAACAAAAGGGCTCATCGTTTGATGAGCCCTTCTCGTCACTGAAAATCGAATTATAGAGATTGTAATAGCTGGTAGTAACGACCTTTTTGAGCGAGTAGCGTTGGATGGTCGCCTTGTTCGATGATCTCACCTTGTTCCATCAAACAGATGCTATCCATACTTTCTAGCTCTATCAGTCGGTGTGTAATGAATACTACTGTCTTATTAGCAAAGTGTTCATTGAAAAGCGCCATCACTTTTTGTTCCGTACGCTTATCGAGGCCTTCAGTCGGTTCATCTAAGAGTAGGATTGGGGCATCACGTAGCAATGCTCGAGCAATACCGATTCGACGTTTCTCACCACCAGATAACTGACGGCCGCCGTCGCCTAACCAAGCGTCTAACCCCGGCTCTTCAAGAAGTCCGCCAAGCTCGACTTTTTGTAAAATAGTAGACAGTTGCTCATCACTTGCATCCGGAGCGGCCATGAGTAAGTTGTCACGTAGTGTCCCGTTTAGTACATCTACGCGTTGACTGACCACAGTCATTGCTGCTCGCAGGTCCGACTCGCTCCAATCTTGCAGTTTTGTACCACCGATTCGAACTTCACCTTGGTTAACATCCCAGTAGCGGCAAAGAAGCTGAATCAGTGTTGATTTACCTGAACCTGTTTGACCTACAATTGCAGTTTTAGTGCCCAACGGTAGTGAGAGTGACAAGTCTTTCAGCACCTTTTGCTGACCGTCAGGGTAAGTGAAATCAATGCTGTCGAATTCAATGTCTAACGTTGTGTCTTTATGTTTCGACTGCTCAGGGAAGACAACGTCAGGTTCAGCCAAAATTACTTCATTTAAACGACGAGCAGAAGTCAACGTTTGACCGAGATACTGGAATGCGCCCGCGATAGGCATCAGAATCTCAAAGCTCGCCATGGTTGCAAACGCAAACAGCGCAATCCAAGGATCAGGAGCACGACCACCTACGCCGTCTGCAGCAAACCAAAGCATCACAACCAGTGTAATGCCGTTCACCAGCATAAGCAGGCCTGAAGCCATGCCCGTTAAATTCGCGTTCACAAACTGGTTAGACAGCAACTGCTTCTGCTTCTCTAGAATGAGATTACGATAACGTTCTTCTGCTCCAAAGATACTCAGTTCGCTGTAGCCTTGAAGCCAGTCCAGTGTCGCCACTCGCAATTGCGCTTTATGATGAGTGAGATTCTCGCCATTGTTTTTACCCAGTTTATAGAACAGCACCGGCCATACAAACAACATGACGGTAAGAATCGAACCAAGCAGTAAGGCGAGATGCCAATCAAAGAACGCCAGGACAGCCGTTAAACTCAATATGCCAAAAATACCAATCACGACAGGGCTGATAAGTCGAAGGTAAACGTGATCCATCGCATCTACGTCCGCTACTAGGCGGTTGAGCAGATCGGCATCACGCATCGTAGAAACACGACCCGGAATCAGTGGTGCAAGTTTCTTAAAGAAGAAGATACGTAGATCGGTAAGCAGCTTGAACGTTGCATTGTGGCTAACGACACGTTCTCCCCATCGACCTGCGGTTCGAGCCATTGCAGCGCCGCGTACCCCGGCACCTGGTAACATGTAGTTGAAGGTCTCACGAGCAACCGTCAAGCCTGCCACCGCTGCGGCTGAAATAAACCAACCTGATAGCGTTAATAAGCCAATAGACGCCGCTAAGGTCAGAAATGCCAGTAGCATACCTAGCGAAAGACCAAACCAGTGTTTTTTATAGAGTTTTAGATAAGGGAGTAAATCACGCATCTAAGTTCCCCTTGTCTGTTTCACGTTGTGCGAGGTTCGCTTCCAACATGTCTTTAAATAAGCCATCTTCTGTCGACAGTGTGGCGTAATCACCACGTTGAACAATCTGGCCGTCCTGCATAACAAGAATTTGCGATACGTTTTGTAAAGGCGCAAGTTGGTGAGTAATCATCAAATTCGTTGTGGCATGCGCATACTTGTTAATGCCTTCCATCACGAGTTTTTCACTGCGAGCATCTAAGCTTGCGGTTGGTTCATCTAATAACCAAAAACGACCATTTTGTAGCATGGCGCGAGCCAGTGCTAAACGCTGCGCTTGGCCGACAGATAAACCACCAGAACGATCAGATATCGGATAATCCAACCCATGCATTTCAACAAATTCAGCAGCGTGAGAGTCATTCAACACAGAATGTACGTCTGCATCCTGAATATTGTGCTTACCTAGTGTGATGTTATCTCGAATGCTACCGTGTAATAGCATCGGGTTTTGACCAATCCAGCTTACTGCCTCTCGCCATGTGGCTAGATCCAGTTGCGACAATTCACAACCATTAATCTTCAAGCTACCTTGATAAGGCATGAAACCGAGGATGGTGTTTACCAAGCTTGTTTTACCTGCGCCACTTGGTCCAACTAAAGCCGTACTTTTGTTGGCTTCAAGAGAGAAGGATAGGGGACCTGCGAGCTGCTTACCTTCCGGACTAAAAATGGTTAACTGGTCCGCTTCAATATGGATAGGGCTGTTTTTATCTAACGCTTGGGTACCATCTTTGATTTGATCGACTTCTAAATCCAGAAACTCGACAATGCTTTCTGCTGCGCCAACCGCTTGCTGTTTCGCATGATAGAACGTGCCCAAATCACGTAATGGCTGATAAAACTCTGGAGCAAGAATCAGAATGAACAAACCAGCAAACAGCGTAACACCTGTGCCGTAGTAGCCGAAGTCCAACTCCCCGATATAACTAAAGCCAAAGTAGACAGCGGTAATTGCGATAGAAATAGAAGTGAAAAACTCTAACACCGCAGAAGACAGAAACGCGATTTTCAGAACGTCCATGGTACGAGTACGAAAGACTTCTGAAGCACCCTTTAGCGTCTCAGTTTCAGATTTTGTTCTATCGAATAAGCGAATGGTTGTCATTGCTTGCAAGCGGTCATAAAAGTGACCCGACAAACGCTGCATCGCTTTAAAGTTTTTACGGTTTGCTTCTGCGGCTTTCATCCCAACCAGTGCCATGAAAATAGGCACTAGTGGTGCAGTGACCAGGAAGATCAAGCCTGCTGCCCAGTTTACTGGGAATACGACAACCAAAATGATGAAAGGCACTAGTACCGATAATGACATTTGAGGCAAGTAGCGTGAGAAGAAATCTTGCATATCTTCTACCTGCTCTAAGATGAGCGTTGCCCAAGTGCCAGCAGGTTTGCCTTTGATGTAAGCTGGCCCAAGTTTATGAACTTTATCTAAAATGAGTTGGCGAATATAAACTCGAATTTGCTCCCCGCAACGGTAACCGGCAAGCTCTCGACCCCAGGTACAAGCAGCTCGACCGATAACCGTGCCACCGAGCCCAACAAAATGCCAAATGAGCTCGGCTTTGTCGACTTGGTCAATGATTAACTGGTGCAGAATGGAGGCGAGCAGGGCTGCTTGAGCCAATAAAAACACGCTTGAAAGTACGCCTAGGCCTATCGCAATCATAAGCCAGCGCTTGGCTAACTTACTTTGTTGCTTCAGCCACTTATTCAAGCTGCTTTGCTTTTTCTTATCCATCGTGAAGGCTTAATGATAATTGTTTTAATGAGGCGGTAGTATACAAAAGAAAACCCAGCGGGAATACCGCTGGGCTTTAAGGATATGACACAAATGTGAAAAGTTATTTGTCACCAAGTGAGTCTAAGAAACGTTCAGCATCTAATGCAGCCATACAACCTGTACCTGCAGAGGTGATCGCTTGACGGTAGTTGTGGTCCATTACGTCGCCAGCTGCAAATACACCTTCGATACTAGTTTGTGTTGCGTTGCCTTCAAGACCTGATTGAACGATGATGTAGCCATCTTTCATGTCTACTTGGCCTTCAAAGATTTGTGTGTTTGGCTGGTGACCAATTGCGATGAATGCACCCATTACATCGATATCTTCTGTCGCACCGCTGTTCACGTCTTTAATGCGGACGCCCGTTACGCCCATATCGTCACCCAGTACTTCATCGAGAGTGCGATCGGTATGAAGAACGATATTACCGCTTTCAACTTTATCCATCAGACGTTTCACAAGGATCTTCTCTGCGCGGAATGAATCGCGGCGGTGGATCAGATGAACTTCTGACGCAATGTTAGATAGGTATAGCGCTTCTTCAACAGCCGTGTTACCACCGCCCACAACTGCAACTTTCTGATTACGGTAGAAGAAACCGTCACAGGTTGCACAAGCAGAAACGCCGCGACCTTTAAATGCTTCTTCAGACTCAAGGCCAAGGTATTTTGCTGATGCGCCGGTAGATATGATTAAGGCATCACAAGTGTACTCACCTGAGTCGCCTTTTAAACGAAATGGGCGTTGTGATAGCTCTACTTCATTGATGTGATCAAATACGATTTCAGTTTCAAAACGCTCGGCGTGTTCTTTCATGCGATCCATCAATGCTGGACCTGTCAGTCCCTCAGCATCGCCTGGCCAGTTTTCAACTTCAGTTGTGGTGGTTAGCTGACCACCTTGTTGCATTCCCGTCACAAGCACAGGGTTTAAGTTTGCACGCGCTGCGTAGACGGCAGCTGTGTATCCTGCAGGACCAGAACCAAGAATTAATAATTTACAGTGTTTTACGTCGCTCATTATGGCTCCAAAAAGGGCGTAACATTTCCCCTCGATTGTATGGAAATTCTTAGTGCTTTAAAAGCATAAACAACGATTGTGATCGAATAATTGGTTATAGATTAGAACCCACTAAATATTGATTGAGAACGTTGACTTCTAGCATAAAATTCTATTCGTAGTAGAGAAGTCTAGTTTCAAATATTGTCAAAGCGTAAAACTGAAACATGGCTCTGTTTTTGTGGCTTGGTTTGGTTTGTTATGTTGTTTTCGTCGTTTTGTTGAAGCTATCAACGTTAAAAACTGGTAATTGCAGAATATTTGCGTAACCTAGTGTGTAAATTAAATGTTAATTAATGTGCCTCATTAAAGGAGCAAATGATGTTACATTCACGTGAGAATACTCTACATTTAACACAGCTCAGCATGGCAGCAATTGAGCAGCTTTCCCCATCGTTTGAAGAACTGCCTCGTACCGAACATGCAGATGGTCAGTATCGACTACGACGTTATTCTGTGGTTGGTTTTGATAACGGCAAAGTCATCGACTTAAATAAAAATAGCTTTGTTCAATCCTCTGATATCAACCGATTTCAAGGTGATGTTGTAAGACAATTCGAGCCAATTGAGAAGGATATTCTTACCAGCGATGGCTTTCGAGAAATGTGTGAATTGTTTGTCAATGCGAATCATCTGCCAAACGGTCAAGAAATAGAAATTCACCAAATCCGTATCAGGGCACTGGAAGAAGAAACCCAAGTAGCACCTGAAGGTGTGCACCAAGACGGTTTTGATCACATTGCAATGGTTGGTGTGGGACGCCATAACATCATCGGTGGCGACATCATGCTGTACAGCAGCCATAACCAAGCCCCATTTTTCCGTAAAGTGCTAGAAACCGGAGAGGTCGCAATCTTGGCTGATAGCAAGCTGTGGCATAACGCGTGCCCAATCCGCTCTGTTATTGATGACGAAGCGGGCCATATGGATGTATTTGTACTCACTGCTACGGATAAGCGTAATGAACTTCAATCTTAATCAGATCAGAGAGCAATTTCCGGCGTTGGCTCAATACCACAACGACAAGCCCGTGACGTTTTTTGATGGTCCAGGTGGTTCACAAGTGCCTCAATCAGTACTAGACAGCATGGTAGGGTATTTAGGTCGTTTCAACGCTAACTTAGGCGGGCATTATTTTTCTAGCCAAGTGACCGTTGACGTAATGCAAAATGCGCGTGAGTCGGCTCAGGCTCTACTTAATGCCCCTTCATCTGGCAATATTGTCTTCGGTGCCAATATGACCTCACTAACCTTTCAGCTTAGTCGCGCGATTAGTCGAGATTGGCAAGCAGGAGATGAGATCATTGTCTCCGCTTTGGATCACTATTCAAATGTATCCAGCTGGCAGCAAGCGGCAGAAGATAAAGGCGTTACGGTTCATCAAGTTCGTATCAACGAAGAAGATTGTACGCTTGATATGGAGCATTTAAGCCGCCTTCTTTCTGATAAAACGCGCCTTGTCGCTGTGACTTATGCATCGAACACGACGGGCTCTATTGTGGATGTACAGCAAGTAGTCAGCATGGCGCACAATGTTGGGGCACAAGTTTATGTGGATGCCGTCCATTATGCGCCTCATCATTTGGTTGATGTTCAAGCGTTAGGTTGTGACTTTTTAGCTTGCTCAGCTTACAAGTTTTTCGGACCACACGTTGGTATTGCTTACATAGCCGATCAGTGGCTTCACAGTATTCGCCCTTACAAAGTCGAGCCTGCCACTAATATAGGCCCTGGTCGATTTGAAACAGGAACGCAAAGTTTTGAAGGTCTTGCTGGTGTCGTTTCTGCGGTTGAGTATCTGGCTCAATTTGGTGAAGTCGGTTTACCTCTTCGCCAACGATTGGAGCAAAGCTACCAACTGTATGAACAACATGAGCAGCGCTTGAGTGAGCGTTTCTTGCAGCGTTTGAATGCATTAGATGGTGTCAATCTATTCGGTATCGCAAAGGAAGATAGCCAACTCCGCACGCCAACTTTTGCGCTAACGTTTGACCGATATTCTCCAGAGTTCATCGCGAAAACACTGGGTGAACATAACATTTGTGTATGGAATGGTCACTTTTATGCGTTGGGCTTAGTTCGTCAACTTGGTTTAGAAGAATCGGGTGGTGTAGTGCGAATTGGTTGTATGCATTACAACACAATAGAAGAAGTCGATATGTTATTCGATGTGCTAGAAAGCATCCTTGACGCATAACTAACGATTTCTTCCTAATAGAAAAACAAAAGCTCGAGTCAAAATCGAGCTTTTTTCATTTTTATTTGAATCAACGCGTTCTGCAAGCGATCACTCACTAACTTCAACTTCATAGGAAGTGAATTTTCTTACATTAATAACGCCGGTATCAAAGATGAGGTATTGACCTTTAATGCCTTGCAAAGTGCCAGTAACAACCGGGTTTTTATCGAAGTTATGCGAAGTGATCTTCGTTGGGTGCTGTTGTACCGGGTAGCTAAGGTCGGTAATGCTTTCGTTTAATACTTCAATGGCATCTTCGCCGAATTGCTGTTTTATCTCGGCAATTTTCTCTTCGACTAAAGGCAATAGCTCAGCAAAACGGTCCTGCAATGCCATAGGTTCACCGTCACCTTTTAGCAGTGTGCGCCAATTGGTCTTGTCTGCGATATGTTTCGCCAGTTCAACTTCAATTAAACCGGAGATATGGCGAGTTTTTACTTTAAAAATTGGCAAGCCCTGAGTCGCGCCTTGGTCAATCCAACGAGTCGGGATTTGAGTATGACGAGTAATACCAACTTTTAAGCTGGATGTGTTGGACAGGTAGACAAAGTGATCCACCATGCAATTCTCTTCACCCCATTGTGGTTCGCGACAAGTCCCTTGATCGTAGTGGCAGGTCTCTGGCTTCATGATACACATGTCGCAGCTTGCTAGCTTTTTCATGCATACAAAACAGTGGCCTTGCGAATAACTCTTTTTCGTTTTCTTTCCACATGAGCAACAAAAAATATTGCCAGTGTGAGTCAGTGTGAGCGTTTTACCCAGAAAAGGAGTTAAGTCGATTTCTTCCTCACCGACAGGAAGACGGTAGTTGACGGCACCGTCCAGAGAAGCACGCATTTTGTTTAGCGTGCCAGTTGCAATTAATGACATGACATTACTCATTATTGTGTTTTTGCACAGTATATACTGAAGTGGAGAAGAGATGCAGGGTTGACAGGAGCTTTAAAGTAAATGTCTTGCACTAAATTATTATGCATCGTGTTTTATTTTCTAAAAATTATGGCTGTGAAATGCTTCGCAAATAGAAGTTGGGCTGCACTTTTTAGAAATTTTAAAACGTGATAACGGTTCAAAATCCGTTACCATGTGTCGAAACTAAGAATTGAATGAAAAAGCGATTTTATTTCTTGATAAATCACCTTGATTTCATTTTTGAAATTATTGAACCCCACGTATTGTATAATCTCAGCAGGTCACTTGCCCATGAAGTGGATCCATAACTTTATCTTTGCTCTTTCTATTTGCACTATCAGTTTGGTTGCCCTTTATAGTGTGCTTGGCGATACGCGAAAGCTGACCATTACACCTGAGCATTTCAATATCTATGCAACTAAAGATGCCAGTGAAGGAGGTGTGAGTGAGGCAGATATCACATACGATCGGCAAAGCCTAGTCCTTAGCTGTGAACTAAAGCAGAGCTCGTATGCTTGGCCTTACTGCGGAATCTCGGTTTATACCGATTCAGCAACGCCAACACAGGGTATTGACCTTTCCAACTACCATACGATTCGATTGAAGGTGCGATATGAAGAGGCAGGAATAGGGGCTAACCCTAGCCACGACCTACGTTTGTATCTTCGCAATTATAATTCTGAGTATTCCAAGCCGGACGACGAGTACACCATTAAATATAATGGCATGCAGTTTTCTCCGTCGGGTTCGAGCGATATTGTCGAAATTCCGATTAAAAATCTTCAGGTGATGACCTGGTGGTTAGCAGATAACGGAGTCGCGATTGAGCACTCTGCACCTGAATTTTCAAACATCACACGTATTGATATTGCAACTGGGTCTGGTGCGGCACTTGGTAAACATAGAATTGTGATTGATAAAATTGAGTTTGAAGGCGCTTACCTTGCGCAAGAAACATTGTTGTATGCATTATTACTCTCTTGGATGGCGCTTGGACTGGCTTTTTCACTGCATGAGTTACGAAAAAATAGAGTGGCTTATGAAAAAGCGCAAAAGCGTCACCGTCATTTGGAAAAGGTGAATGATACTTTGCGAGCTCAAAACTATGAGTTTGCAGAGTTAGCGCATCGAGATGCTTTGACGGGCGCGATGAACCGATATGCTGTGCAACACTGGCTGGAACAACAATCTCGTCAGGTTCGCTGGGGGCATAACACCTTCAGTATTCTCTATTTGGACTTGGATAAGTTTAAAAAGGTGAACGACAAATTTGGGCACCAAATGGGGGATGACATATTGCGCGAATTTGTCATGGTGGTAGCGACTTCTATTTACTCAGACGATCGACTCGTTCGTTGGGGCGGCGAAGAGTTTGTCGTATTTTGCCCTGATACCAATATTGAACAAGCGTTAGAGAAGGCAGAAATGATTCGCAAAAATGTGGAGGATCATTTGTGGGTGCACGGTGATTCATTAACTTGCAGTATTGGCGTTGCCCAAATGCAGAATGAACGCGTCTCAGAAACCATGGCGAGAGCTGACGAAGTGTTGTATCAGGCGAAGCGCAATGGCCGCAACCGAGTGGAAGCTCATTATGGTTTACTTGCTTGCGAAAAGAAGCAAGCCTGATAGCCGTTCACTGAAAGGAAAGAAAAAAGGTGGCCAACTGGCCACCAAGAGGGAAACTGCTGAACACCACTTAGGGGGGAAGTTTGGGTTATCGATACGATTACCGTGAGCAGCAGTGTAGTGCTAATCGAACTTGCTATTTTTACCAGAACAACCAAGCGAAGAGCGTTAGTGCAGCAATACACGCAATGTTTAATACGAAACCAATTCGCATCATTTCTTTTTGCTTGATATGACCCGTACCGAACACAATCGCGTTTGGAGGTGTTGCAACTGGTAACATAAATGCACAAGATGCAGCGACGGCAATCAGTGCAGAAAGAATAACCGGAGACATGCCTAAGGCTTCTGCAATGGTCGCAAATACAGGGACAAGTAGTGCAGCACTGGCGGTGTTACTCGCAAACTCAGTTAAGAAGACAACAAAAGCAACCACTGCAAGAATCGTTAAGAGAATACCGGCTTGCTCAAGGAAGCCTGACAAGCTATGAGCCAAAAATACGCTTGTTCCGGTTGCTTTTAGGACGTTACTCAGACAGATACCACCACCAAATAGGATTAACACACCCCAGTCGGTTGTTTTCTCGATATCTTTCCACTCGACGGCGCGAGAAGCACCAAGTAGAAGGATGGCGCCAATAGCTACAAGAGTATCGAACTTCGCGAAGCCACCCAGCATAGCGTTAATAGGCTTACTGAATATCCACAACGTCACGGTCAGTAAGAAAATCGCCAACGTAATCATTTTGCCGTTTGTCCATTCGACTGGTTGATGGTCAAGGTCAAACTTGTGGCTAAGGTCAGGCTTAGTCATCGTGTACAATACGAGGATAGCGATTGGCATTAATACTAGGGAAATAGGTACACCAAACTTCATCCATTCAGTGAAGCTAAGGCCAACTTCAGCTGCTGCAATTGCGTTTGGTGGGCTACCAACCAGTGTTGCAATACCACCAATTGAAGCACTGTAAGCGATACCGAGTAGAACGAACAAAAAGGTGTTGTGGTTTTTCTTGGCGTCTAGCTTTGTCATCACACCCAGCACAAGCGGTAACATCATCGCGGCGGTGGCGGTGTTTGAAATCCACATTGACAGGCCAGCACTCACACCAAATAGCATGAATACAGCGACAGACATTTTTCCTCTTGCCAGCAATAGTACTTTATCTGCAATCGCTTGATCTAACTTTTGTTTATGTAGAGCCGCAGCTAGTGCAAAACCACCCAAAAATAGAAAAATGATGGAGTTGGAAAAGTTATTCAGTGCGGCTTGAGTGTTGAACACACCCAAAAATACCGCAAGTAGTGGTATGAGCAGCGCAGTAATGCTGACGTGAATCGCTTCGGTTAGCCACAGAATAGCAACAAAAACTAAGATGCTCAGGCCGGTTACTACTTGTGGTTCAAAGGGTAAGGTATTAAACAAGATAATGAACAATAGGATATTCGCGTTCAAAATCATGCTGTTGCGAGTGAAGAACCAATTCTTCAATGTCACAGCGAGTGCGGTCATGGGTAGTGCTCCTTTTGCATTGCCTTTTGTCGGTTTTTTATGGCAAAGTAACTGACTTGTAGTTATTTATTGATGAAATGTTACTTTGAATGCGAAAAAGAGTTTTGCCTGAATCGTAGAGCAAATTAGAAAGTGTGATGTTGAGAATTGGAAATGGGTAGAAAACTACCCATTTGTTTTATAGAAATGTTACTAGGCTGTTACTAGGCTTATGAGCCACGTTATTCCTCTATTCGACGGGGACTTGAAGAGGCTCGTTAGCTGCTTTATTTGGCTCTTTTACTGCGACGATAGGTTCTTGAGGGCCAAGAAACTTAGGCTGCGTATTGATAATATACAGGTCTAAAAACGCTTTCACACGGGCTAGCAGTTCTCGAACACGCATCGATGTTTTTTGCTTGTTGGCCGTCGGCCCTGCTACCGCGAGACACTGTGCATCAATGCTGTAAGCATCAGCGATGAACAGTGCGCGTTCGCAGTGAAAGCGTTGAGTCACAATCAGAAATCGCTCCGAAGCAAAAATTTTTTTTGCTCGTACAATCGAATCTAAGGTACGAAAGCCAGCATAATCAAGGTGAATCACTTCTTCAGGCACGCCTGCTTTAAGTAAGTCGCGTTTCATTGTCCACGGTTCGTTGTATGAACGGTGGGCGTTATCACCACTCAATAAAAACTGTTTTACTTTGCCTTGGTTGTAAAGCTCAATCGCCGCATTAATGCGATGAGTGTAGTAAGTGTTGAGGATCTTTCCGATGTATTTACTGGTACCAAGAACTACGGCAACCTCATGTTGAGGGATTTGCTCGTATTCAGTGAAAATGCTCTCTTTGGCTTGTAAAACCACCCACCGGTCGATGGCAATAACAGAAACAAGCAGACTAAGTGCAGAGATCGACAAAATCAAAGCAAATCGCTTCCAGGAAAATTTCAGCTTCCACTTTGATCTTATGCGAGAAAACAACAAAACGTTTTATATCCTTAACTAAAAATGTAGTTCTCATCATATCTGATAGAAACAAAAAGAGAGAAGCCCATTTATGCCAAAATCTGGTTAGGATGATAAAAAAATAAAAGCCCCTACATGGTAGGGGCTAATTATTAAACGAATTGTCTCAAGCTTAGAACGCAGTGCGTTTGTAGCGGCGGTAAACAGGTTGCCAGAACGACTGTTCAATCGCCACGTTCAATGCTTCATCAGTAATTTCTAATGCGACACCTTGTTCAATTGCCTTTTTACCAACGGCAAATGCGATTTTTTTCGACACCAAGTGGATCTCTTCCAGTGGTGGAAGTAGTGCACCACGACCATTGATTGCTAGAGGAGAACATGTTGCTAGCGCGCGACTTGATTCCATTAGCATCTCGTCAGTGACACGTTTTGCATTGACAGCAAGTACACCAAGGCCAATGCCTGGGAAGATGTAGCTGTTGTTACATTGTGCAATAGGGTAAGTGCGACCTTCATGAACCACTGGCTCAAATGGGCTACCTGTTGCAACCAGTGCTTCACCATTTGTCCAACGAATGATGTCGTTCGGTGTCGCTTCCACGCGGCTTGTTGGGTTCGACAGTGGGAAGACAATCGGACGCTTACAGTGTTTATGCATTTCTTCGATGACTTCTTGGCTAAATAGGCCAGGCGCACCAGAAACACCAATTAGTACCGTTGGCTTGGCGTTACGCATAACATCGAGTAGTGAGAAGCCATTTCCTTCATTTTCCCACTCTTTCGTATTGGTATGCTTTTGCACCAAGCGTTGTTGGAAATCAAGAAGGTTAGGCATGCCTTCTTGTAACAGACCCCAACGGTCAACCATGTAAACTTGTGAGCGAGCTTGCTCGTCAGAAATTCCTTCCGATACCATTTGTGCGATGATCGCTTCTGCGATACCACAACCAGCAGACCCTGCGCCTAGGAAGGTAATACGTTGTTTAGAAAGCTGAGTTCCTGCTGCTTTACAAGCTGCAAGTAGAGAGCCAACAGTAACAGCAGCAGTACCCTGAATATCATCATTGAAGCAACACACGCGGTCTTTGTAACGCTCAAGAAGAGGCATCGCATTTTTCTGAGCAAAGTCTTCGAACTGGATCAAAGCATCAGGCCAACGGCGCTGTACCGCTTGGATAAACTCTTCTACAAATGCATCGTATTCTGCACCCGTAATACGAGGATGACGCCAACCCATGTACATCGGATCAGCTAAGCGTTGCGGGTTATTGGTACCCACATCAAGCACGATTGGTAGCGTGTAAGCAGGGCTGATACCACCACACGCGGTATATAGTGACAGTTTACCGATAGGAATACCCATGCCGCCGATACCTTGGTCACCCAAGCCAAGGATACGTTCGCCATCTGTCACAACAATCACTTTAACGTTGTGGTTTGCTGCGTTGTTCAGCAAGTCGTCAATACGGTCACGGTTCGGGTATGAAATGAACAGACCGCGACCACGACGGTAAATGTTAGAGAAGTTTTCACATGCTGCGCCAACAGTCGGCGTGTAGATGATAGGCATCATCTCAGAAATGTGATTTTGCACTAGGCGGTAATACAATGTTTCGTTGGTGTCTTGGATGTTACGCAGATAAATGTGTTTATCCATATCGCTTTCGAAACTTTTGTATTGCTGGTAGGCACGTTCCACCTGCTCTTGGATAGTTTCGGTCGACTCTGGAAGCAGACCTTCTAAGTTGAATGAACTACGTTCTTCAGCAGAGAATGCACTGCCTTTGTTCAAAAGAGGGGTTGCTAAAAGAGCCGGACCCGCATATGGAATATATAGTGGGCGTTTATCGTTGTTCATTGGGTGCCTTATGTAGGGTTGAAGGATGCGCACCAAATTTTAACGGGTTCACTATTTAGTTGTAAACATGCGTTGATGCACATCAATGTAATGTCGCAAAAAAATTCAGATACCGACGAAAATATCGGCAATATTGGTTGTTTAGAGATACCTAAAGCAGGATTTTTTTACTTGGGTATAATGTTTTGCATCATCAAATCAAATCCAATTTCTATGTTTCAACTACCTATCGACAGCCTGCAAGCTGAGTTTGACCATCATGTAAGCCTTAACCATCTTGTGGTGGAAGCCGAAACCGGGTCGGGTAAATCTACCCGCTTGCCCATGTGGGCGGCAAAACACGGACGCGTTCTGGTTATTGAACCACGTCGAATTGCTTGTACCTCGCTGGCTGAATTTCTTGCTGATCAATCTGGAGAGCCAATAGGTCGCAAAGTCGGTTACGCGATCAAGCTTCATGCCTACTTTGATGAAAAAACCGAAGTTGTATTTGTGACTCCGGGGGTTGCACTGCGTTGGTTTTCGGAAAACAAGCTAGCAGACTTTGATGTCGTGATAGTGGACGAATTTCACGAGCGACGCTGGGATATTGATCTATTAACCGCCATTTTGAAGCAAGAAAATCAACATCGATTGATCGTCACTTCCGCTACCTTAGAAGGCGAAAAGCTAGCGCGTTACCTGGATGCTAAGCGTCTGCGTTCGGAAGGACGTTGCTTTCCAGTCACGGTGACACATCGTTCCACAGACAGCCGCTATTTACCGAACAAAAAGGGATGTGAACAGGAAGTTGTCGGAGCGGTAAAAGAAGCACTGGAAGATGAAGATGGCGATATTCTTGTTTTTCTCCCAGGACGTAAAGAGATCGCCCAATGCGCGCAGATGCTACAAAGCAGCAGTGATGTCATGGTGGTTAAACTTCATGCCTCGGTCAGTGATGAAGAACGACATCGTGCGCTGACGGTACAAAAGCAACGGAAAGTCGTATTGGCAACCAACGTCGCGGAAACCTCTCTGACCATTCCTAATATCCGTGTGGTAATCGATAGTGGTTTAGAGCGCAGAACTGTACAACGAAATGGACGTACAGCACTGACATTAACCAACATTTCTAAGGCCAGTGCCGCGCAGCGAATGGGGCGAGCAGGTCGCGTTACCGAAGGGGCTTGTATTCGTCTATATGGTGAGCACGCGCCTTTAGAGTTGGTGACACCTCCAGAATTACACAGAGAAGAGCTCGTCGAGCCCATGCTGGCAGCGGCTTGTTGTGGGTACCGTCTCTCAACACTCGATTTTCTCGACTCAATTCCCCCAAAGTCGCTAGAGGCATCTCATTCGACGTTGTTATCTATGGAAGCGATTGATGAGGATGGCAATGTCACGCAGCATGGGAGAAAAGTATATCCACTACCCATTGATGCACTGTTTGCCGATCTCGTTACCAGAATTCAAGCGAAGCCAGAGAAGGAAGCAATGATTGATTTGGCTGCCGCCTTATCTGTGCCTGCGCAGCTCTATCAGCGACAAAGTGGTGAAGTTGCTGAGCTTCTATCTCAAGAGGAGCCATACGGGTGTGATGCCTCTTTGCTTATCTGTTTGGTTCGGGGGGAGCGACTTCCGGGCATTGTCATTGATGCCAGCGCACTCGAAGAGGCGCAAGGTTTAGCGAAACAAATGCGAGAAGTATTTGAATTACCGGAACTTGACGTTGCCTCTCGATATAAACGTGAAGCGCTCTTTTTCTCCATCGCCTCATTGCACCCTGAGCTTGTGTTTGTCCGACGAGCTCGTCGAAGAGATGCTCTAGGAAATGGCGTAGTCGAGATGCTGGTTGGGCGTAACAGCCGCTTTCCTGATAAAGAAGAAGCGGCCATCGTGCTAGATAGCCATAGCGTGCCAGGACGAGGCGTTAAGCAAACACTAAACCTCGCATCGGTTATGATGCCTATCCCGCTGACGTTATTACGCGAACTTGAGCTAGGGGTATGGCAACAAGGTGAGACGAATTATGAAGAGGAGACCCCAAGAGCAACGATGTACTTGGTCTACGCTGGGCGAATAATCTGTACTGAACATCAAGCGTTAAAAGGTGATGTTGCTGTTCAGTCTATTGTCGAAATGATAGAAGACGAGACACTGTTACCAGGTTTTGCTTCTCAAAGAAAACAGCAAATCCAACACTGGAAACTCTACAACGCATTGGGCCTTAATGTCGAAGGAGAAGAGGTTAACGACTTGGCCTCCTTGACATTTTCTAGCTGGTTAAAGGATCAGTTGGAAACATTAGGCGTTGAAAATATCGATGATATGGCGTTGTTTGAACCAGAAGACTTAACATTTAATGGTGTTCCAGAATGGGAATACGACGATTTCACGGAGCAGTACCCTTTAGAACTTTCGCTGCCAGAACTCCAACTAGATGTCGAGTATTACGCGTCTCGCAAGCTGGTACAGGTCGTTTATCGAGAGGGAAACCGAAAGGGAGACCCGAAGCGTTGGGAGCTGCCACGTTGGGCGGGTTGGAAGATACAGTATAAAAAGGCCAGTCGAGTGATTGATGTGAAGTAGGTCGGCGGATGACGTTGTGACAAGAATTGATATTTTCTTGGTGAATCTATAATGATTTCATATTGATAGCGTTACTTGCGTGTTGTTTTTAGTTTCTTAATTGAAATATTAATCAATTGAATGCTTATATATGGCGAAGCTGTACATCAGTTGTTACAAAGCTGGTTTTAATATTTCCTTTTGTATGTAAATTAGGGCATAAAAGACGAATGTTTTATATCCCATTGCTATATCAAAACAGTTGAACGATATTTGGTATATCTCATTTTCGAGTGTCGGGGGCATAGAATGGATCAACAAGGAAAGACGTGCATTGAATTCGACTACACTAGCTTTTTAGGAGCGACAGGTAGTAAAAAATGGACCTTTTTAGAGGCATTTGCCACCATAGCGCCTATTTTCGGTTTGATGTGGAAACAGAACATTGCGGAATTGAGCAAGCCTGAAGATCGGTTGTGGGATGCCGCATTAAAATCGATGTCTTCTCGTAAAAGTGATGAATCCAATTTGGTCCGCTTAACTCAGCTAGCTAAACATGAAGGGATCAATGAATTGCGAGTCGTTATGCCATATTCGCTCGATGTTCAGCAAATCGAGTACATAGAATCTCGCAGTCAGTTGAAGGTGGATACGTCAGAACAAGATGTCCTTAACATCAAGTTTTAGGCTGAGCATTTCCACTTCATCGATGTACCACTTAACAATAGTGCAATGAAAAGCGACCTCAAAGTAGGTCGCTTTTTTATTTTGAGGTTTTTGTCACAGGTCTTGGAAGTGTGATGAATATAGAGTATTTGCACTTAAATTAACAAAAATGTAACGTTTGGAAATGCAATTGTCATAACTAGCTTCTAACTTTGTGTTTTTAGGACAAATTACCGACTAAGTGGTTGGTCTGTAAGTTCGAATTAACGTCCCTTATTGGCACACAAGGATGATTGAGTCACCACGTCATTTGGGCATAAAAACAAACACAATAAGAAAGGAAGTCAATATGTCTTTGTCTCGTCGAGACTTTATGAAAGCTGCCTCTTCAACGGCGATTGTTACCGGGCTGGTGGGCTGTGGTAGCGATGCTAGTGAATCTGTTGCGGTTACCTTTGAGCACGGAGTGGCGAGTGGAGATCCTACTCAAACACAAGTAATCATTTGGACTCGTGTTACAACCTCAGCGAGCTACGCAGATGTAAGCTGGCAAGTTTCATCTAACGAAAATTTTACTGATATCGTGCAAAGTGGCACTTTTGCCACAGACACGAGCCGAGATTTCACGGTAAAAGTCGATGTTCAAAATCTCAACGCAAATTCTCGTTACTACTATCGATTCATGGTTGGAGATGTCACTAGCGAAGTCGGGCAAACTCAAACATTACCAGAGGATGGTGTAGAAAAGGCATCCATGGCGGTTGTTTCTTGCGCAAACTATCCCGCTGGTTACTTCCATGTGTATCGAGAGATCTTAAATCAACATGAGCAAGAACCGTTTGATGTGGTACTTCATCTCGGTGATTACATTTATGAGTATGGTGCTGGTGGCTACGCTAGTGAAGATGCTGAGGCACTAGGGCGAGAACCAAGCAAAGGCACTGAATGCATTACCTTAGATGATTACCGAAAACGGTATGCGCAATATCGCCAAGATGCTGATCTGCAAGCGTTACATGCGAGCCTACCAATGATTGCAGTCTGGGATGACCATGAGCTTGCAAATGATAGTTGGAAAAATGGTGCGGAAAACCATCAAGAAGAGGAAGGCAGCTTTAATGATCGTCGTGCAGCTGCGGCTGCCGCGTGGACAGAATGGTTGCCCGTTCGTGAAAACACTTTCTCAAACATGCTGATTTACCGTCAGTTTTCGTTTGGAAGTTTAGTCAATTTGATGATGCTCGACACGCGACTTGTGGGGCGTGATAAACCGTTGGATTATTTCTCGCTCAGCTCACCAACGATGGAAGCTATTGGCGGTTTAGTTGCTCAGTCGCGCAGTGAAGACCGAGAGCTCTTAGGCGGTGACCAACTCGCTTGGCTGATGGATGCGTTCAGTACGCACGACGCAACTTGGAATGTGCTAGGGCAACAAGTGTTAATGTCTCGTATGGAGTTGCCAAGTTCGGTTATGACCGCGATGTTTCAATTGTTTACTGCCACTGAAGAACAAAAAACAGAGGCGTTATTAGCGGTAAACTCTGCGATTACGGGTTATCTCTCTGACCCAAGTTTAGATACCATTGCTTTGCCATATAACCTAGATGCATGGGATGGTTACTACGTTGAGCGAGAGAACGTTTATCAACTGGCCAAAGCCAGCAGTGGTAACTTTGTCTGTTTGGCAGGAGATACGCACAACGCATGGGCAAGTGAGCTTAAAGACGTATCTAAGCATCCTATCGGGGTAGAGTTTGCGACTAGCTCTGTGAGTTCCCCTGGGTTAGAGGCCTACCTCGCGTTAGACCCTGTTGCGATCGCTCAAATGGAATACACGCTGCCGCACTTAGTGTCAGAATTACAGTGGGCAGACATCAAACAGCGTGGCTTTATGCGCGTTACTTTTACGCCCGACAAGGCAGAGTCGACCTGGTATTTCGTATCAACGATTAAAGACAAAACATATCAGGTGACGACCAAGTCAGCCTCTACAACAGATGGCACTACGTTAAATATCGGCTAAACTGAGCCTTGACCCGTCCTGATATGGGTTGACACTTTTTAACTAAAACGCTCGATGTACTTCATCGGGCGTTTTGTATTTTAAAG